>JBILNB010000083.1:0-17056 GCA_044375195.1 Rubrivivax sp. | reverse complement strand
GGCAAGCGCGATCTCGGAATGCCCGACGAGGTACTCGAGCTCGGCCGAGCGCAGGTCGGCATTGATCGGCACGACCGAGACGCCGAGCCCGTTCAGCGCGAACCAGTGCAGCAGGAAGGCGGGACGGTTATCCAGCAGCAGGCCCACACGGTGGCCGGCCCCGTAGCCGGCGGCGGCGTAGGCCGCCCGCAACGCCTGCACGCGGGCCAGCGCGTCACGATAGCTCAGCTCGCCGGGCTCGATGCCACAGGCCTGCGCCGTCTCGGGCAGCACCTGCAGGAAGGGCAGGTCGGCCCAGGCGGCGGCTGCGGCCGCGAAGGCCGCGGCCACGGTGGGCTGGACTGCGGCCTCGGCCACTGCCGCGGTGTCGGGGTCGGCGGCCGAAGCGCCGTGCGGGGTCGGGATCATGGGCGGCGGAGGCGTCACATGAAGAGCTGCAGGTTGCCGAAGGCGGCGTCGCAGTTGACGAGGTCCACGCGCTTGAGGCGGATGCGCAGCCCCGCCGGCGTGGTCACCAGGGTGTGCGTGGCCCAGCCGGCGTGCAGCTGCTGCTCGTCGCGCCGCGTCTCCACGTAGTGGAAGGCACAGCGCGTGGTGTAGACCCCGGCGGCCTCGTCGCGCGACTCCACCGTCGGGGCCTGCAGCAGGTGGTGGCTGCGGCTCGCAGGCTGCTGCGAGTAGGTGCGCGCACCGCGCAGGCGCTCGATGCGCACCTGCAGCAGCAGCTTGTCCTCGTGCATCAGCGAGGCGTGCAGCCGGGCGTCGGTCTGGCCCGGGGCCAGCGGCATCCAGTACCAGCCGTCGTCGGCGAACAGCGCCAGCCAGTCCTCGAAGCGCTGCTCGTCGAGCAGTCGGGCCTCGCGGTAGACGAAGTCGACGAGCTCGCGGTCGGTGGGGATGGACGCCGCGTTCATGCCGGCATCTCCTGCGCGGTGCCGGCAGCGCCACCCGCACCGCCCGCCGCGGCCCGGCCCGGGGATGCCCCCATCGTGGCCGTCATGTAGCGCACCCAGGCGCGCATCTGGTTGCGCATCTGCCATTCGTTCGTGCCGTTGGTGACCGCCGTGGCCTGGCCGCGCTCGGCGGGGTCGTACAGGCGGCCCAGGTTGACCCACTCGGCGCCGCGGCTGCGCAGGCCCTCCTGCGAGCGCTCGTAGACCTCGAGGTCGTCGTGGCCGACGACCGAGGTCGGCGCGTTGATCAGGCGGTTGTACATCAGCGTGCGCTCGAACAGCAGGTCGGGCGCGCCCACGGGACGGAAGGTCCAGGACTCCACCAGCGTGCGGTCGGCCGCCAGCGGCTTGAACAGGCGCAGCGTCTGGATCGGCCCCTTGACCATGATGTTCGGGAAGTAGATCGTGTTGTGCCGCACCTCGCCCAGGATGCGGCTCGCCCGCTCCTCGCCATAGGCCGCCACCATCGCGTCCCAGTAGCCGGGGATGGGCGAGTAGCCGGCGTGCAGCGAGTCGGCCACGCCGGTGTGGCCGTGCCCGTTCTCCCAGACGCGGATGCCCATCTTCTCGAAGAACTCATAGGGGTTGACGAAGGGCGCGAACAGCTCCACCGCCATCGGCTTGGGCGTGCCGGGCGGCGCCGCCTGCCACACCCGCACCGCCGTGCCGGCCGAGGACTGGTGCGCCACCATCGGGTGGCAGGTGTCGGTCTGGTTGTCGACCAGCATCTTCCAGTTGCAGCGGTGCAGGTAGCGGAAGACGCCCCCGGCCACCTCGAGCCGGCCCTCGGGCGAGCGGTCGACCATGTTGTCCAGCGTGCTCAGCGAATCGCCGAAGTAGTCCTCGAAGCTCACGCCCTCGGGGTTGAGGCGGCAGAAGACGAAGTCGCGGTAGACGCGCAGGGCACCCACCGGGGCGAGCCCGCGCTTCGCCTCGGACTGCTGGAAGGCCGGGTTGGCATAGCCCTCGCGCAGCGGCGTCGCCAGCAGCGAGCCGTCGGTGCGGTAGGTCCAGGCGTGGTAGGGGCAGCGCAGGATGTTGCCCACGTGCGCCGGTCCCTCGGGCACGAGCTGCACGCCCTTGTGGGCGCAGCGGTTGTGCAGCACGCGCAGGCTGTCGTCGGCCTGGCGCACCATGAGCACCGGCTGGTCGCCCACCGTGGTGGCGTAGGCGTCGCCCGGCTGCGGCACCTGGCTGGCATGACCGACGTAGACCCAGGTGTTGGCGAACAGGTGCTCCATCTCGAGGGCGAAGACCTCGGGGTCGATGTAGCAGTCGCGGTGGACCTCGGTCTCGCGCACGAGCGCGGCCACGGCCTCGGGGTGGTCTCGGTAGCGGGAGGTTCGTGGCATGGCGGGGTCCTCCGGGGCGGGGGCGTTCGGGCGGGCGCTTCCTCAGGCGGCCAGTCCGTGCCGGCGCAGCGCAGCCTGCAGCGCCCGCCCGTGCTCGTCAGCCAGCGCGGCCTCGCGCAGCTCGGCCAGCAGCGCCGGGGCCGGGCGCGCGGGGCTGCGCCAGGCGGCGCGCAGCGTCTCGAAGTTGCGCCAGCCGCGCGCGTGCGTGTCGCCATAGCCCTTGACCAGGCGCTGGCAGCGCGCGATCTCGACCGCGAGCGCCGGGTCGACCGGCGCGACGGCGCAGAGCTCGGCCAGCCAGTCCTCGATGCGCGCGTTCTCCAGCGCGTAGCGCAGCGTCGAGCGGCGCCAGCGCCGCATCGAGGCCACGGCGGCGAGCATCAGGTAGCCGCGCAGCGAGCTCGTCTCGACCACGCGCCCGCGCGCGGCCAGGCGCTCGACCCAGCGCCGCGGCGCGCCCGAGGCCAGCAGCCAGCGCCCGAGCGGCGCGGGCAGGGTCTCGGCGATCTCCTGCAGGCGCGGGTGCAGGTACTCCTGGATCGCGAGCACCTGGTCGGCGCCGGCGCGGACCTCGCCGCGCACGCGGGCGAAGCGCGAGTCGCGCGTCTTCAGGTCGGCCACGCGGATCGTGTCCTCCCAGCTCATCCACAGCGCGAGGTGGCGCGCCGCCTCGCGCACGAGCGTGCTGGCGACGGCGGGCTCGGCCGCCCGGACCGCGTCGCGCACGGCGTCCAGGCGGTCGAGGTAGTGCGCCCCGTAGGCCGGGTCCTGGTAGTCCACCGTGCGGCGCATGCCCTCGAGCACGAGGCACCAGGTGTCGGCGTCTGCGCCGTGGGCCTGAACGGCCCGCTCCAGCAACGCCTGGACGGCGGGGTCGGCCGCGCGCGGCAGGCTCGTCGCCGGCGCGGCGCCGGCCTGGACGGGCCCGGGCGCGGCCGCCGGGCCGTCAGCGGCCTGCGCGGCGCGCCCGTAGGCCGCGGCGAAGGCGCGCAGGCTTGCCTTGACGCCCACCCCACCCTGCTCAATCGTCGACTCGAACTGCGCGCGCGTGAAAGGCAGTTCGCCAGTGGCGGCGAGGGCACCGAACAGCACCGCGCTGATCACGCTGCCCGATTCCTCGGCCGCCTGAGCCATGTCGAAGCCGACGAAGCGCCGCGCCGCGCCGCGCGCCAGGTCCAGCAGGGCGCCACTGTCGGCGCGACCATCGCCCATCGAGGTCTTCTCGGCGATGGCGTAGACGCGGTGGGTGGAGGTCAGCAGCGTGGTGCGCCCGGGCGTCACGAGGCCGCGCTGCACCGCCCGGCCGGCCTCCATCAGCTCTGAGGCGAGGACGATGTCCACGTCCCCCGGCATCGGCATCAGCGCCATCACCGGCGCGCGGCCGGCCTGATGCGCCGCCGCGGCCGGGAACATCTCGACGTAGTAGATGGTGGCGCCGGTGCGCTGCGCGACGCCGGGCACCGAGGTCGTCTGCGCGAGGTGGCCGTGCGCCTCGGCCAGGCTGACCAGCCAGTCGGCCAGCACGCCGCCGCCCTCCCCGCCCATGGCGAGGATGGCGATCTTGATCAGGCGCGGCCCGCCCTCGGCCGGGCCCGGGCCGGTGGCCGCCGGGAGTGCGGAATCGTCAGAACGCATACCGGGCCCGCCGCGCCGTCGCGCGCGCCTGCAGCCAGCCGATCACGCGCGCGCGCAGCGCCTCGCGCCAGCGGTCGGCGCGCGTGGGGTTGGTCACGATGCGCGCCTTGTAGAACGAGGGGCAGAGCACCGCCGCGTGCGACACCTCGCCGCACAGCCCGCAGCCCACGCAGGAATCGACCACCGCGGCCACCGGGTCGGTGCGCAGCGGGTCGGGGTTGGGCTTGACCGTCAGAGAGGGGCAGCCCGACAGGCGGATGCAGGAGTGGTCGCCGGTGCAGGTGTCGGGGTCGACGCCGAAGCGCTCGCGCACCACGCGCTCGCCGGCGGCGGCGCGCTGGCGCTGCAGCGGCTTCTCGCGCCGCTGGCGGTTGAGCATGCATTCGCTCTGCGCGACGATGACCTTGGGCCCGCGCTCGCGCGTGGTCAGCGCCTCCTTCAGCGCCGCCTTCATCTGCGCCAGGTCGTAGGTGTGGGTGACGGTCCGGACCCACTGCACCCCCACGCCGCGCACCGCGGACTCGATCGCGTGGCCGGTGCTGCGCGTGGGATTGGCGGCCTTGGACGACAGGATGTCCTGCCCGCCGGTGGCCGAGGTGTAGCTGTTGTCGACGACGACGGTCAGGTTGTCCGAGCGGTTGAACACCGCGTTGGCGATGCCGCTGGTCAGGCCGTTGTGCCAGAAACCCCCGTCGCCCATCACGCTGATCGCGCGCTTGGATGCCGGCACGTTGAGCGCCGCGGCGCCGGCCGTGCCCAGGCCGTAGCCCATCGTCGTGTTGCCCAGGTTGAACGGCGGCAGGATCGAGAACAGGTGGCAGCCGATGTCGGCCGAGACGTGGTGCTCGCCGAGTTCGCGCTCGACCAGCTTCATCGCGGTGAAGATCGGCCGCTCGGGGCAGCCGGTGCAGAAGCCCGGCGGGCGCGCGTGCACCGTCACGCCGGCCGGCAGCTCGATCGGGCCCGGCCGCGGCAGCGCGACGGCGGCCTCGGGCAGGCGGCCGTGGCGCTCGAGGAAGGCGCGCACGCCGGCCAGCACCTCGGCGGCGGTGTACTCGCCGGCCACCGGCAGCACGTCCTTGCCGTGCAGCGCCGTGTCGCAGCCGCCGGCGCGCAGGATCGCGGCGACGTTCTGCTCCAGGTAGTTGGGCTGCCCCTCCTCCACCATCAGCACCGCGCGCTTGCCACGGCAGAAGCGCAGCACCTCGTCGTCCACCAGCGGGTAGGTGACGTTGAGCACGTACAGCGGCACGCGGCTGCGGCCGAAGACGTCGGCCAGGCCCAGGCGCTCGAGCACGCGCAGCAGGGTGTTGTAGTGCCCGCCCTGGACGACGATGCCCAGGTCGTCGAAGCCGCCGGGCGCGGCGTCGAAGAACTCGTTGAGGCCTCGCTCCTGGATGAAGCGCACCGCCGCGGGCCAGCGCTGCTGGATCTTCTCCTTCTCGTGCAGGAAGCTCGCCGGCGGCAGCACGATGCGGTTCGTGTCGCGGCGCGGCTGCTCAAGCGCCTCGCGCAGCGTGAAGGCGGGCCGCTGGTTGGCGCTGGCGACGAACTGCCCGTGCACGTGGCAGGCGCGGATGCGCAGCTGCAACATCACCGGCGTGTGGCTGGCCTCGCTGAGTTCGAAGCCGTCCTTCACCGCCTGGACGATGGACGGCAGGTTCGGGCGCGGGTCGAGCAGCCAGATCTGCGACTTCATCGCGAAGGCGTGGCTGCGCTCCTGCATGATCGAGGAGCCCTCGCCGTAGTCCTCGCCGACGATGACGAGGGCGCCGCCGGTGACCCCGCCCGAGGCCAGGTTGGCCAGCGCGTCGCTCGCGACGTTGGTGCCCACCGTGCTCTTGAAGGTGCAGGCCCCGCGCAGCGGGTAGTTCACGCTGGCCGCCAGCGTCGCCGCGGCCGTGGCCTCGCTCGCGCTGTGCTCGAAGTGGATGCCGTGCTCGGCGAGGATGTCCTGCGCGTCGGCCAGCACGTCCATCAGGTGCGAGATCGGCGCACCCTGGTAGCCCGAGACGTAGGCGACGCCCGATTCGAGCAGGGCCTTCGTGACGGCGAGGATGCCCTCGCCGTGGAACACCTCGCCCTCACCCAGGCGCAGCTTGCGGACTTCTTCGACGAAGGATCTCTCGGCCATGCGCGGCGTGCTCCTCGTGGCTGCGGCCCGCGCCTGCCGGCCCCGGACCCCCTCGAACCCCGCCGCCGCGACCTGCACCGCGCCGGCTCGGACGCAGTGTAGGCAGCGATATTTCCAAAGTCAAATATCTGGGTGCGCGGGGTTCTGGCTACGCCGAAATCCGGCCATCGGCTGCGCCGAACGCCTGCCGCTGTCGCGGCAGGCTTCATCCTCGATCAGTTGGTCTGAGCCAACTGATCGAGGATGGCCGGATTTTCCAAGGTCGAGGTGTCCTGGGTGATGGCTTCGCCCTTGGCGATGCTGCGCAGCAGGCGGCGCATGATCTTGCCCGAGCGGGTCTTGGGCAGGTTGTCGCCGAAGCGGATGTCCTTGGGCTTGGCGATCGGGCCGATCTCCTTGGCGACCCAGTTGCGCAGCTCGTTGGCGATCTTCTTCGCCTCGTCGCCGGTCGGGCGCGGGCGCTTGAGCACCACGAAGGCGCAGATGGCCTCGCCGGTGGTCTCGTCGGGGCGGCCGACGACCGCAGCCTCGGCCACCAGCTCGGTGCAGCTCACGAGCGCGGACTCGATCTCCATCGTGCCCATGCGGTGCCCCGAGACGTTCAGCACGTCGTCGATGCGGCCGGTGATCGTGAAGTACCCGGTCTTCGCGTCGCGGATGGATCCGTCGCCCGCCAGGTAGTAGCCCTTGAGCTCGGGCGGGTAGTAGCTCTTCTTGAAGCGCTCGGGATCGCCGTAGATCGTGCGGATCATGCTCGGCCAGGGCTTCTTGACGACGAGGATGCCGCCCTGCCCGTTGGGCACGTCGTTGCCGGTCTCGTCGACGATGGCCGCCTGGATGCCCGGGAAGGGCAGCGTGCACGAGCCCGGCACCAGCGGCGTGGCGCCCGGCAGCGGCGTGATCATGTGGCCGCCGGTCTCGGTTTGCCAGAAGGTGTCGACGATGGGGCAGCGGCCGCCGCCGATGTGCTGGTGGTACCACTCCCAGGCAGCGGGGTTGATGGGCTCGCCCACCGAGCCCAGGATGCGCAGGCTGGAGAGGTCGCTGTTGCGCGGGTGCACGGCGTCGTTCCCCTCGGCCGCCTTGATGAGCGAACGGATCGCGGTGGGCGCGGTGTAGAAGATCGTGACCTTGTGCTTCTCGATCATCTTCCAGAAGCGCGCGGCATCGGGGAAGGTGGGAATGCCCTCGAACACGATCTCGGTGCCGCCCAGCGCCAGCGGCCCGTAGGTGATGTAGGTGTGGCCGGTGACCCAGCCGATGTCGGCCGTGCACCAGAAGATGTCGGCGGGCTTCAGGTCGAAGGTCCACTTCATCGTCAGCGCCGCGTGCAGCAGGTAGCCGCCGGTGGCGTGCTGCACGCCCTTGGGCTTGCCGGTGGAGCCCGAGGTGTAGAGCAGAAACAAGGGGTGCTCGGCCTCGACCCACTCGGGCTCGCAGGCCTCGGCCGCCGCGTCGGTCAGCTCGTGCATCCAGCGGTCGAGCGCCGGGTTCCAGTTCACCGCCCCGCCGGTGCGGCGGTAGACGATGACGTCGCGGATGCTGTCGCAACCGCCCAGGCCCAGGGCCTCGTCGACGATGGCCTTCAGCGGCAGTTGCTTGCCGCCGCGCACCTGCTGGTCGGCGGTGATGACCATGACGGCACCGGCGTCCTCGATGCGGTCGCGCAGGCTCTGCGCCGAGAAGCCGCCGAAGACCACCGAGTGCGTGGCGCCGATGCGCGCGCAGGCCTGCATCGCCACCACGCCCTCCACGCTCATCGGCATGTAGATGACGACGCGGTCGCCCTTCTTCACGCCGCGCGCCTTCAGCGCGTTGGCCATGCGGCCCACCTGGGCCAGCAGCTCGCGGTAGCTGACGCGCGTGACCGCGCCGTCGTCCGCCTCGAAGACGATGGCGGTCTTGTCGCCCAGGCCGCGCTCGACGTTGCGGTCCAGGCAGTTGTAGGACACGTTGAGCGTGCCGTCCTCGAACCACTTGTAGAACGGCGCGTTGGACGCGTTCAGCACCTTCGTGAACGGCGTCTTCCAGGTGACGAGCTCGCGCGCCAGGCGCGCCCAGTAGCCTTCGTAGTCGCGCTCGGCCTCGGCGCACAGGGCCTGGTAGGCGGTCATCCCCGACACCGCGGCATGGGCCACCAGCTCGGCGGGCGGCAGGTAGGTCTTCAAGGCGGTGGCTTGGTCGCTCGACATGGGGTCTCCTGATTTCGTCGGGGGTCGCGGGAGTGCGCCGGCGGGGTGAGCCAGCACATCGAACTGTGTCCAAGACCTCTGACTATGGCCTTACTCTGGTGCGCGCGACGACACACCGCCGACATGGGGCCGACCCTACAATCCGCGGGTTTTCCCTGGGCCACCAATGAACCATTCCACCCCGCTGCGCGGCCTGCCCGCGATGATCTTCGCCAGCCGCTGGCTGCAGCTCCCGCTGTACCTGGGCCTGATCCTGGCGCAGGCGGTCTACGTCTTTCACTTCTGGGTCGAGCTGGTGCACCTGGTGGAGGCCGCGTTCGGCGACAAGGCCGCCCTGGACATGCTGATCAAGAGCATCGGCTACAAGGTCGGTCCGGACTGGGTACCCAAGCTGAACGAGACCGTGATCATGCTCGTCGTGCTCGGGCTGATCGATGTCGTCATGATCAGCAACCTGCTGATCATGGTGATCATCGGAGGCTACGAGACCTTCGTCTCGCGCCTGAACCTGGAAGGTCACCCCGACCAGCCCGAGTGGCTGAGCCACGTCAACGCCTCGGTGCTGAAGGTCAAGCTCGCCACTGCCATCATCGGCATCAGCTCGATCCACCTGCTGAAGACCTTCATCAATGCCGAGAACTACAGCGACAAGGTACTGCTGTGGCAGACCCTGATCCACGTCGCCTTTCTGTTCTCGGCACTTGCCATCGCGCTGGCCGACCGGCTGATGTCCTCGCCGGCCGGTAACGGCAAGCACTGAACGCGGCGCCGCACGCCGCGGCGCGTTCAGCGCCGGTCGCCCGGGGCCTGCCCGGCCTTGGACGGCGCGCGCAGGTGAAGAGCCGCCTTGGCCAGCAGGCTGGCCGAGATCGGCGCGGTCACGAAGAGGAAGATCGTGATCAGGAGCTCGTGCACGCCGAAGCTGCCGCGTGCCCAGCTCAGCACCATGCTCGCCAGCAGCACGCCGCCCACGCCCAGCGTGGTGGCCTTGGTCGGCGCGTGCAGCCGCATGAAGAAATCCGGGAAGCGCAGCATGCCCACGGCGCCGACGAGCGCGAACACGCCCGCCACCACCAGCAGCGCGGCAATCAGCGCCTGCAGCGCCCAGTGAAGCTCGTCCATACGCTCTTGTCTCCTGCCCCGGCTCACTCGATGACATCGCCGCGGCTGAGGTAGCGCGACAGCGCCACCGTGCCGACGAAGCCCAGCAGCGCGATCAGCAGCGCCGCCTCGAAGAACAAGGCGGTCTGCAGCCGCATGCCCAGCAGCACGACCAGCGCCACCACGTTCACGTAGAGGGTGTCGAGCGCCAGCACGCGGTCCGGCGCCTCGGGCCCGCGCACCAGGCGCCAGGTGCACAGCACCAGCGCCAGGCCGACGCAGCCGAAGGCGAAGTCCAGGGCCAGGTCGATCATGGGTCCACCCCCTCGAAGATCTGCCGCAGCGGCCGCTCGTAGCGCTGCTTCATCTGCGTTGCCATGGCCTGCGGGTCGTCGCAGTCCAGCGCGTGCACCAGGATTTCCCCGCGCTCGTCGTCGACGATGCAGGAGACCGTGCCCGGCGTCATCGTGATGATGGAGGCGAAGAGCGCGACGGCCGTCGGGTGCGCGGTGTCCAGAACCACCGGTACCCAGCACGGCCGGGGCTGCGCGCGCGGGTCGAGCACGATGCGCGCGACCACCGCGTTCGACACCACGATGTCCCACAGCACAACGACGCACAGCCGCGCAACCGCCGGCAGGGAATGCACCCGGCTGGCCGGCCCGAGGAAACCGTGCACCAGGCGCGGCACGGCCAGGGCCAGCACCGCGGCCGACAGCAGGTGGGCCGGGGCCAGGCTCTGCTGCATCAGCAGCCACAGCGCCGCCAGCAGCAGCGACAACCACGGGTGGGCGAACCAGCCCGGCCGCCCCCGTGCGCCCGCACGCGTGTCGGCAGGTCCGGACTTCATCTCCCGCCCTCCCCGGCTGGTGCGGCCCCTGACGCACTCCCCGGCGCCGGCGGGAAGCGGTAGGGCCGCGTCGTCTGCGCGCCCAGGCCAGCCTCGCCGAGCACGGCACGGGCGTAGGCCTCGCGATCCAGCAACTGCGCGGCGGCCCGCGCCGTGTAGCGCTGGATGGGCGCAGCCCAGACACTCATCGCCACCGTGGCAGCCAGCAGCGCCAGCGTGGCCGAGACCAGTTTCGGGCTTGCGCCCGCGGTGCTGCCGGGCGCATCGTCACGCACATGCCAGAACAGCAGGCTGCCGGCCCGCGCCAGGCCGACCAGGGTGAGGAAGCCCACGCCCAGCAGCGTGGTCCAGATCGCCGCCTGCCAGGCGTGGGCGCTGGCCGCCTCCAGCATCAGGAGCTTGCCGATGAATCCCGGCAAGGGCGGCAGCCCCGCCGCCGAGGCCGCGGCCAGCAGCATCATCGATCCCAGCAGCACCGGTTGCGCCACCGGCACCGCCGGCTCGAGCCGGTCGGCGGCGTCGCCACGCTGCGAGGCCACGAGTTCTGCCAGCAGGAACAGGCCCGCCACCACCAGCGTGCTGTTGACCAGGTAGTACAGCGACGCGGCCCAGCCGGCGCTGCCGAACAGGCCCACGCCGACCAGGATGGTGCCGACCGAGGCCACCGTCAACCAGGCCACCAGGCGCTCGAGCGTGTGCGCGGCCATCGCGCCCAGCACGCCGACCCCACAGGTGAGCAGGGCCAGCGGCAGCAGCACGGGCTCGACGGTGAAGGCCGAGGCGCCGGCCTCCGGGCCGAAGACGACGCCGTGCACGCGGACGATGGCGTAGACGCCCACCTTGGTCATGATCGCGAAGAGCGCAGCCACCGGCGCCGCGGCCGCGGCATAGGTCGCCGGCAGCCACAGCGACAGCGGCGCCAAGGCCGCCTTGAAGCCGAAGACCACCAGCAGCACCAGGGCCGCCGCCTTCACCACCGCCGCGTCCGGCGCCGCCACCATGGGCACACGCAGCGCCAGGTCGGCCAGGTTCAGGGTGCCCGTGCGGGCATAGAGCAGCGACACGCCGACGAGGAACAGCGCCGAGGCGCACAGGTTCAGCACCACGTAGTGCAGGCCGACCTTGAAGCGCTGCCCGCCCTGCCCGTGCACCATCAGCACGTAGGAAGCGATCAGCAGCACCTCGAAGAAGACGAACAGGTTGAACAGGTCGCCGGTGACGAAGGCACCGTTCAAGCCCATCAACTGGAACTGGAACATCGCGTGGAAGTAGCGTCCGTGTGCGTCCCAGCCGCCGCTGGCGTACCAGAGCACCGGCACGGCCACCAGGCTGGTCAGCAGCAGCATCATCGCGCTGAGACGGTCGACGACGAGCACGATGCCGTAGGGTGCAGGCCAATCGCCCACGCGGTAGGCGGCGAGCACACCGCCGGCGGCCTGCGCCACCGCCACCGCCGCCAACAGCAAGCCGAGCAGCACCGAGGCCAGGCCGATGCGCCGCGCCCACTGCAGCCGCGGGTGGGCGTGGCCCCCGTGCGCGTCGCCGCCGTGGTCGCCCAGCAGCAGCAGGGCTATCGCGGTGAAGGCTGGCAGCAGCACCACCAGCACCGGCAGGTGCTGCGTGAGCGCCGCGGGCACCAGCGCGGGAACCATCGCGTTCACTGGCCGCCCCCCGTACCCGGCCCGGCCGCGGCGGGCCCCGCGCCCTGCGCGCCTTGGGCCGCGTCCGGCCGCGCGTCGACGTGGTCGCTGCCGTTGTCGTGCCGGCTGCGCAGCGCGAGTTCGATCACGAAGCCGGTGGTCGCGAAGCCGATGACGATGGCTGTCAGCACCAGCGCCTGCGGCAGCGGATCGGCGAAGGGCCCGTCGCCGATGACGATGGGGGGCGCGCCCGCCCACAGGCGGCCCATGGCGAAGATGAAGACGTTGACCGCATAGCCCAGCAGCGTGAGGCCGAGCACCACGGTGAAGGTGCGCCCGCGCAGCAGCAGGTAGATGCCGCAGGCGACGATCCAGCCGATGCCGCTGGCGACCAGGAACTCCATGGACATCAGCGCGCCCCTCCCGCCGCTGCCGACCCGGCTCGCGCAGGACCGGGCTCCTTGCTCGCCGCGCCCAGCGCCGAGAGCATCAGCATCGTCGCACCCACCACCGTGATGTAGACCCCGAGGTCGAAGATCGCCGCGGTGGCCAGGGGCAACTCGCCCAGCACCGACACCACGGGGTGCCCGTGCGCGCTGGTCAGGAAGGGGTGGCCCAGGAAGAAGGCGCCCACGCCGGTGAGGCCGGCGACCGCCAGGCCCAGGCCGATCCAGCGCGTGTAGCGCGTGCCGCCACCCGCCTGCAGCACCGACTCGGCACGGGCCTGACCAGTGGCCATGTACTGGAGCACCAGCGCCACCGCCGTGACGAGCCCGGCAATGAAACCGCCGCCGGGCAGACCGTGGCCGCGCCAGAAGATGTAGGCCGTGACCATCAACGCCATCGGCAGCACCAGGCGCGCGCCCACCCGCAGCAGCAGCGGCTCGCGCGCGAAGCCCCAGGGGTACCCGGCGGGATCGACCACAGGACGGTGCGCGCGCAGGCCGTCCAGCAGCGCCAGCACCCCCACCGCGGCGATGCCCAGCACGGTGATCTCGCCGAAGGTGTCGTAGCCGCGGAAGTCCACCAGAATGACGTTGACCGCATTCGTACCTCCGCCGGCCGGCACCGACTGCTCGAGGAAGAACCAGGAGATGGAGTCGTGGTCCGTGGTCAGCATCAGCCAGGTCAGCCAGGCGATGCCGCCCCCGCCGGCCAGTGCCAGCAGCGCGTCCCGACCCCGTCGCGCGCCCGAGGACTCGCGCGGCGACACCTGCGGCAGCAGCGCCAGGCCCATCAGCAGCAACACCGTGGACACCACGTCCACCGACAACTGCGTCATCGCCAGGTCGGGCGCCGACATTGCCACGAAGGTCAGCGAGGCCACCAGCCCCACCGCGCCCGTGAGCACCGTGGCCGTGAAGCGCTGGCGCTGCAACACCACCACCGCCGCACCGAAGACCAGCAGCAGCGCCCACACCGGCACCGACAGCCATGATGCGGGCAGCAGCGCGCGGGTGCCGGGCCCGGGCCCAGGGCCGTCGGCGCCCAGGAAGGGCCAGGCCGCCAGCACCACGGCCGTGGCCACCAGCCATGCCACGTGGCGCTGCAACGAGCCCGTCTCGAGCCGCGAGGTGGTGCGCCCGGCCCAGGAGAAGGCGCCGGCGTAGGCCGCGGTGAAGGCCGCCTTGCCCGACCAGGCACGCGGCTCGTAGCGGTGCAGCGCGCCACCGCGCCGCAACGACACGTACAGCACCGCGCCGCCGGCGATGGCCACTGCGCTCAGCGCCAGTGGCAGGTTGAAGCCGTGCCACAGCGCCAGTTCGAAGGCGGGCGCCGGCGCACCCAGCACCACGGTGGCCACCGCGCCCACCAGCGGGCCGGCGATCAGCATCGGCGCCAGACCGACCGACACGCAGATCGCGACGAACACCATCACAGGCGCCTTCATTCCCAGCGGGGGCTCGTGCGGATGGGGGTTGGGCCAGTCACCGCCGCGCTGGCCGAAGAAGGTGTCGTGCACCAGGCGCAGCGAGTAGGCCGCCGAGAACAAGCCGCCCAGCGTCGCGAGCGCGCCCACCGCCCAAGAGGCACCGCCCCAGAAGCCGCTGTCGCCGGCGTGGAGGGCCTCGTGCAGCATCATCTCCTTGCTGATGAAGCCGTTGAAGGGCGGCAGGCCGGCCATCGCCGCGCTCGCCACCAGCACCAGGCCGCCGACCACCGGCATCGCCGCCATCAGGCCGCCGAGGCGGCGCATGTCACGCGTGCCGGTCTCGTGGTCGACGATGCCCGCGCTCATGAACAGCGC
Source organism: Rubrivivax sp. (assembly GCA_044375195.1). Classification (GTDB taxonomy): domain Bacteria; phylum Pseudomonadota; class Gammaproteobacteria; order Burkholderiales; family Burkholderiaceae_C; genus Rubrivivax. Next base: position 2,951 of record JBILNB010000083.1, on the reverse strand, counting down.
CGCCTTGAAGGCCGCATGGTTCAGGATGTGGAACACCGCCGCCACCGCCGACAGCGGCGACGAGAGCCCGATCAGGAAGGTGATCAGCCCGAGGTGGCTGACCGTCGAATAGGCCAGCAGCCCCTTCAGGTCGTGCTTGAAGACGGCCACGAAGGCGGCGAAGACCATGGTCACCAGCCCGGTGGTGGCGACGATGCCCTCGAACAGCGCCGTGCCGCCGAGCACGGGGTACAGGCGCATCAGCAGGAACAGGCCGGCCTTCACCATCGTGGCCGAATGCAGGTAGGCCGACACCGGCGTCGGCGCGGCCATGGCCTCGGGCAGCCAGAAGTGGAAGGGAACCTGCGCACTCTTGGTAAAGCAGCCCACCAGGATCAGCCCCAGCGCCACCGGGTACAGCGGATGCGCCTGGATCTCGGCGCCGCGGCCGAGCATGGCTGACAGGTCGTAGGTGCCGGCGATCTGCCCGAGCACGACGATGCCGGCCAACATGACCAGCCCGCCGCCGCCGGTGACCGCGAGGGCCATGCGCGCCCCGGCACGCGAGTCCTCTCGGTGGCCCCAGTAGCCGATCAGCAGGAAGGACGAGAGGCTGGTCAGCTCCCAGAACACCAGCAGCAGCAGCAGGTTGTCCGACAGCACGATGCCCAGCATCGCCGCCATGAACAGCATCAGCGTGCCGAAGAACTTGCCCGCCGGGTCGTCGTGGTGCAGATAGAAGGCGGCGTACAGGATGACCAGCAGCCCGATGCCGGTGATGAGGCCCGCGAACATCAGCGCCAACGCGTCGAGCCGGAAGTTGGCGTTCAGGCCGATCGCGGGCACCCACTCGACGTGGTGCAGCAGCGTCTGGCCGGCCAGCACCGCCGGTGCCTGGGCCAGCAGGATCAGCAGCGCCGCCGCTGCCACGCCCGCTGCGGCCCAGGCCGTCAGCCGCCGCCGCAGCGGCGTGTCGACACGGCCGAGCCCGAAGCACAGCGTGGTGCCCAGCATCAGGGGCAGCAGGACGACGAGCGCCAGGGGGTGCATCGGCAGGGCGTTGGGGAGGCGGAAGAGAAGGCAACAAAGACAGCAGAAGGATTGTCCGGCGCTTGCCCCAAATCCTGACGCACGCTCCGGTCATTCCCGCGATCTCACCGGGGGTGGCCTTCAGCTGCGCCCAGGCCTGCGCCGTCAGCCTGCATGCAGGACCGCGTGGCTACACTGCCATCTCGGCCTGACTGACCTGGCGGCAAGCGCCGCCCGGCCCCGGGCAAACCCCATCCCGACCGCCCCGACGCCCATGAGCACGACCACGATCCGCCACGCCGACCTCGTCGACACCGTCGCCGCCGCGCTGCAGTACATCAGCTACTACCACCCGGCTGACTACATCGCCCACCTGGCGCGCGCCTACCAGCGCGAGGCCTCGCCGGCGGCGAAGGACGCGATCGCGCAGATCCTGACCAACTCCAGGATGTGCGCCGAGGGCCACCGCCCGATCTGCCAGGACACCGGCATCGTCAACGTCTTCCTGAAGATCGGCATGGACGTGCGCTTCGAGGGCTTCCCGGGCTCGATCGAGGACGCCGTCAACGAGGGCGTGCGCCGCGGCTACCTCGACCCCGACAACAAGCTGCGCGCCTCGGTGCTGGCCGACCCGATCTTCGAGCGCCGCAACACCAAGGACAACACCCCCGCCGTGGTGCACATGTCGGTGGTGCCCGGCCACACCGTGGACGTGACCGTGGCCGCCAAGGGCGGCGGCAGCGAGAACAAGAGCAAGTTCGTCATGATGAACCCGAGCGACAACCTCGTCGACTGGGTTCTGAAGACGGTGCCGACCATGGGCGCGGGCTGGTGCCCGCCCGGCATGCTGGGCATCGGCGTGGGTGGCACGGCCGAGAAGGCCATGCTGCTGGCCAAGGAGGTGCTGATGGAGCCGATCGACATGTTCGAGCTGCTCGCCCGCGGCCCGTCGAACAAGCTCGAGGAACTGCGCATCGAGCTCTACGAGAAGGTCAACGCGCTGGGCATCGGCGCGCAGGGCCTGGGCGGGCTGACCACGGTGCTGGACGTGAAGATCGCGACCTGGCCCACGCACGCCGCCAGCAAGCCGGTGGCGATGATCCCGAACTGCGCCGCCACGCGCCACGCGCACGTGGTGCTCGACGGCTCGGGCCCGGCCTACCTGGAGCCGCCGAGCCTGGACCTGTGGCCTGACGTGAAGTGGGCGCCGGACTACAACAAGTCGCGCCGCGTCGACCTCGACACCCTGACGCGCGAGCAGGTGGCGAGCTGGAAACCCGGCGACACGCTGCTGCTGAACGGCCGCATGCTCACCGGCCGCGATGCCGCGCACAAGCGCATCCAGGACATGCTGGCCCGGGGCGAGACGCTGCCGGTGGACTTCACGAACCGCGTCATCTACTACGTCGGCCCGGTGGACCCGGTGCGCGACGAGGTGGTCGGCCCCGCCGGCCCGACCACGGCCACGCGCATGGACAAGTTCACCGGCATGATGCTCGAGAAGACCGGCCTGATCGCGATGATCGGCAAGGCCGAGCGCGGGCCGGTGGCCATCGAGGCCATCCGCCAGCACCGCAGCGCCTACCTGATGGCCGTCGGCGGCGCCGCCTACCTGGTGGCCAAGGCGATCAAGGGCGCCAAGGTCGTCGGCTTCGAGGACCTGGGCATGGAGGCGATCTACGAGTTCGAGGTCCGCGACATGCCGGTGACCGTGGCCGTGGACTCCAGCGGCACCAGCGTGCACCAGACCGGCCCGCGCGAGTGGCAGGGCCGTATCGGCAAGATCCCGGTGGCCACGGCTTGAAGAACCTGCACCTGGGCCGCGCCCGCGTGCTGCGCGGGCGCTGACGCGCCGCCGCCCTTCGCTCAGCCCGCCAGCAGGGCGCGCAGGCTGACAGATGGCGTTTGGATTTCCTATGCTCCGTTTGAATTTCCTATGCTCA
>JBILNB010000143.1:0-4637 GCA_044375195.1 Rubrivivax sp. | reverse complement strand
CACGAGCGCCACGCCGCCGGCGAAATGCACCGAGGTCGAACCGTCGAGCGCCTGGAGCGTCTTGACCTGGACGATCTCGCTGAGCTCGGCGATCTGGCGGTCGCGAGCGTCGAGCAGATCGTTGGGCGGCTGCCCCTGGCCTGCGCCTTGAATGGCCGCGTTGAGGTCCGCGATCCCCTTGATCAGGGCATTGGCCCGGGTCACCGCGTCCTGGATCGAGGTGTCGACGTCCGCCTGCAGCGCGTCGAGCTGGGTGCCGGCGAGGCGAAAGCGATCGGCCACCTCACCCGCACGGGCCAGGGCCACCTGCCGCGCCGCCAGGTCAGCGGGGCGGCTGGCCACGTCGACCATCGCGTTCAAGAACTCCCCCGCGGCATGGCCGATGCCCTGCTCGCCCGGGCGGAAGACCTCCTCGAGGCGCCGCAACGATTCCAGCCGCGTCGAGTCCATCCCGGCCAGGGCCTTGGCATTGGCCGCCTCGCGGGTGAGGAACTGGTCGTGGGCGCGCGTGACGGTCTTCACGTCCACGCCGGTGCCGATGTTGCCGCTGGCCGTGATGCGGGACGCGGCGGTCGCGGTCTCGACGCGCTGGCGCGAGTAGCCCTCGACGCTGGCGTTGGCGATGTTGTGGCCCGTGGTCTGCAAGGCGACGTAGTTCGCCGCCATGGCTCGGGAGCCGATCGACAAAAGCGCGAAACCGCTCATGACTCAGGCGCCCGCGGGCCTCAGGCCATGGACCGCTGCAGCCGCAGCGTGGTGTTGATGACCCCGGTGAGCTTGCGCGCGTACTCGGGGTCGGTCGCATAGCCGGCCTGCTGCAGGCCCTGCGCGAAACCTGCCGCGTCGGTGCGGCGGGCCATCACGCCGGCATAGCGCGGGCTGTTCTGCATCAGGCGTGCGTAGTCAGCAAAGGACTCCTCGAAGCTCGCGTAGGCGCGAAAGGCCGCCTTCTGCCGCTGGGGCTTGCCGTTGACGTACTCGGTGGTCCAGACCTCGGCCACCGGCCCCTTCCAGCCCGGCCCGGCCTTGATGCCGAACAGGTTGTAGGAAGGGCTGCCGTCGGCGTGCCGGATCTCCTTGCGACCCCAACCGGTCTCGAGCGCCGCCTGCGAGATCATGAACTCGGCCGGGATGCCGGTCTTCTGCTGCACGGCGCGCGCGGCCTCGGTGTGGTGCTGAACGAAGGAGGCCGCGGCGGTCTGCGGGATGCGCACCGGCGGCGGGGCCTTGCCCGCCGGGGCTAGCGGGGCCGCCTCGGGGTTGGCCGGCGCGGCCTGCGGGATCGGCCCCGGATTCAGGCCCATCTGCCGCTCGAGCTGGCGCGCAATGATGTCGGACAGGCCGCCGGGCCGGCCGGCCATGCGCGTGGCGAGCTGACTGTCGAGTAGCTCGGTGCCGAGCTTGGTGCCCTCGTTGTCGAGCAGGCCGCTGGCCATCGTCGAGGCCCGCATGCTCTTCATCAACTCCTGGGTGAACAGGGCCTCGAAGGCCTTGGCCGCCTCGCGCGCCGTGCTCTTGGGGTCACTGCCGGAGCGCAGGCGCAGCGCGTCGAGCGAGCGCGTGTCGGCGGCCAGCGCCGCCGGCGCTGTGGAAGGGGGTATCACGGCCATGGCTGCACTCCCGGTGGCGTCAGATCACTTCGATCTCGGCCTTCAGCGCGCCCGCGGTGCGCATGGCCTGCAGAATGGCCAGCAGGTCCTGCGGCGTCGCGCCCAGGGCGTTGAGGGCGCGCACCACGTCGGCCAGGCGCGCGCCGGCCGGTAGCTGGATCAGCGAGCCCGGCTGTTGGGAGACGGTGATGTCGGCACGCTCGGTGACGGTGGTCTGGCCCTGGCCAAGCGCATTGGGCTGGCTCACCATCGGCGTGGTGCTGATGGTGACCGACAGGCTGCCATGGGCCACGGCGCAGGGCCCGAGGGTGACGCTCTCGTTGAGCACGATCGAGCCCGTGCGCGCGTTGAGCACCACGCGCGCGCTCGGCGTGGCCAGTTGCACGGGCAGGTTCTCGACGTCGGCCAGGAAGGCCACGCGGGCCCCGGCCTCGGCCGGCACCCGCACCGCCACCGTGCGGCCGTCCCGGGCCACCGCGGTGCCCTCGCCCTTGGCGGTGTTGATCGCCCGGGCGACGTTGCGCGCGGTGTTGAAGTCCGAGGCGCGCAGGTCGAGCTGGATCGATTCGCCCTGCATCAGCGGCGTGGGAACGCTGGCCTCCACCGTCGCACCGTCGGGAATCCGCCCCGCCAGTAGATGGTTGATCTGGACCTTGGAGCCAGCCGCCGAGGCCCCGGCCCCGCCGACGATGAGGTTGCCCTGGGCCACGGCGTAGATGCGGCCGTCGGCGCCCTTCAGCGGCGTGGCGATAAGCGTGCCGCCGCGCAGGCTCTTGGCATTGCCGAGCGAGGAGACGTTGACGTCGATCGCCTGCCCCGGCTGGGCGAAGGGCGGCAACTGGGCGGTGACGATCACCGCAGCCACGTTGCGCAACTGCATCGCGGTGCCGGCCGGCACCGTCACGCCGAGTTGCTGCAGCATGGCCTGCAGGCTCTGGGTCGTGAACGGGGTCTGCGTGGTCTGATCCCCGGTGCCGTCCAGGCCCACGACCAGACCGTAGCCGGTGAGTGCGTTGCTGCGCACGCCCTGCACCGAGGCCAGCTCCTTGATGCGGGTGGCCTCGGCAGCCGCTGAGCCCAGCAGCAGCGCGAGCACGAAGCCGAAGACGAACACCAGCTCGGCGAAGCTGCGGCGCGCCGGGGATGGGGTCACGAAGAGGCGATGCATGGCGGTGTGGCGTGGGTGCGGGGGCGGGGTGTCTGCGTCGACGGCGCGGCCTGTATGGCGCACTCGACGAAGCGCTGCATCGGCCGATTCTTGAAAAACTTCAGACCGGCCAAAGGCTCAAGAAGAAGCGGGAAAGCCAGCCAACTGAAGTGGCCTCGCCCTGGGCGCCGCGGCCACGGTGCTCGACGCGGACGTTGGCGATCAAGGTGCTGGGCACGGCGTTGCCGGGCTGGATCGAGCGCGGGTCCACCTGCCCGGTGAAGCGCAGCACGTCCACGTTGTGGTTCACGCCGATCTGCTTCTCGCCCGCGATCTGCAGGTGGCCGTTGGGCAGCACGCCGGTGACGATGACGGTGATCGTGCCGGAGAAGTCGTTGGTGTTCTCAGTCGCCCCCTTGCCTCCGAAGGCCGCGGCGGACTGCGCCTGCACGCCGGCGCGGCCGAAGGAGTTGGGGCTGACCAGGGGCAGCGCGCTGACGGAGGCGTCGATGCTGCCGCTCTTGTCGATCGAGCTGGTGCTGGACTGCGCTGCGCTTACGCGCTCGACGATATTGACCGTCAGCGTGTCGCCGACCAGGCGCGCCCGGTGGTCCTCGAACAGCGGCCGGTACTGCGCCGCCTGGAAGATCGCGCCGTTGAGCGCGGGCGCGGGCTGCGGCGCGGCCGTCGGCGCCGCGGGGCGGGTGTCGGACATCTCCACGCGCGGCGCACGCACCGCGGCGCAGCCCGCCAGGGCCAGGGCCAGCAGCAAGAGCGCCACGCTGGTGAGCGGGCGTGCGCCGGTGAAGAACGATGACAGGGCGGTCGGCAGGGGGCGCATGGTCAGGACTCTCGGATCTGCGGGGTCGGCGGTCGGGTGCGCAGGACGCGCGATCACACCTGCGACAAGCGCTGCAGCATCTGGTCGCTGGTCTGGATGGCCTTGGAGTTCATCTCGTAGGCGCGCTGTGTGGTGATCATCGAGACCAGTTCCTCCACCACGTTCACATTACTGCCCTCGATGAAGCCCTGCTTGATCGCGCCGATGCCGTTGGCCCCCGGCGCGCCGGTGCTCGGCGTGCCCGACGACGCGGTCTCGGCGAACAGGTTGCCGCCCAGCGGGTCCAGCCCGCCCGGGTTGACGAACTGCGCAAGCTGCAACTGACCCACGCGCTGAGGCTCGGCCTGACCCTGCAGGCTGACGGAGACCACGCCGTCCTTGGCCACGGTCACACTCTTGGCGCCCACGGGGATCGTGATGCCCGGCTGCAACGTGAAACCGGAGCTCGTGACGAGCTGGCCCGTGCTGCCGACCTGGAAGGCGCCGTCGCGCGTGTAGCCGGCCGTCCCGTCGGGCATCTGCACCTGGAAGAAGCCCTGGCCTTCGATGGCGAGGTCGAACTGCCCCCCGGTCTGGGCCATGTTGCCCTGGGAGAAGTTGCGCGAGGTGGCGGCGGCGCGCACACCCAGGCCGAGCTGCAGCCCGGTGGGCAGCTGGGACTGCTCCGAGCTGGCCGCGCCCGACTGGCGCAGGTTCTGGTACATCAGGTCCTCGAAGACCACCCCGGAGCGCTTGAAACCGTTAGTGGCCACGTTGGCCAGGTTGTTGGCGATGGCGTCCAGCTTGGTCTGCTGGCCCTCCATGCCGGTCTTCGAGATCCACAGCGATCGCATCATGGCGTGCCCTCCGGGTGATGGCCTCGGGCGCCGGGGACCGACCCGCGCGCCACCGCGTCCGCGATGCGCACCTGAGGTCAGGCCCGGCCCCGCCGATCGAGGCTGGACGCGATGATCGCGAGAACTTGAGCCCTGACATCCCCGGATAAGGCCCCGGGAACCGGGCCATTTGCCGCGCGAGCCGGTGACCGGTGGCAGGATCA
>JBILNB010000142.1:0-4670 GCA_044375195.1 Rubrivivax sp. | reverse complement strand
GCTCCCTCCGGCTCCGACCTGAAGGCCGCGACCGAGAGGCCGATGTCCTTCGGCCGGACGGTGAAGGCCGTGGCCTGGTCCTTCCTGGGCATACGCAAGCGCGCCGGCTACGAGCAGGACGTGCAGAAACTCAACCCGGTCCACGTCATCGTGGCTGGCATCATCGGGGCCACCCTGTTCGTCCTCGCCCTCGTGGCGATGGTGCGCTGGGTGGTCGGCAGCGGAGTGGCGGGCGCCTGAACGGCGCCGGCCCACCCCCCACCCCGGAACCACGGTTCGAGGAGAACACCCACCATGGCGGTCACCCACACAGCAGGCAGCACTCCGTACTACTTCATCCCCTCGCCCTCGCGCTTCCCGGCGCAGACGGCCCTGGGCATGTTCTTCGTCATCCTCGGCGCCGGCCAGTGGGTCAACGGGGCGGGCTGGGGTGCGTACTCCCTGCTGCTCGGTATCCTCATCTGGCTGTTCACGCTCTACCAGTGGTTCGGCCAGGCCATCCGCGAGAGCGAGAGCGGTCTCTACTCTGACCGCATCGACGTCTCCTTCCGCTGGAGCATGAGCTGGTTCATCTTCTCCGAGGTGATGTTCTTCGCCGCCTTCTTCGGTGCGCTGTACTGGGCCCGCGTGCATGCCCTGCCCATGCTGGGCAACCTGGATCACCAGCTGCTCTGGCCTGACTTCAAGGCCGTCTGGCCGAGCGCCGGCGGCGGCGTCACAGCCTCGCCCGCGGGCACTGTCGAGCCCTTCGCGACGATGGGCCCGTTCTGGCTGCCGACCATCAACACGGCCTTGCTGCTGACCTCGGGCGCCACGCTGACGGTGGCCCACCACGCGCTGATCGCTAACGAGCGCAGCAAGTGCATCCTGTGGATGTGGATCACGGTGGCCCTGGGCCTGACCTTCCTGTTCGTGCAGGGCTACGAGTACATGCACGCCTACAGGGACCTCAACCTGAAGCTGAATTCGGGCATCTTCGGCTCGACCTTCTTCATGCTCACGGGCTTCCACGGCTTCCACGTCTTCGTCGGCATGCTGATGCTCCTGTTCATCACGCTGCGTCTGATGAAGGGGCACTTCACGCCCAAGCGTCACTTCGGCTTCGAGGGCGCAGCGTGGTACTGGCACTTCGTCGACGTCGTGTGGCTCGGCCTGTACTTCCTGGTGTACTGGCTCTGAGCTTGACGCCGCTGCCGCAGCAACGCCGCCGCGGGCGGCGTTGCGCTTTGTGGAGGATTCCCGGACGCGGTCGTGCCTGCCCGCAGCCCCTTGCGGCAGATTCAGGCCGAGATCGGGATGCCCGTGGGCTTGATCCAGCCCATCCACCAGGCGAAGAGCACGAGCAGGAAGGCGGCGATCGACAGGGCGACCCGCACGGCAAGCGCGCGCGCCATCGCCGGGCTGCGGCCGCCTTCGGCGCCGTCCTGGCCCTTGCGCAACATGAAGAAGCCGGCGCCGGCGAGGGCGCCGAGCACGGCCACGAGCAGCGTCACGAGCAGGGCTTTCATCGGCGGGGATTATGGGTCGGCTGAGTGCCCGCGGCTGGGTGGTGCTGGGGGCCGCGCTGGCCCTGGCCGCGCTGACGGCCCGGCTCGGCGTCTGGCAGCTCGACCGCGCGGCACAGAAGGAGCGCCTGCAGGCCGCCATCGACACCCGCCGCGACCTGCCGGCGCTGCCGGCCGAGGCCCTGGCGCTCAGCGCCAGTCAGGCCGAGGCCCAGCACCACCGCCGCATCGAACTGCGCGGCCACTGGCTGCCGCAGCACACCGTCTACCTGGAGAACCGGCAGATGCAGGGCCGCCCGGGCTTCTTCGTGCTGACGCCGCTGCAGCTGCCCGATGGCAGCGCGGTGGTCGTGCAGCGCGGCTGGTTGCCGCGCGACCCTGTGGACCGGACCCGCGTCCGGGCGCCTGTGCCGGCAGACGGCGAGGTGGCGCTCGGCGGCCGCATCGCCCCGCCGCCGGCACGGCTGTACGACTTCGAAGGCGGCGCCTCCGGGGCGATCCGGCAAAATCTGGATTTGCCAGCGTACGCGAGCGAGACCGGTCTGCGCCTGCGGCCCCTGTCCGTGCTGGAGCTGGCGCCCGCGGTGGCGACGCCGGCCGCCGCCGGCGGCGATGGCCTGGTGCGCGATTGGCCCGCCCCCGCGGCTGATGTGCACAAGCACTACGGTTATGCATTCCAGTGGTTCTCGCTCAGCGCCTTGACGCTCATCCTCTATGTCTGGTTCCAAGTCCTCCGCCCCCGCCGTCGGCCGGCCTGAGACGCCGGCTGGGCGCGACGAGCCGCTGGGCCTGACCGTGCACTCGCTGCCTGCCGTGGACGCCGATGACTTGCGTCGCCGTACCCTGGGCGGACGCCTGAGGATGCTGCTCGTGCTGCTGGCCTGCGCCGCGCCGGTCGTCGCCTCCTACTTCACCTACTACGTCATCCGGCCGGAAGGCCGCACCAACTACGGCACGCTGGTCCAGCCGATGCGCCCGGTGCCCGTGGCGCTGCCCCTCAAGACTTTGGACGGGGCTGCGGTCGAGCCGGCGTCCCTGCGTGGGCAGTGGCTGCTCGTGGCCGTGGGCAGCGGCGCCTGCGACGCCGCCTGCGAGCAGCGCCTGTACCTGCAGCGACAGTTGCGCGAGATGCTGGGCCGCGAGAGCGACCGCGTCGACAAGGTCTGGCTCGTCACCGACGACGCCTCACCCCGCCCCGAGCTGCAGGCGGCACTGGCGTCCGGCGACCCCGTGCGGGTGCTGCGCGTGCCGGCGGCCGAACTCGCGCGCTGGCTCGAACCCGCGCCCGGGCAGGCCCCTCATGACCATCTCTACATCGTCGACCCCATGGGCATGTGGATGATGCGCATGCCCCCGGCGCCCGAGCCCGCGCGCGTCAAGCGCGACCTGGAGCGCCTGCTGCGTGCGTCCGCCTCCTGGGACCAGGCCGGGCGTTGACGCCGGCGGCGCCCCGCTCGACCCATGACCGACACCGTCCCGCTCGTCGACTTCTCGCCCACGCTGAGGCTGGCCCTGCTGGCCCTGCTGGTCGCGCTGCTGCCCCTGTCCTGGGTCTGGCTGCGCCAGCGCGGGCGCGATACCGGCGCCCGCATCGCCGCGCTGACCGCGGTGACGATGTTCCTGACCTTCGACCTGATCGTCTTCGGCTCGTTCACGCGCCTGACGGACTCGGGCCTGGGCTGCCCCGACTGGCCCGGTTGCTACGGCAGCGTCAGCCCGATCGGGGCCCGTGACGAGATCCAGGCCGCGCAGACCGCCATGCCCACCGGCCCGGTGACCTTCAGCAAGGCCTGGATCGAGATGATCCACCGCTACCTGGCGATGACCGTGGGCGTGCTGATCCTGGTCATGGCTGCTGCCAGCTGGATCGGTGCGCGTTCCGGCGCCGCGCGGCTGCCCCACTCGCCATGGTGGGCGACGGCCACGCTGGTGTGGGTGGTGATCCAGGGGCTGTTCGGCAAGTACACGGTGACGCTCAAGCTCTACCCGGCCGTGGTCACCGCCCACCTGCTGGGCGGCATGTTCCTGCTTGCCCTGCTGGTGATGCAGCACGAGACCTGGCGCGCGCGCAAGGTGTCGGTCCCGCCAAGGTTGCTGGCGGGTGCGGTCGCGGTCACGGCCCTGCTGTGGGTGCAGATTGCGCTGGGCGGCTGGGTCTCGACCAACTACGCCGTGCTCGCCTGCAGCGGCTTCCCGCAGTGCAACGGACAGTGGTGGCCCCGCATGAATTTCGCCGAGGGCTTCACCATACTGCGCGAACTCGGCCGCGCCGGCCACGGCGGCTTCATCTCGATGGAATCGCTGGTCGCAATCCACATGGCGCACCGCCTGGCCGCTTTTGCGCTGTTTGCCGCGCTCGGCCTGCTGGCCTGGCGGCTGTGGCGGGCCGGTGACCCGGTGCTCAGGCGCTATTCGTTGTGGCTGTGCGCCATGGCCCTGTGGCAGTTCGCGAGCGGCCTGTCCAACGTGGTGCTGGGCTGGCCTCTCAGCGCCGCGCTCGCCCACAGCGCCGGGGCGGCCGCCCTGGTGGTCGTGACGACCTCCTTGCTGGCGCGCGCGCTCGCGGGCCGGCGTGCGGCCCGTACGGCCGGCCCTGCGGCCCGGGAACGGCCGGCGGTACCCGATGGCCCGGCACTCGGTGCCCCCGCGCCAGGCAAGGCCGCCTCCTAGAATCGCGGCGTTGATGGCCACGATCGCCCGCCCCACGCCCATGGCCTCGCGCTGGGCCCAGTTCTACGCGCTGACCAAGCCGCGCGTGGTCCAGCTCATCGTCTTCTGCGCCCTGATCGGCATGCTGCTCGCCCAGCCGGGCTGGCCCGACCTGGCGCTGGCCGGTGCCGCCACGCTGGGCATCTGGCTGGTGGCCGGCGCGGCCGCGGCCTTCAACTGCCTGATCGAGGAGCGGATCGACCGCAAGATGGCGCGCACGGCCTGGCGGCCCACGGCCCGCGGCGAGCTCACCCGCGCGCAGACGCTCGCGTTCTCGGCTCTTCTGTGCGCGCTGGGCAGCGCCGTGCTGTGGTTCTGGGTCAACCCGTTGACCATGTGGCTGACCTTTGCCACCTTCGTCGGCTACGCCGTGGTCTACACCGTGGTGCTCAAGCCGATGACGCCGCAGAACATCGTCATCGGCGGGGCTTCGGGCGCGATGCCGCCGGTGCTGGG
>JBILNB010000141.1:0-4685 GCA_044375195.1 Rubrivivax sp. | reverse complement strand
CCCACCGTGTCCGTGCCCTTGGTGTCCGTTCGTTCGGCCGCGCCGGCAAGGGCTGCGGGCTGTCGCGGGAGCGCGCCGTTGATGGAGCCCGAAGGCCTGCGCGTGCGCGTGCTCCACGCCGATGCGCAGCTCGTCGTGGTGGACAAACCTTCGGGCCTGCCCGCGGTGCCCGGCCGCGCGCCCGGCTTGGAGAACTGCGCCGCATCCCAGGTGCAGACCGAGTTCCCCGACGCGCTCGTGGTACACCGGCTGGACATGGCCACATCGGGCCTGCTGGTGTTCGCGCGCGGGCTGGACGCGCAGCGCACGCTGGGGCGGGCCTTCGAGCGTCGCGAAGTGGACAAACGCTACGAGGCCTGGGTCGCCGGCCACCCCGGCGCCGACCAGGGCTGCATCGAGCTTCCTCTCGCGCCGGACTGGCCGCGCCGGCCCCTGCAGCGTGTCGACGCCGAGCGCGGCAAGCCCGCCTGCACGCACTGGACCGTGCTGGAGCGCGCCGGGGATCGCGGTCGCCTGAGCCTGCAGCCGCGCACCGGCCGCACTCACCAGTTGCGCGTGCACCTGGCAGCGATCGGGCACCCCATCCTGGGAGACACCCTGTACGCCCCGCCGCCGGTGCAGGCCCTGGCGCCCAGGCTCTGCCTGCATGCCACCGGCCTGGAAATGAGACACCCGCAGACGGGGCTGCGGGTGTCGTTCTCCAGCACGCCACCCTTCTGAAGGGCGAAGCCTGGAGCTGGCAGCCTTGCGGCTGCCAGCGTCACTGGGCCTGCTGGATCCCGGCGATCGCCCAGGCGCCCTCGGTCTCGGGCTTGACCAGGTGCCAGACCTCGTCGAAGGCGGCGGCCGGCGCACCCGCCTCTTCGCGGATCATTCCGTGGAAGCGCACGCTGACGATCTGGCGGCCGTCCTCGGTCGCGAAATCGAGGACCTGAGCCTCGACCCGCTCGACGTCGGTGTGCTGGGCGGCGTTGCCGCGGTCCTGGATGTCCAGGCGCAGCGCGGCGAACATCTCGGGCGTCGTGAAGCGGCGCAGGTCTTCCAGGTCACCGGCGTCGTTGGCGGCCTGCAGCCGGATGAAGATCATCTTGGCCACGCGCTCGAAGGCCGGCAGATCAAAGCCTTCCGGCAGGCTCGGGCCGCTCGCGGCCGCAGGCACGCCGACGACGGCGGCAGCCGCGGCCGCCGCGGGCTCGCCACCCAGGCGCTGCAGGGGCTGCCCGGTCACCGACACCTCACCGGCAGCAGGCTCGAAGCTCGCGCGTGCCATCGGCGCCGCCGCGGCAGGCTCGGCAGGCGCCGGCATGGCCGGCGCGCCACCGAGGACCGGGCCAGAACCCGCGCCGCCGCCCGCACCGGCCGTGGCCAGCGCCGGGCGCTGCTGCGCGCCCGGGCCGAAGCGGCGCAGCAGGAACCGGATCAGGAAGAAGGCGGCGACGGCCAGCAGGGCGAGCATCAGGAAGTTGGCGAAGGCCTCGCCCATGCCCAGGTGGCTCATCAGCGCCGCCAAGCCCAGACCGGCGGCCAGGCCGGCGATGGGCCCGAGCCAGGACCGCTTGGCCGGAGCGGCGGCCGCGGCGGCGGCTCCGGCGGCCGCGGGTGCCCCCGCGGTGGCCGGGGCGGTTTGCTGAGGCGCCGCCTGCTGGGGCGGCGTGTTCTGCGGCGTGCTTTGCGCCGGGGCGCTGCGCTGCATGCCCTGCGACTTGCCTCCGCCGACGCGCTTGGCCTCACTCCAGGACGGCACGGTGGCGATCATCACGACCGCAAGCGCGCCAGCCAGCCAGTTCTTCATTGCTCTATCCTCGCAAACAGGGGGTGGACGACTGTCACAGTGCGCGGCAGCACGATGAATCGGTGCGCGCGCGACGTAGAGTGTGCGGCATTTGCGCGCGGGCGCAAAGCCCGAACGGGCTTGACCCTGCCGTCAATGGGCGGTTCAACGCAAGGCGCCCGCAGAATGCGCCAGCGAGCATCGGGATAATGCCTTGGGCACGTCCGGGCGGACGGCCCCTGTTCCCACCCCGACCTGCAGGAGCCGACCGCGATGACCCCCTCCTCCATCACCCTCGGCGGCGGCTGCTTCTGGTGCCTCGAGGCGGTCTACGAACTGGTCGACGGCGTCGTCGCCGTCGAGTCCGGCTACACCAACGGACATGTCGCCGACCCCAGCTACGAGCAGGTGTGCGAGGGCGACACGGGCCACGCCGAGGTGGTGCAGGTCGGCTTCGACCCGCAGCGCATCACGCTGCGCGAGATCCTGGAGATCTTCTTCGCCATCCACGATCCGACCACCCTGAACCGGCAGGGGCACGATGTCGGGTCCCAGTACCGCTCGGGCATCTATCTGCACGACGAGTCCCAGCGGGAGGTCGCCGAGGCCGTGCGCGCCGAGGCCGATGCGGCCCATGGCGGGCGCGTGGTCACCGAAGTCGAGCCGCGGCGCAACCACTGGCGTGCGGAGGACTATCACCAGCACTATTACGCCCGCCACCCGTGGCAGGGCTACTGCGCGCACGTGATCGCGCCCAAGGTCGAGAAGTTCCGCCGCACCTTTGCCGCGCGGGCGCGGCGGTGATGCCGCGGCGGGTGTGATGACCGTCCCGCTCCGCGCCCAGGGGAGCGCGTGGATCACTGCTCAGGGCGCGAGCCTTTCCCGTAGCCAGGCGCCGCCGTCCAGCCGGTAGCGCAGCCGGTCGTGCAGGCGCGACGGCCGGCCCTGCCAGAACTCCCAGCGGTCGGGCGCGAGCCGGTAGCCGCCCCAGTGCGGCGGGCGCGGCGGGTTCATCAGGTACTGCGCGCCATAGCGGGCGGCGTTGGCCACGAGCACGCCGCGCGAGGCAATGACTTCGCTCTGCGGCGAGGCCCAGGCGCCGATGCGCGAATCCAGGGGCCGGCTGGCGTAGTAGGCGTCGGATTCCGCCTCGGACACCTTGGACACCGCGCCCTCGATGCGCACCACGCGCTCGAGCTCGACCCAATGGAACTGCAGTGCAGCGTGCGGATGCAGCCCGAGCTCGCGGCCCTTGCGGCTGGCGTAGTTCGTGTACCAGACGATGCCGCGCTCGTCCCAGCCCTTGACGAGCACGATGCGCGTGGACGGCCTGCCGTCGGCGCCGACGGTGGCCAGCGTCATGGCGTTCGGCTCGGGCAGTTGCGCGGCCACCGCTTCGGCCATCCAGGCCGTGAACTGCTGCAGCGGGTCCGGGTGCGAGGCCGATTCGTCGAGCGCGGCGCGCTCGTAGCTCTTGCGCAGTTGCGCGATGTCCTGGCCGATGTTCTTCATGCCGCAAAGTATAGGAAGCGCTGACGGCCGGGTGGTGCCCTTGCGGCCGGGCAAGGCCTGAGGAGCCCCTGCAGCAGCGGTCGCGGCCGGACCCGTTGGCAATCCCTTACGGGGAAGGCCTTAGGTAGACCTCCCATTGGCGAGATCACCGGCCTGATGCATCCTTCGGCTCTTGGCGCTGCATCGATGTGGCGTCGACACACGGACACACGCGGGGAGGTCATGGGCTCGTTGCCGGTCGTCATCGTCGCTGCCGCGGGGCGCGGCAGCAGGTTCGCAGGGCGGGGGCACAAGCTGCTGCAGTCGCTCGGCGCCTCCACGGTGCTCGGCACGACGCTCGGCCATGTGCTGGAAAGCGAGCTGCCCCTGGTCGTCGTGACGACCGAGGCGCTGGGCGCAGAGGCTGCGCGCATCGTCGCGCGGCGCGACGTGCTCGTGGTCTCCGAGGCGGAGGCCGTGCGCGGCATGGGCCACACCATCGCCGCCGGCGTGCAGGCGCGCTCGCAGGCGCCGGGCTGGCTGGTGCTGCCCGCCGACATGCCGCTGGTGGGCGCGCCCGTGTTGCAGGCCGTGGCCGCGGCGCTGGCGCGCGACGCGGTCGTCTTCGCTCAGCACCACGGCCGGCGCGGGCACCCTGTGGGCTTCTCGGCCGGCATGTATTCCGAACTGCTGTCACTCGCGGGCGACGAAGGCGCGCGCCGGCTGCTGGCCCGCTACCCAGCGGTCGGCATCGAGACCGAAGACCCGGGCGTCCTGTTCGACATCGACACCGAGGCCGACCTGGACGCCTCGCGCGCCATGCTGCCGGCCTTGTGCCGGGCGTAGGCACCCGCCCGGCCTTGCGCCGGGTGTACGAGTCCACCCGGCCTTCTGTCGGGCGTGAGCATCCACCCGGCTCGAGTCCCGGGTCGACCTCCAGGTCGTCGGTCCTTCAGCCGCAGAGGCCATGGGCCCGGGCCAGGGCCGTCAGGCGCCTGACTTCGGCGTCGGGCACGCCGTGGTCGTCCAGGGCGCGCGCCGTCAGCGTCAGGTACTCCAGCGTGCTGCCGTAGCGGCCGCGGGCGTGGCGCAGGATGTGCAGCAACTCGCCGTCGGGCAGGTGCGGCAGCCAGGCCGGGCTGCGGCGGCTCAGCGTGAAGGCCAGGGCGTGGACCTCGCCCGTGGGCGTCGCGGCGCGCAGCAGGCGCGGGTCGTACACGCCGGTGGGCATTTCGCGCGCCCAGAGCCGGCCCAGTTCGGCCTCCACCCGGTGCTGGGGCAGCCGGTAGGCGACACCGCGGCAGGCGCCGCCCTGCAGCAGCGCGAAGACCAGACCCGGTTGCTCCAGCGTGCCGCGGTTGATGCGTGAGCGCATGCGCAAGGCGCGGTGCCAGCCGCGCACGAGGGCCGGGCGCTGCTCGGC
>JBILNB010000027.1:0-53531 GCA_044375195.1 Rubrivivax sp. | reverse complement strand
GGTGCGAGGAGTGCCCGTGCACCAGCGCCGCGCCTGCGGTGTCGACGAGCGCGCGCGCGAAGCGGCGCTGGGCCGCCGGCACGTCGGCCACCCAGTTGCCGCCCCAGTGCAGCGACCACAGGTCGATGTCGCCCGCGCGACGTTCCCTGCGCGTCAGCGCGGCCAGGCGGCGCACGCCGTCGTCGTCCACGCGCCGATCCCGCGCCCGGTCATCAAGTCGCCGGTGAGCAGCAGGGTGAGCAGGGGCATGGGGTTCTCATCACGACGGCGCGCGGCCGGGGGGGCGCCTCAGGCATTGCGCCCCAGGTCGGGAGCCCGGCCTTGCGCCTGCGCATCCGGCGCGGGCGCGACGGGGCGCGCGCCGACACGGCGCTGATCAGGCGCAAGCCCTCGCGCCGACGGGCGCCTACCGTCTGGGCACACGCCACCCCGCTGCCCTCCCCGCCATGCCCCACTTCGTGCTGCTGACCCGCCTGTCCCCGCAATCGCTGCACCAGCCGCGTTCCTACGCGACGCTGGAGCGGCACGTGGCCGAGCAGGTGCGTCATCACTGCCCCGATGTGAAGTGGCTGCACAGCTACGCGCTGCTCGGGCCCTGGGACTACGTCGACGTGATCGAGGCGCCCGACGTCGAGGCCGCGACGCGCGTGTCGGTGCTGGTGCGCAGCGTCGGGCAGACGCACACCGAGGTCTGGCCCGCGATGCCCTGGCCGCAGTTCAAGGAGGTCGTCCAGGGCCTGACCGAGGCGCGCTGAGGAGCCTCGCGAGATGGACGTCGCCGCCCGCGCCCCGGCCGAAGCCCGGCCCTGGCTCGCCCACTACCCGCCCGGCATGCCGGCGGACATCGACGCCGCCGGCTCCGACACCTTGTGCGACCTGCTGCGCCAGGGGACAGCGCGCCACGGCGCGCGCGCGGCGGTCACGAGCCTCGGGGCCTCGCTCACCTGGCGCGAACTCGAGCGCCTGAGCGGCGGCTTCGCGGTCTGGCTGCGGCGCAGCCTGGGCCTGCAGCGTGGCGAGCGCGTCGCGCTGATGCTGCCCAATCTGCTGCAGCACCCGGTGGTGATGTTCGGCGTGCTGCGCGCCGGTGGCGTCGTCGTCAACGTCAACCCTCAGTACACCGCCGACGAGCTCGAGCGCCAGCTGCTCGACAGCGGCGCGCGCGCCATCGTCGTGCTCGACAACTTCGCGCACACGCTGCAGGAGGTGCTGGCGCGCCAGCCGCGCCTGGCGCTCGCGGTCGTCGTCACCGGCATGGGCGACCTGATGCCGCCGCTGCGCGAGCTCGTCACGCACGTCGTCGTGCGCCACCTGCGGCGGCTCGTGCCGCCATGGCACATCGCGCACGCGGTGGCGCTGGAGGAGGCGATCGAGGAGGGGGCCGCGCAGCCTCTGGACGACGCGCCGGTGGCCGCCGAAGACATCGCCTTCCTGCAGTACACCGGCGGCACCACCGGGGTGCCCAAGGGCGCGGTGCTGCGCCACGGCCAGATGATGGCCAACGTGGTTCAGTTGTCGACCTGGGTGGCGCGCGACCTGCGTGAGGGCGCCGAGACGGCGCTGATCCCGCTGCCGCTGTACCACGTCTACGCGCTGACCTGCGCGCTGAGCTTCCTGCGCATCGGCGCCGAGCTCGTGCTGGTGGCCGACCCGCGCGACCTGAAGGGCCTGCTGGCGACGCTGAAGCGGCACCGCGTCAGCGCGATGATCGGCGTCAACACCCTGTACCGCGCGCTGCTCGACCTGCCGGGCTTCGACCCCAAGCTGCTTTCCGGGCTGAAGCTGTGCGCTGCCGGCGGCATGGCGGTGCAGCGCCCGGTGGCCGAGCGCTGGAAGCAGCGCACCGGGGTGCCCATCGTCGAGGGCTGGGGCTTGACCGAGGCCTCGCCGGTGCTGACGTCCAACCGGCTCGACATCGAGGACTGGACCGGCACCGTGGGCTTCCCGCTGCCGTCCACCGAGGTCGCCGTACTCGACGAGGCGGGCCGGCCGCTGCCGGGCGGCGAGGTGGGCGAGTTGTGCGCGCGCGGGCCGCAGGTGATGCGCGAGTACTGGCAGCAGCCGGCCGAGACGGCGCGCGCCTTCACCGCCGACGGCTGGCTGCGCACCGGCGACCTCGGCTTCATCGACGCCCTGGGCCGCGTGACGATCACCGATCGCCTCAAGGACGTGATCGTCGTCTCGGGCTTCAAGGTCTTCCCGAACGAGGTCGAGGAGGTCGTCGCCGCGCACCCGGGCGTGCGCGAGGTGGCGGCGGTGGGCGTGCCCGCCGCCTCGGGCGAGGCGGTGCGGGTGATCGTCGTGGCCGACGATCCGGCCCTGACCGAGGAGGGCGTCGTCGCCCACTGCCGGCAGCACCTGACGGCCTACAAGGTGCCCAGCCAGGTGGCCTTCCACCCAGGCCCGCTGCCAAAGACCGGCCTGGGCAAGGTGATGCGGCGCGCGCTGCGTGCGCCAGCCGGGCAGGGCGGGCCGGCCTGATGCAGCTGTATTCGCTGGACGGGGAGTCGACCCTGGCGCTGGCGCTGTCTGCCGCGCTCGAGCTGCCGCTCGCGCCGCTGGAGGACCGGCCTTTCGAGGACGGCGAGCACAAATGGCGCCCTGCCACCGACCCGCGCGGTCGGCACGCCTGCGTGCTCGCGGCGCTGCACGGCGACGACTCGGCCAGCCCTCACGACAAGCTGGTGCGCCTGCTGTCGGTGTGCGCCACGCTGCGCGCGCACGGCGCCGCGCGCGTGACGGCCGTGCTGCCCTACCTGGCCTACGCCCGCAAGGACCAGCGAACCCAGCCCTTCGACCCGGTGGGCCCGGTGCTTCTGGCGCGCCTGCTCGAGGCCGCCGGCTGCGACGAGGCGGTCGTGCTGGAGGCCCACAACCCCGCGGCCACCGAGAACGCCTTCCGCATTCCGCTGGTCTCGGTGGACGCGGCGCCGGCCTTCGAGCGCTGGGCGGCTGGCCTGGCAGGCGCCGGGCCCCTGGTCGTGGCCTCGCCCGACCCGGGCGGGGTCAAGCGTGTGCTGCGCTGGCGTGAGCAGCTCGAGGCGCGCTGGCTTCGGCCGGTGGGCTTCGCGATGGTGGACAAGCGGCGCAGCCTGGGCCTGCTCGCGGGCGGGCATCTCGTCGCCGGGGACGTCGCCGGCGCGACCGTGCTGCTGCGCGACGACCTCGTGGCCACCGGCCACACGCTGGCGCAGGCCGCTGCCGCGCTCAGGCGCGCCGGGGCCGTGGCCGTTCACGCCTGCGCCGCCCACGGCCTGTTCGTCGGCGACGCCGACCGCGTACTCGCGGCCTCGGTGCTCGACAGCTTCGCCGTCACCGACAGCGTGCCGCCCTGGCGCCTGCCGCCGAGCTGCGCCGCCGCCGCGCGCCTGAGCGTGCTGCCGGCCGCCGCGGTGCTGGTGCCGGTGCTGCGCGACCTGCGCGACGCGCACGGGCGCTGACGCACCAGGGCGGCGGCCTGCCTTGCCGGAGCACCGGATGGCCCCCGCCGACCAGGCTCGGGTGGCCGGCCGGCTCAAGGCAGCGCCAGCGGCCGCAGCGCTGCGTCGGCGCAGCGCAGGTACCAGGCCGCCAGCGGCCGCCAGCGCGCGGGCTCGCGTACCTCGGGCTCCAGCAGGTGTGACACCGCCTGGCGCGCGCGCAGCATGGCGCGGTGGCCGGTGTAGAGGCGCAGCAGGGCGTGCGGGGGGTGGTCGCCGAGCAGTCGGGCGCAGCGCGCCAGCACCCTCAGCCCGAAGCCGGGCGCGCCCAGGCGACGGCACTCCAGGGCCAGGTAGGCCAGCTCGTCGAAGGGATCCACCACGCGCAGGGCGGGGTCGAACTCGAGCGCGTCGATCACCAGCGGCTGCACCGGCCAGGCCCCGGGTGGTGCCGGCCGCTCGGGCAGGCACACGTGCTCGGGCCGCAGGTCGCCGTGGCCCTCGACGATGCGCGCCGCAGCCACGCGGTGCGCGAGCAGCGGCGCCCCGGCGCGCAAGGCGCGCGCGCAGCCTTGCAGCAGCGTGCCGGCATCGGGCAGGGCCCAGCGCGGATCGGCCAGCAGCGCGAGGCTGAGCTCCAACTCGTCCTCCAGCCGCGCAGGCAGGCCTGCGGCGTGCGCGGGGCAGCGCGGCGCTGCCTGCCAGAAGGCGGCCAGCCGCTGCGCCAGCGCCGTCGCCTGCGCCGGGCCGGCCCTGCCGGTGGCGAGCAGGTGGTCGAGCATGCGCTGCGGGGGCAGGCGGCGCATCAGCACCGCCCAGTCGTCGGCGCCGTCGCGGCCATCCCCGTCCAGGCGCCAGCCTGTCGGGGTGCGGCGCAGCGCGACGAGACCGAGGTAGACCCCGGGCGCCAGACGCCGGTTCACGCGCAGTTCCTCGCGGCAGGCCTGCGCGCGCAGCGCCGGTGTGGAGAAATCCAGCAGTCGCTCGCGTACCGGCTTCTTCAGCTTCAGCACCCGGTCGCCGGCCAGGAAGACCCAGGAGCGCCGGGTCTCGACGGTCTGCACGCTCCCGCACGTGATGCCGAGCCCTGCCCAACTCGCCGGACTCTGCAGGAATCGGATCACCACCGCCGGGATTCGACTCCTGCGGCGCCGCCAGGGCGGTGACGAGCGTCAAGTCCCTGAGCGGCTACAGCACCAGCCGGCCGGCGTAGCCCGTCATCTCGAGGTAACCCAGCCCGACGCGCCGGCCGTCGGCGGCGTGCAGGGTCGACAGGCCCTCCCAGTAGACGGTGCCGGTGGCGCTGCGGCCGAGCATCTCCTGCGCGTCCATCAGCGCGCGCACGCCGTGCGTGCCGGCCGGCGTGGCCACCGTCCATTCCACCGGGTAGCCGGCGCCCGAGCCCGGGCTGCGCCAGATGCGGCCAGGCGTGAAGACCACCTCGTCGGGACCGAAGGCGCGCGCCGCTGCGGCGCCCGCGGCGCGGAAGCTGCCGCCCGCCCACAGTGCGCTGCCGTCGGCCCTGCGCAGGCGGAAGGCGGTCAGCGCGCTGCCGTCGTCGAGGTTGATGCCGATCCAGTCCCAGCCCACGGCCTCGGGGTGGAGCAACTCGTCGCTCCACTCGTGGTCGAGCCAGGCGCGGCCGTGCACGGCCTCCGGGGCGCCGTCCCGGCCCTGGACCTGGCCCTCGACCCGCAACTGGGGCTCGCTCAGGTAGTGGCTTGCCTGCTGCGGCTGCGGTCCCTTGCGCGACCAGCCGGCCTCGCCCTGCAGCAGCACCGCCTGGGTGCGGGCCATGCGCAGTTGCAGGCGGTGCGTGCCGGTGGAGAAGTCCGCGTCCCAGCGCGCGTCCAGCGTGCCGGGGCCGGTGGCCTGGCGGCGCAGCGTCCAGTCGAACAGGCGCAGGTCGGCGTCGTGCAGGGCGGCGCGTACACGGCTCGAGGGGACCGGCTCGCCCGACCAGCGCCCGATGCGCTCCTCGTGCTCGTGCCGGCCCGTGGCCGGCGTGCTGAGCGCGGCGTGGGCGAAGAGCAGGTGGCGCGGCGCGAAACGTCCGCCCAAATCCTCGGCCAGGCCGGTGCGGGTGCGGAAGAAGGTGATCTGGAAGCCGCGCAGGGCGCGAGGGTCGCCCGGGGCCTCCGCGCCCGCATCCGCGGTTCCGGCTCCGCCAGGACCCGTGCCTGCGCGCGGCGCCGGCCCGGGGCGCAGCCAGCCTGTGACGTACCACCACTCGATGCGGCTGCCCAGGTGGGCTCCGTGGTCACGCGGCAGCACGATGGCGCGGCCCCGGCGCACCGGGTCGGCGCTCGCGGACGGCGCCGCGCCTGCGGCTGGGCGCGCCGATGGCAGGACGCCTGCAGCACCGTCCCCGCCCGCGGCGCCGGGGCTCGCCGGTGCGCGCGCGGCCAGGCCGGCGCCGGCCAGCGCGAAGGTGGCGCGCAGCCAGGCGCGGCGGCACGGCGCGGGCAGGGCCGGCAGGCGGGATGGCTTCACCAGTCCTCCCGCACCGAGAGCACGGCGCTGCGGCGCGTGGCGCCGCGCGCGCTGAAGGCCGCGGTGGCGACGCCGGCGGCGATCACGGCGGCGCACAGTGCCGCCAGGCGCAGCCAAGGCAGCACCAGCTCCATCGTCCAGTGGAAGCTCTGCGGGTTCACCACGTGCACGAGCACGACGCTGATCGCCAGGCCCAGCAGCAGGCCGACGGCAGCGCCGGCGGCCAGCCAGGCGGCGGACTCGCCGGCGACGACGCCGACGACCTGCCCGCGGGTCAGCCCGAGGTGGGCGAGCAGGCCGAACTCCTTGCGCCGCGCCAGTACCTGGGCCGACAGGCTGGCGGCCACGCCGATGAGGCCGATGCCGATGGCCACGGCCTGCAGGTAGTAGGTGACGGCGAAGCTGCGGTCGAAGATCGCCATCGAGAGGCGGCGCAGGTCTTCGGTGGTCGCGAACTCGATCATCGCCGGGTCGGGCGCGGCCGCGCGCAGGCCCGCCTGCACCGCGGCGAGCGAGGCGCCGGGAGCGAGCCGGATCGCGAGGTCGTTGACGCGCGTGTCGCCGGTGAGTGCCCGGTAGGCGGCGGCGTCGATTGCCACGGCGCCGAACTGGCGCGCGTAGTCGCGCCAGACGCCGCGCACGCGCGCCGGCACCGCGCGGCCGTCCAGCGGCAGCCGCACCGTGCTGCCCGGCACGGCACCGTGAAGCCGCACCATGGCCTCGCTGACGAAGATGTCGACTCCGGGCGCGCCGGCCGGCGCCGGTGGCAGCGGGGGCTCGAGCAAGGGCAGGGCGGCGGCGGGGTCCGCCAGGTCGCGTGCGATCAGCGTCACCGTCGGCTGTCCCGGCGCCCAGGGCAGGGCCCGCACGCGCGAGGCCTCGACCTGGCGCACGCCGGGCAGGGCCTGCACGGCGGCCACGAAATCGGGCTCCAGCCAGGCCTGGTCGGCAGTCGTGCTGCTGGCGGCGGTGCGGGCGTAAAGGTCGGCCGGCAGCACGCGGTCGAGCCAGGCCGAGACGCCGGCGCGGAAGCTCGTCACCATCACGGTCAGCGCCACCGACAGCGCCAGGCTGGCCACCACGCCGGCCACGGCCGCGGTGGCGGTGTGGCGCTGGAAGCGCGCGCGCTGCAGCGCCAGCAGCCCCAGCGCGCCGCGCGGCCGCGGTGCTGCGGCCAGCAGCGCGTGCACCGCTGCCGGCACCAGGGCGACACCACCCACCAGCAGCGCCGCGACGCTGGCATAGGCCGCCACCGGCAGCCCGAAGAGCGGCGGCGCCAGAGCCAGCAGCCCCCCGGCGGCCACGAGCGCCAGCGGCCAACGCAGTCGTGGCGCGGCGGCTGCCGGCCCGCCCAGGCCCTTGAGCGCGACCGCCGGCTGCAGCGCCTCGGCCCGCCGCGCCGGCACCCAGCCGCCGGCCAGCGCCGAGGCCAGGCCCAGCAGCGCGAAGCCGGCCAGCGCCAGCGGCTGCACCTGCAGTGCCGGCGCGATGCCCGGGAAGTAGCCGCCGCCCAGGTCCCCGGCCAGCCAGCGCAGCGCGACCGCGGCGAGCGCTGTGCCCAGCGCCAGGCCGAGGGCGCTGCCGGCCAGGCCGATGGCGCCGCACTCGGCCAGCACCAGGGCGCGCCGGCCCCCGGCGGTGAGGCCCATCACGCCCAGCAGCGCCAGCGTGGGCGTGCGCTGCGCCACCGACAGCGCGACGACCGAGTAGACGAGGAAGCCGCCGACGAACAGCGCCACCAGCGCCAGCACGGTCAGGTTCACGCGGTAGGCGCGCGACATCTGCGAGACGCGCTGCTCGGCCTCGTCGGCGCGCGTCAGGCGCAGGCCGGCGGGCAGGGCGGCTTCCAGCACCTTGACATCGGACCCGGCTTCGAGCCGCAGGTCGATGCGCGAGAGCCGGCCCTCGAAGCCGAACAGCGCCTGCGCGGCGGCGATGTCGACCACCAGCAGCGGGGTGCCGCCGGCGGCGACGCTGCCGCCCACGCGCAGGGTCTGCCAGCGCGGCCCGGACTGCAGCGCCAAGGTGTCGCCGTCGCGCAGTTGCAGGCCTTCGCGCGCCGCGCCGTTGACGAAGACGAGCCCCGGGTCCAGCAGCGCGAGGCGGTCGCTGCCCGCGGCGGGCTGCGGCAGCGCGCCCGGCGTCAGCGGCGCGGCGGCGAGCGCGTCCAGCCCCACCACGCGCACGGACAGGCGCGAGAGCGGTGCGGCGCTGGAGCTGCCCTCCGCGGCGGGCGCGGCCGCAGCGCGCCGCGCATAGGTCTCGAACTCGACCACCGGGCTCGCGCGTGCCACGCCGGGCAGCGTGGCGACGCGGTCGAGGAGCGCGTCGTCGAAGCCGCCTCCGGGCCCGCGCACGACGGAGTCGGGCTCGCCGTTGGCCGAGCGCACCGCGGCCGAGAACTCCGACAACGCCGAGTTGTTGATCAGGTGCACCGACCAGGCCAGCGCCACGCCCAGCGCCACGGCCAGCACCGCCACCGCCAGGCGCCAGGGATGGTGCTGCCACTCGCGCAGCACCAGCGGCCACAGCGCGAGCGGGGTGCGCCCGGGCGAGGGGGCGCGGTCGCTCATCGAGAGCCGGGCAGGGCCGGCGCCGGGGCGTTCGAGGCGCCGCCGCCGGCGTGGGCGCCTGCGCCGGGCGTATCGGCTCTGGCGCCCTCGACGATGCCGTCGGTCGTCAGCCGCAGCACGCGGTCGGCACGCGCAGCGGCTGCTGTCGAGTGCGTGACGAGCAGGCAGGCGGCGCCGCTGGCGTGGGCCTGGACGACGAGCGCTTCCATGACGCGCGCCGCGGTGGCGGGGTCGAGGTTGCCGGTGGGCTCGTCGGCCAGGATCAGCGCCGGCCGGTGCACGAGAGCGCGCGCGATGGCCACGCGCTGCAACTGCCCGCCCGAGAGCTGGGCCGGCAGGCGCCCGCCCAGACCGCCGAGGCCGACGGCCACGAGCAGTTCCTCCACCCGCGTCGCGGCGTCCTCGTGGCGCCCCGCGCGCCACCCGGTGCCCAGCAGGCGCAGCGGCAGCTCGACGTTCTCGGCCACGCTCAGGTGCGGCAGCACGTGGAAGGCCTGGAAGACGAAGCCCAGCTTCTCGCGCCGCAGCCGGGCGCGGGCGTCGGCCGGCAGCGGGCCGATCTCGACACCGTCGAGCTCGACCCGCCCGGCGTCGGCCTCGTCCAGCCCGGCGATGCAGTTCAGCAGCGTGCTCTTGCCCACCCCCGACTCACCCAGCAGCGCGACGAACTCGCCCGCGCGCACCCGCAGAGAGACGCCCTGGAACACCGGGGTCCGGTCGTAGGTCTTGGCGAGGGCGTCGATGTGCAGCATGGGTTGTGCATCATGCCGGCCGTGGCGCCGTCCTGCGCGGGCCGGGGATTGCGCGGGCTCAGGGAGCGGGGGTCGTCGGCCGCCGGCGCGGCACGGGAAGACCCTGTCCAGGACAAGCGCGGTGCTGGGCTAATATGACAGATCGATGACATCCCGCCCCGCCGGGACCCTTGCCCCAGGAGACTACGCATGACCCCGACCTCCCGCCGCCTCGTCCTCGCGCTGGCCGCCGCCGGCTTTGCCGGCGCTGCCGCCGCCCAGGCCGACTGCGCCAACCGCGGCCAGCTCGACACCCTGTACTGCGACGCCGACCGCGACCTCGTGGCCGACGCGCCCAAGGACCCTGCCAAGTGGCGTGACCCGTCGACGCTGGTCTGGGCCTACACCCCGGTAGAGGATCCGGCCGTCTACGCCAACATCTTCAAGCCCTTCACCGACCACCTCGAGAAGTGCGTGGGCAAGCGCACGGTCTACTTCCCGGTGCAGTCCAATGCGGCCGAGATCGAGGCCATGCGCTCGGGGCGGCTGCACTTCGCCGGCTTCTCCACCGGCCCGACGGGTTTTGCCGTCAACATGGCCGGCGCCGTGCCCTTCGCGGCCAAGGGCGTGGGCACCGAAGTGCGTGGCTACAACCTGCTGGCCATCGTCAAGGCGTCCAGCCCCTTCCAGTCGCTGGCCGACCTGAAGGGCAGGAAGGTAGCCCACACCTCGCCCTCGTCGAACTCGGGCAACCTGGCGCCGCGCGTGCTCTTCCCCGAAAAGGGCCTCAAGCCCGAGGCGGACTACAAGCCGCTGATGTCCGGCGGGCACGACAAGTCCGTGCTGGGCGTCGCCTCGGGCGACTACGACATGGCCGCGGTGGCCTCCGACGTCTTCGACCGCATGGCCACGCGCGGCAACATCAAGGCGGCTGACTTCCGCATCCTCTACCGCAGCTCGGTCTTCCCGACCTCCTCGTTCGCGCACGCGCACGACCTGAAGCCCGAGCTGGCGGCCAAGCTCAAGGAGTGCTTCTTCTCGTTCCGCTTCCCGGCGGCGATGCAGAAGGAGTTCAACGGCGACGACCGCTTCCTGCCCATCACCTACCAGAAGGACTGGGCCGTCGTGCGCGACGTCGCCGAGAAGTCGGGCACGCCGTACAACAAGGCCGCCTACGAGGCCGAGACCAAGCGCGAGGAGGACGCGCGCGCCCGCCGCGAGGCCGAGCGCCGCAAGGCCGCCGAAGCCGCGAAGAAGTGAACTCGCCGAATCACGGCGGCACCGCCCCGGCGGCGGGGGTGCTGTCGATCCGCGGGCTGGGCAAGGCCTACCGGCCCGGGCAGCCGGTGCTGCGCGACATCCACCTCGACATCGCCGGCAGCGGGCTGACGGCGGTGATCGGGCCCTCTGGCACCGGCAAGTCCACGCTCATCCGCTGCATCAACCAGTTGGTGCAGCCGAGCACGGGGCAGATCCTCTTCGAGGGCCATGACCTGGCCCGGCTGAAGGGCCGCGAGCTGCGCCTCGCGCGGCGCCGCATCGGCATGGTGTTCCAGGAGTACAACCTGGTCGAGCGCCTGACGGTGATCGAGAACGTGCTGTGCGGCCGGCTCGGCTACGTGGCCCCTTGGCGCGCGCTTTGGCGCCGCTACCCGGCCGCCGACGTCGACCGCGCCTTCGAGCTGCTGGAGGGCGTCGGGCTCGACGCCTCGTTCGCCAACCGCCGCGCCGACCAGCTCTCGGGCGGGCAGCGCCAGCGCGTGGGCATCGCGCGCGCCCTGATGCAGCAGCCCGGCCTGGTGCTGGCCGACGAGCCGACCTCCTCGCTCGACCCCAAGACCTCGGTCGAGGTCATGGCGCTGCTGGGCGAACTGGCGCGCGCCCACGCCATCCCCATCGTCGTCAACATCCACAACGTCGACCTGGCGCGGCGCTACGCGCAGCGCATCATCGGCCTGTCGGGCGGCGCAGTCGTCTACGACGGCGCGCCCGAGGGCCTGAGCGACGAACACCTGAAGTCCATCTATGGTGGCGAGGACTGGCTCTGAGCCGCCGCCCCCGGGCCCGGCCCGGGGCGGCGCCGGCCGGGCGGCTGCGGCCTTCCCGCCCAATTGGCCGGCCAGGCTGGGTTGGGCGCTGCTGGCCGCCTACGTGCTCTATGCGGCGACCAAGCTCGACGTCACCTGGGCGCGCTTCCTCACCGGGTTGGGCAATGCCGAGCGCTTCCTCGGCCGGATGTTCCCGCCCAACCTCGAGGCGGACAAGCTGCAGCTCATCAGTGCCGGTATCGTGGAGAGCC
The DNA here is from genome assembly GCA_044375195.1 of Rubrivivax sp. Classification (GTDB taxonomy): domain Bacteria; phylum Pseudomonadota; class Gammaproteobacteria; order Burkholderiales; family Burkholderiaceae_C; genus Rubrivivax. The sequence goes on along the minus strand of JBILNB010000027.1, from coordinate 42,016 downwards.
TGCAGATCGCGGTGCTCGCCACGGCGGTGGGCATCGCCCTGTCGCTGCCGCTCGGGCTGGCGGCAGCGCGCAACCTCGCGCCGGCGGCGCTCAGCGGCACGATGCGCGGGGTCATCGCCGTGTGCCGCTCCTTCCACCCGGTGATCGTGGCCATCCTGTTCGTCAAGGCGGTGGGCTTCGGCGCGCTGGCCGGGGTGCTGGCGCTGATCGTCTCGACCATGGGCTTCGTCGCCAAGCTCTTCGCCGAGGTCGTCGAGGAGATGGACCCGGGCCAGGTCGAGGCCGTGCGCGCCACCGGCGCGCCCTTCCTGAACGTGCTCGTGATGGGGGTGTTCCCGCAGGTGATGTCGCGCTTCATCGGCCTGGCGGTCTACCAGTTCGATTCCAACCTGCGCAACTCCACGATGGTGGGCATCGTCGGCGGCGGCGGCATCGGCGCGCCGCTGTTCACCGCCTACCAGCGCTTCGACTACGACGTGGTGCTGACCATCCTGCTCGTGATCATCGCCCTGATCATGCTGTGCGAGCTGGTCTCGGGCCGCGTGCGGAAGGTCTTCCAGTGAGCACGGCGCCCCGCCAATGGCAGCGCTTCAGCCCGGCCGTGCGCCTGGGCCGCTTCGCCGTGTACCTGGCCAGCGTCGCGGCGATCGCATGGTCGCTGAAGACGATCGAGGTCATCCCCGAGTTCCTGTACGACGCGCCCGAGCAGACGGCCGACCTGTTCCGCCGCATGTGGCCTTTCGACTGGCCCTTCTGGGGCGAGGCGGTGCGCGACGCGCTCATCGAGACCTTCCACATCGCCACGCTGGGCACGGTGCTGGCGCTGGTGATGGCGATCCCGCTGTCCTTCCTGGCGGCGCGCAACTTCACGCGCCACGCCGGCCTGAACTGGCTGGCGCAGTTCGTCTTCGTCTCGTCGCGCTCGGTCAACTCGCTGATCTGGGCGCTGCTGTTCGTCGCCATCTTCGGCCCGGGCGCCCTGGCGGGCGTGCTGTCGATCGCCTTCCGCTCCATCGGCTTTGTCGGCAAGCTCTTCTGCGAGGCGCTCGAGGAGGCCCAGGCCGGCCCGATCGAGGCGCTCACGGCCGCCGGCGCGCCGCGCTCGATGGTGCTGGCCAAGGCCTACTGGCCGCAGGTCGAGCCCGCGTTCTGGTCGCTGGCGCTGCTGCGCTGGGACATCAACATCCGCGAGTCCGCGGTCCTCGGCCTCGTGGGCGCCGGCGGCATCGGCGTGGCGCTGGACGCGGCGATGAACAACCTCTACTGGGACCAGGTCGGCCTGATCCTGGCCGTGATCTTCACCGTCGTCGTCGTCACCGAGATCGTGACGTCCTGGCTGCGCTCGCGGATCATCTGACCCGGCCGGCCTTCGCCAGCACCTCCTCGGTCAGCGCCTGCGTGGCCAGGGCATCGGGCCTGCGTCCCCAGAGCTGGCATCGCATCGACCCGAGACCGACCAGGGCGGGGAGCTTCGCCGCCTCAATCCGGCGCCGCCTGCACGGGGGGAGTCAAGCCCAGCCGGCGCGCCGTCTTGACAAAGCGGGTGTCGAAGGTGGCCAAGCCGCTGCACAGGGCGGACTGCGCGAGGTGCAGCGCATCCGCCAGGTCCAGTCCGGCTCGGTAGCCCTGCAGCGCCTGGGCCAAGGCGGCCGCACGGTCCACGTTCAGGCCTTCCACTGCCAGCAAGTCCTCCAGCACGGCCGCGATGTCCGCCGCGGCCATGCCGTAGGCGCCGCGCAGCACCCATTCCAGCTCCACCACCACCGTCACGGGCACGAACAGGGGCTGCCCGCTCGACAGGAGCGCGCGCGCCTGCCGCTGCTGACGCAGCGTGGCGGCGTCGGCATCAGCCTCTTCGGCGATCGCGCGGGCCAGGATGTTGGTGTCGACGGCGATCATGGGGTGCCGCGGCGAACCAGGCGCCCGGCGACCGCCAAGCCCTGTGCCTGTTCGATGGACACCGGGGTGCCGCGATGCACGACACGTCCGAACAACACGCTGGCCGGCTTGCGTGGCGCCATGGTGGCGGGCCGGATGAGGATGCCCGAGCCGTCCTGTGCGAGCGAGACTTCCACGCTCGAGCCTGGCTGCAGCGCCATCTGGCGGCAGAGATCGGCCGGAATCACGACCTGACGCTTGGCGGAGAGGATCATCGCGGGCATGGGCACTCCGTTCAAGGGACATCTGCGGATGCCGAAGTCTATGCCGATGTCCGCACGGTTGAACCTCGTTGAACAGGTGGCGCCAACCCAGATCTCTCGAAGCCGTTCGACCCCGCTCCCGCAGCGCCTCACCCCGCCTTCGCCAGCACCTCCTCGATCAGCGCCTGCGTGGCCAGCGCCTCCTCGCCGGTGACGGCGGGGTCGCGGCCCTGCTCGATGGCGTCGAGGAAGTCGGCGATGACGGCGCGGTGTGCGTCGTGAGGGAAGTCCATGATGTTGGCTCCGCTGCCGCCGGGGCCCTCGGCCTCGACGGTCTCCTCGCGGCCGTCGTGCCAGCGCACCTGCAGGCGGCCGGCGGCGAGCACGGCGGTGCCCAGGGTACCGGCGATCTCGATCACCTCCGGGCTGCCCGGGTACATGGCCGTGGTGGCCACCAGGACGCCGGGCGCGCCGTGGGCCAGGCGCAGCAGCGCGGCGGCGTAGTCCTCGGTCTCCATGCGGTGCACCGCGGTGGTGGTGGCCTGGGCGGCCTGCACCGCGCTCACGCCGACGAGCGAGCGGAAGAGGTCCAGGGCGTGGATGGCCTGGGTCAGCAGCACGCCGCCGCCGTCGCGCGCGCGGGAGCCGCGGCCTGGCTGGTCGTAGTAGCCATGCTGCGGGCGCCACCAGGGCACGCGCACGAGCGCGAACTGCACCGTCCCGAGCGCGCCGGATTCCAGCAGTGCGCGCAGGCGCAGCGATCCCGGGCGGAAGCGGTGCTGCAGCACGACGCCGAAGCGCCGCCCGCTCGCCCGGGCGGCCGCCACCAGGGCCTGCGCGCGCGGCAGCGAGACCTCGAGCGGCTTCTCCACCAGCACGTGCTTGCCGGCGGCCAGGCAGGCCCCGGCGATCTCGGCGTGCGTGGCCGGCGGCGTGGCAACGATCACGGCCCGGACCTGCGGGTCGTCGAGCACGGCCTGCAGGTCGGCGCTGGCGCGCACCTGGCCGGCCAGCGCGCCGACGTCGGCGCGCTCGGGGTGGCGGCACAGGGCGTAGCGCACCTGCACGCGCGCGGCCAGGTCGACCAGGCTCTTGACGTGGGGCTGCGAGCCCGGGCCCAGGCCCACGAGGGCGATGCCGATGCGATCCATCTGGATGGTTCTCCGGGTTCCGGTGTCAGGTGGGCGCGCGCGCGGCGGCCAGCGCGTCGGCCTCGAGGGCGAGGCGGCAGACGGTGAAGACGTGCTCCTGCGGCATGGCCGTGGCGCTGCGGTGGCGCAGGTCGTGCAGGAAGTCGCGGAAGAAGCGCAGCGGCTCGGCGCTGCAGTCGATGTGGCGCGTGCCCTGGCGGTCGGCGACGAAGAGGTGGTTCGTGCCCGGCCGGCCCTCGATGTCGAGGTACTTGCGGATCTCGATCGAGCCCGTGGTGCCGAGCACGAACAGGCGGCCGTCGCCCCAGGTCGGCAGGCCGTCGGGGGTGAACCAGTCCACCCGCACGTAGCCGCGTCGCTGCCCGGGGCGCGACTGCAGCACGATCTCGCCGAAGTCCTGGAAGTCGGCCGCGGTCTGCGCGCCGTGGTGGCCGACCGCGGCGTGCACCACCTGCGCATCGGTGGCGCCGGTGAAGACGAGGAACTGGTCGATCTGGTGCGAGGCGATGTCGACCAGGATGCCGCCGAACTGGCTGCGGTCGAAGAACCAGCCCGGCCGGAGGGCGCGGTTCAGGCGGTGCGGACCGAGGCCGACGGTCTGCACCACGTCGCCGATGGCGCCATCGGCCACCATGCGCAGCGCCACGTCCACCGCCGGCACGATGTGGCGCTCGGAGAAGCAGATCGAGAAGATGCGCCCGGTCTCGGCCACCGCCTGCCGCACCGCGGCGAGCTGCTCGAAGCTCGTGACGCCGGGCTTGTCGACCAGCACGTCCTTGCCGCGGCGCAGGGCCTCGACGGCGAGCGCGGCGCGCTGCGCCGGCACCGCCGCGCTGACGACGAGGTCGACCGCCGGATCGGCCAGCAGCGCCTCGCGGTCGTCGACCGCGCGCAGCTGCGGGAAGCGCTCGCGCACGCCCTCCAGCACCTTGGGGTCGCTCGTGCCCGTCCAGTAGCCGGCGCAGCGCGCGCCGGCCGCCAGCAGCTCGCTGATCAGGTGGTAGACGTGCCGGTGGTCCAGGCCGATGGCGGCGAAGGTGGTCATGTGCAGACCCCAGACATCACAGGTCCAGCACCAGCCGCGGGCCCTTGCAGCTGGAGACGCAGACCATCATCACGTCGCCGCGCTTCTTCTCGACCGCGCTGAGCACGCCGTCGCGGTGCTCGATCTCGCCCTCCAGCACGCGGGTCTCGCAGGTGCCGCACACGCCTTCCATGCAGCTGTAGGGCACGTCGACGCCGGCGTCGAGCAGGGTGTCGAGCAGGCCCTTGCCGGGCACGACCTCGATCGTGCGCCCGCGGCGTTCGAGCACCACGGTGTAGGCGCCGGCAGGCGCCGCGTCGGCGGCGGCCGGCGCGGCGGAGAAGCGCTCGATGTGGGCGTCAGCCAGGCCGAGCTCGGCGCAGCCGCGCTCGAAGGCCTCGAGCATCGGCGCCGGGCCGCAGCCGTAGACACCCGTGTCGCGCGGCAGCGCCGCGAGCCAGGCGCGCAGGTCGGGCGGTCCGCCAGCCTCGCTGTCCAGGTGCAGCGTCAGCGCGGGCACGAGCGCGCGCATCTCGTCGACGAAGGCCGCGGCCTCGCGGGTGCGAGCGGCCACGAGCGCACGCACCGGCTTGCCCAGCGTGTGCAGGCGCCGCGCCATCGCCAGGATGGGCGTGATGCCGATGCCGCCGGCCACGAGCGCGAAGGCTGGCGCGGCCTCGTTCAGCCGGAAGTGGTTGCGCGGCGGCGTGACCTGCAGCAGCGCCCCCGGGCGCAGCTGCTCGTGCACCCAGCGCGAGCCGCCGCGGCTGGCGCGGTCGCGCCCGATGCCCACGACGTAGCGCTGCGTCTCGCGCGGGTCGTTGCACAGCGAGTAGCTGCGCGGGAGGGCGCCGCCGGGCAGGGGCAGCGCGATGTCCACGTGCGCGCCGGCCTCGAAGGGCGGCAGGGCGCTGGCGTCGGGCGCGACGAGTTCGACGGACAGCACGCCGTCGGCTTCCCAGCGCAGGGCGCGCACGCGCAGGGTCAGGGTGTCGGGTGAGGGCATCTTGGTGCGGAAGGACTGCAGGCGAAAGGGCTATTCTCGGGCGAACCGGCGGCCCCGCGGAGCGCGGGTCTTGCTCCCCTCCCCCCTGGCGGGGGAGGGGCTGGGGGAGAGGGGGCGAAGCGTCGGGGTCTCAGCATGCCCCCCTCTCCCCAACCCCTCTCCCACGAGGGGAGAGGGGCTGAACACCAGAGTGCTGGCAGAGTGGGGCGCGTTCGGCCGCTCAGGCGTGCGACACCGTGCAGCACACCGGGCAGCCGGGCTGGCGCGTGAGCGCGATCTCGTCCCAGCGCATCGCCCTGCCATCGAGCATCAGCAGGCGGCCGGCCAGCGAGCGGCCCGCGCCGGCCAGCAGCTTCAGCGCCTCGGCCGCCTGCACGCTGCCGATGATGCCCACCAGCGGCGCGAAGACGCCCATGGTCGCGCAGGCCACCTCCTCGAAGCCGGGCTCGTGCGGGAAGACGCAGGCGTAGCAGGGGCGATCCGCCGCGGGGCCGTCGTCGCTGCGGCGGTCCCAGACCGAGACCTGGCCGTCGAAGCCGATGGCCGCGCCCGCCACCAGCGGACGCCGGTGGCGCACGCAGGCGGCGTTCACGGCGTGGCGGGTGGCGAAGTTGTCGCTGCAGTCCAGCACCACGTCGGCGTCGCGGACCAGGGTGTCGAGCAGTTCGGCGTCGGCGCGCTGCACCAGGGCGCGCACCTGCACGTCGGGGTTGATGCCGGCGATGCGGCGCTGCACCGACTCGGCCTTGGGCTGGCCCACGCCGGCCAGGTCGTGGGCGATCTGGCGCTGCAGGTTGGTGAGGTCGACGCGGTCGTGGTCGATGATCGTCAGGCGCCCGACCCCGGCGCTACCCAGGTACAGCGCCACCGGCGAGCCCAGGCCGCCGGCGCCGATGACGAGCGCGTGCGCGTCGAGCAGGCGCTGCTGGCCCTCGATGCCGATGTCGTCGAGGAGGAGGTGGCGCGCATAGCGCTGGAGCTGGTCGTCGGTCATCGTGCCGGGCCGGTGGCGTGGCCTGGCATTGTCGGACGTACGCGAGTGCCCCGTCGTGCGTCACCGGTCTGGGGGGGGTGTCGCAGCCGCGCCACTGCGCTCCCCGATCAGCCGCCCACCCGGGCTTCGCAACAGGGCCGCGGGCGCGAGCGCGCCGGCCAGTGCGCCGGCTCCGCCTGTCGCGAACGCCCTGTCGCGACAATCGGGGGCGCCACGCCCCGCCCCAGCCCACCGACTCCGCCCCCCCTTGAACAGCATCGCCCAGAGCCTGCCCATCGCCTGGTCGCTCGTCACCGCGGCCGACCCGCAGCTCGTTGCCGTGGTGCTGCTGTCGCTGCGGGTGAGCGCGATGGCCTGCGTGTTCGGCGCGCTGCTCGGCGTGGCGGCCGGCGCGGCGCTGGCGGTGCTGCGCTTCCCGGGGCAGCGCGGCGTGGTGGCGCTGCTGAACACGCTGCTGGCGCTGCCCTCGGTCGTCGTCGGCCTGACGGTGTACCTGCTGCTGTCGCGCAGCGGGCCGCTGGGCGAGTTCGGGCTGCTGTTCACGCCCACGGCCATGGTCGTGGCGCAGAGCCTGCTCGTCATGCCGCTGATCGCGGCGCTGACGCGCCGGCTGCTCGTCTCGGCGCTCGAGCAGGGCGGCGAGCAACTCCAATCGCTGGGCGCCGGGCCGCTGCTGCGCGCCGGGCTGCTGCTGGCGCACGAGCGCCTGGGCCTGGTCACTGTGCTGCTGACCGCCTTCGGGCGCGCGGTCTCCGAGGTGGGCGCGGTGATGATCGTCGGCGGCAACATCGAGGGCGTCACGCGCGTCATGACGACGACGATCGCGCTCGAGACGAGCAAGGGCGACCTGCCGCTGGCCCTGGCGCTGGGCCTCGTGCTGCTGGGCGTCGTCGGCGCGCTGCACGCGCTGCTGGCGCTGCTGCAGGCGCGGCGCGGGCAGCCGGTGGAGGCTCTGGCATGAGCGCGGCGGGCCCTTGCCCCGAGCCCATCGCGCAGCCTTTGGCGCGTGGCGGGGAGGGCGGCCGGGTGAACGGCGCAGGCTCGCCCACGGCTACGCCGGACCCGATGGCGCTGGCTGGCGTCTGCGCATCCATGGGGCCCCCGGTGCTCAGCCTGCATGCGGCCGGCGTGACCCTGGGCGCGACGACGGCGCTCACCGAGGTGACCCTGACGCTGCACCGGGGCGAGCGCCTCGTGCTCGTGGGCTCCAACGGCGCGGGCAAGACGACGCTGCTGCGCCTGCTGCACGGCGTGGTGCGGCCGCAGGCCGCGGCGCAGCGCCAGGTGCACCGCTCGCAGCCCGCGCGGGGCGGCGTGTTGGGCGCGATGGTCTTCCAGCGCCCCTTCTTCCTGCGCCTGTCGGTGCGGCGCAACCTGCGCCTGGCGCTCTGGCTGCACGGCGTGCCGCGGGCCGGGCGCGAGGCGCAGGCCCGGCTGGCGCTGCAGCGCGTGGGGCTCGAGGTGCTGGCCGAGCGCCCGGCGCACACGCTCTCGGCCGGCCAGCAGCAGCGCCTGGCACTGGCCCGCGCCTGGGCCCTGCGGCCCGAGGTCCTCTTCCTCGACGAGCCCACGGCCAGCCTGGACCCGGCGGCCAAGCGCGAGGTCGAGGCCCTGATCGACGGCATCGCCCGCGAGGGCGTGACCCTGGTGATGAGCACCCACAACCTGGGCCAGGCCAAGCGCCTGGCCAGCCGCGTCGCCCACCTCGAGGGCGGGCGCCTGCTGGCGCTGGAGCCGGTGGACCGCTTCTTTGGCGCCGCCGTGCTGCCGGCCCCGACCCGACTCTTCCTGAAAGGTGAACTCCCATGGACGGCATGACCCCCAACCTGACCCCTGTCCCCACCCCGCGCCACGGCGCACGTCGCCTGGTCGGCCGCCTGTTCGCCCCGGCCGCGGTCGCCGCGCTGATCGCCGGCGCTGCCCTGCCGGCCGCGGCCCAGGACCGCTTCATCGTCATGGCCAGCACCACCAGCACCGAGCAGTCGGGCCTGTTCAAGGTGCTGCTGCCTGCCTTCCGGCAGGCCACGGGCATCGAGGTGCGCGTGGTCGCGGTCGGCACCGGGCAGGCCATCGACACGGCGCGCCGTGGCGATGCCGACGTGCTCTTCGTCCACGACACGGCGCTGGAGGAGAAGTTCGTCGCCGACGGCTTTGCCGCCGAGCGGCGCGACGTCATGTACAACGACTTCGTGCTCGCCGGCCCGAAGGCCGACCCCGCCGGCCTGCGCGGCAGCGACGTCGCCGCCGCGCTGAAGAAGCTTGCCGGTACCCCGCAGGGCTTCGTCTCGCGCGGCGACAAGAGCGGCACCCACGCCGCAGAGCTGCGCCTGTGGAAGGCGGCGGGCATCGAGATCGGCGCCCAGCGCCCCGCCGGCTACCGGGCCTGCGGCTGCGGCATGGGCCCGGCGCTGAACATGGCCGCCGCGCTGAACGCCCACGTGCTGACCGACCGTGGCACTTGGCTCGCCTTCCGCAACCGCGGCGAGCTCAGCGTCCTGGTCGAGGGCGACCGCCGCCTGTTCAACCAGTACGGCGTGCTGGTGGTCAGCCGCGCCAAGCACCCTCACGTCAAGGCCGATCTGGCGCAGCAGTTCGCCGACTGGGTCGTCTCCCCGGCCGGCCAGGCGGTGATCGGGCAGGTCAAGGTCGAGGGCGAGCCGCTGTTCTTCCCGAACGCGCGGCGCTGACGGCGTGCAAGCGCGCGGTCGCCCTTAAGATCGTCGTTCATTGGTCAGCGTGCTTCTGATGTCCCTCCAACAGCGTTCGCCGGTTCCTCTGATGCTCGCCGGGGCGGTCCTGGTGCTGCTTTCAGCATGCGCGTCGCCCCAGCAGCGCGCGGTCGCCGCATACTGCGAGGCGGAGGCGCAGAAGACCTGGCCGCAAAGGCTCGTGCCCCATCAGGTGATGCGCTCCGTCCAGGTCGGCGAGCGGAAGGTGGGCAACAAGAACACCTGCCGCACCGAGGTTCGCGAATCGGTGGACAAGAAAGGCGCCTCGGTCACGATCCGGGAGACCACCTGCCGGGACGAGCCGATCACGGAGCCCGTCTACGAACAGAGGTCCGTCACCGATTGGACCGACCTGAACCAGGCGACGCGCGTGCAGCATGTGAAGACGTGCACCGCCGATGCCCTGGCTCGAGGCCTGTTCGCGCATCTGAAATAGGGTTCACGGCGCGCAATGCGGTCCTCCCCGCGATGGCCTGCGCGGCGGGCAGCGCCACCAGGCCAGCAGCACCAGCAGCGCGAACACCGTGTAGGCCAGGGTGAAGACCCACGGCGGGGCTTCGTGGTACAGCATGGCGTGCACCCAGTGCTCGATGAAGCTGCGGCGGTAGCCCGTGGCCCCGGCCTGCACGCGCAGCCAGGATTCGAGCGTCGTCAGCGGGCACACCTGGCCCAGCCAGGCCTGCGCTGCGACGACGCCGATGGCGGCCAGGTGCGCGAGGCGGAAGGGGAGGTTGCGCACCCAGGCCCAGCCCCGCCCCTGCCCGAGCACCACCGCCGCCAGACCGCCGACGACGAAGATCACCACCGCGAAGTGCAGCAGCAGGACGAGGTCGGCAAGCACGCGGTAGGCCATGGCGGGTGGAATCTGCCACGGATTCACGCTCGCCGTGTGCTGCGCGGGCGCCGGGACCGCGCGCGGGCGGGTCGTGTCGGCGCCGGCGTGGGCTGCCGGGCCCGGCATCGGCAAAATGCGGGCTTTTCACCGGAAGACCGACATGAGCAGACTTTCCCTCCAGCAGGCCCGCACCCTGATCGACGCCGCGCTCGCCTGCGCGCGCGAGCACGGCTTCAAGCCCATGGGCATCGTCGTCGTCGATGCCGCGGCGCAGGTGGTGGCTTCGGCGCGCGAGGACGGCGCGAGTGCGCTGCGGCTCGAGATCGCGCTCGGCAAGACCGGTGCGGCCATCGGCATGGGGGTGAACAGCCGCGCGCTCGTCGCGCGCACCAAGGACCTGCCGGCCTTCTTCGGCGCGGTCGCCTCCACGGCCAGCCAGCCCTTCATCCCCCAGACCGGCGCGGTGCTGATCACCGACGCCGCGGGCGCGGTGATCGGCGCAGCCGGCGCCTCGGGCGGCACCGGCGACGAGGACGAGCAGATCGTGATCGCCGGCATCCTGGCGGCAGGGCTCGGGCACGGCTGAGGGTCTCGGCGCTGCTGCCGGGCTGCTGAATTCGTGGATGGCGCGGGCGCGAGGCGCTGAGCGGCCGGCTGCGGTCGGCGCGCCCGGCGCTCGGCCGCTCTCCCTGGCCGCTCTCAGCGAGCGTGCCGAGCAGCATGCGCCATGGCGGGCGCGGCACACGGCGCGGGGACGGGCGGCGCACAAAGCTTAGGGCCCGCCCGAAGGAGTCAGCGCTTCTTGACCGTGCGCAGCCGTTGGCACGAGGGCGCGTCACCCGCGCGCACTGCGCCGATGGTGGGTCTGATCGCACCCGCCCGCACCGCGAGCAGCGCGGTGACGCTCATGTGGGCGGCCTTGTGCTGACAGTGCTCGACAGGATCGCCATGCCGCCAGGCACCCGCGAATTCAGCTGGCTTCGAACTGGTCCGGACGCCGGCCTTTGATGGGGGCGTAGAAGCGCTTGATGACCACGAGGTCGGCCTCGACGTCGTCGCTGGTGGTGAACAAGGGGCCCAGGCCGCAGACCTTGCGTTCGTAGTCCATGTAGGCCATCACGATGGGCACGTTTGCCTGGCGTGCGATGTGCCAGAACCCGGTCTTCCAGTGCCGCGTCCGGCCGCGCGTTCCCTCAGGCGGCACCACCAGCTGCAGCGCCGGGCCATCACCGGCGAGCGTCTCGGCGGCGGAGGCGACCAGGCCACCCGGTCGTGAGCGGTCGACCGCGATACCGCCGAGCCATCGCATCGCGCCGCCGAAGGGCCAGCGAAACAGGCTCGCCTTGCCAAGCCAGTGGATGCGCAGGCCGAGCACGAAGGCCGCCATCAAGGTGTAGGGCAGGTCCCAGTTGCTGGTGTGCGGCGCGGCGATGAACACCGACCGCCGCGCCTCGGCCGGCAGCGCACCCTGCACCTCCCAGCCGCGCCAGCGCAGCCAGCTGCGTGACAGCCAGCGCAAGGCTGTCGAAATCACGGGTGTGTCGAACAAGGTACTTGCAGGTGTGGAGAAGGTCATCGACTCAGCTTCGGGTTGCGCCCGTCGTTGCGGTCCCTGTCAGGACCGCTGACAGGGGCGTGGTCTCGGCGTCGGCTGCGTCGTCGCGCGCGCGCCGCACATCCAGCCGTACCACTGCGTCGATCTCGACGATCACCTCCGGAAAGGCCAGCGCGCTCACGCCCACCAGCGTGGAGGCCGGGTAGGGCGGATTCAGAGTCTCGCGCCGGGCGCGGGCGACGGCATCCTTGTCGGCGACGTCGGTGAGGTAGACCGTCAGCTTCAGCACGTGGTCCAGCGTCACGCCGGCGGCATGGCACAGGGCCTCGATCTTGCGCAGGCACTCCAGCGCCTGCGCGTGGGCGTCCATCGCCCGCTCGCGGCAGGCGGGGTGGGCCGTCATGCCGCTGATGAAGACCTCGTTGCCGGCGCGCAGCGCGTTCGACCAGGTGGCGCCCGGGGGCTCGGGCACGGCGGGGCAGGGCAGGTGAACGGCCCGCGCGGCAGCGGGCCGGTCGCCGTCGGACCCAACGGGGGGCATGATCAGGCGCCCGCGGCGGTGGTGGCCGTGGTGGTCACGCTGCCGCCGTCGGCAGCGCCCGCCCCCGCCCCCAGCATCTCGATCTGCCGCTGCGCGAGCTGGCGCAGGTGGCGGCGCAGGCGCACGATGCCCATGTCGTGCTGGTAGAGCATCTCGCGCTGGTTGGCGTCGGGCTCCATGTCCTCCATCATCTCGCGGTCCTGCTCGAGCACGGCCCAGTGGCGGGCTTCCAGTCGGTTGCGGTAGAGGAAGCGCCAGGTGTCGCGCTGCCAGCCGCTGACCTTGCGGCAGCGCCAGTGGAAGACACCCGCCAGGTTTGGCGAGATCGGCGTGTAGCTGCCGATGATGATGAAGTTGCCGCCGGGCCCGCCGGTCTTCGGGTAGGGGATCTCCAGCCGCATCCAGTGCGCGCCGGTGTCGCCCCATTCCGTCCAGTCGAAGTTGACGTCGCGCTGGCCCTCCTTCTCGAACACGAAGCCGTGCCCGGTGTCGCGGATGCGGAACTTCGCCGTCGAGTCGCCCTCGGCCATCGAGTGCGACTGCTTGTGCAGGAAGGTGCCGTGCATCGGGTCGATGACGTTGTCGAGCACGTAGCGGTAGTCGCCCTTCCACTCCGTGTAGCAAAGAAAGTGCGCGTACTCGGGCGATTCCAGCTCCTGCGGCAGCACCAGCGGGGGTGCCTGCTCGACGTTGGTGTGCGAGTTGTAGAGCCAGATCGCGCCGTGGCGCTCCTGCACGTGGAAGCTGCGCACGCAGTTCAGGCCCTCCATGCGGCTGCCCGGGCTGCCCGGCACCTTGGTGACCGTGCCGCTGTGGTGCACCTGCACGCCGTGGTAGGGGCAGGCGATGCGGTCGCCCATCGGCATCCCGCGCGAAAGCGGCGCGCCTCGGTGCGGGCAGTGGTCCTCCAGCGCGTGCAGGGTGCCGTCGGCCTCGCGCCAGAGGGCGAGCTTCAGGCCCAGGCGGCGCAGCGAGACCGGCTGCTCGCGCACGAAGTGCGAGGGGCAGATCGGGTACCAGAGGTTCCTCAGGCCGATGGCGAGCAGGGCGTCGGGATCGGCGGGCAGGGCGTGCGTGTTCATCGTCGGGGCTCCCGTGCGGTGTTGTCAGCGGCCGAGTTCGGCCATCAGCGCCTGGAAGCCCTGGGCCGTCCAGGCCTGGCCGTTCGGCGCGTTCGGCCCGCTGCGGTTCAGGGTGGCGACCAGGCCGTCCAGGTCGTGGATGCCGGCGCCGAAGGCGCGCTCGATCGCGTCGCCGAGCAGGCTCTCGTAGGCCGTGGGCGGGCGCTCGCGCGCCTGGTGCGGGTTCAGGTAGCGGTCGGTGGGGGTGTCCATGGCGGGGCGTGTGGATGACGGGTTGGGATTCAGTTCGTGCGCGCGGGCCTGCGGCCTCACTGCCCGCCGGCGCGCACGCGTGCGCGGATGCGCTCGCGCACCGGGACGAAGTCGTAGCTGGGGTAGCACTCGGTGGCGAAGACGCCCCAGCCGCGGCGCTCGAGCTCGAGGTTGAGGGCAGGCAGCAGGTGCGGCGGCAGCTCCAGCGTCAGCACCTGGCCCAGGCCCATCGCCACCGTCCAGGAGACGATGCGCGCGCCGGGCGGCGGAAAGGCCTCCCACCAGTCGCTGGCCTTCAGGCGCGACTGCACGTCGTCCAGCGTCAGGCCGGGGTGGTGCTTGAGCAGCAGCGTCACCATCATCGGCTCCGGGCTGGCGGTGGTGTCGGGGGGGGCGTCCGGGCTCATGGCGGTCCTCCCGCGTTCAGCGCTTCTCGGTGAGGAACTTGCCGCCCGGGGCCTCGGCCGGGCCCTTCTGGCGGCGGGTGTGGCCGTCCAGGCCGCCGGCGACCGCCCATTCTGCGAAGACCGTGGGCCCGGGCTCGAAGGCGCGCGGCTCCCAGGCGGCGGTGAGCTGGTCCTCGTCGGCGTAGTACTCCACCAGCGCCCCGGCCGGGTTCTGGAAGTACCAGAAATAGGCCGACGAGATGGGGTGCCGGCCGGGGCCGAGCTGCGTCTCCCAGCCGCAGCGGCTGAAGTGCAGACCGCCGCCGAAGACCTCGTGGATGTCGCGCACCGTGAAGGCCACGTGGTTCAGCCCGGCCTTGCCGTGCGGCAGCTGCAGCAGGAACAGATCGTGGTGCCCGCCCTCGGCGGCGCAGCGCAGGAAGCTGCCGCGGCCGGGATAGCGGTCGCTGGCCACGAAGCCCAGCGCCTGCGCGTAGTAGCGCTCGGTGGCGGCGACGTCGCGCACGAAGAACACCACATGCCCCACCTCGATGGGCCGGGCGCGCTCGTAGAAGGGGGCGGGCCGGTCCACCCGGCCCTTGCGCGCCCAGGTGTTGCTCTCGGCACAGGCCACCTCGACCGGGCGCTTCACGCTTGCCTGCACCTTGAAGGCCAGCCCGTTCGGGTCGGTCGCGCCGACGCGGCGCCAGCCCTCGGCGGTAACGGTGTCGATGAACCCCGTGAGCCCTTGCAGCTGCTGCGCCACCGCGTCCAGCGCTGCCGCATCGGCCACGCCCCAGACCACCTCGCGCAGCGTCGGCCCCTCCTCGATAGCCGGGGGCAGGGGGTGCTGCGCCGGATCGGCGACGACGACGCGACAGCCGTTCAGACACTCGAACACCAGCCGCCCGGGCGCCTCGCCGACGAGCTCCAGGCCCCAGTCGGTGAAGAAGCGCCGGCAGGTGTCGAGATCCGGCGCGCCGTAGGTGATCTCTTCGATGCCGAGGATGGTGGGGGTCATGGGTGGGTCTCGGGAGATGAGGACGGATCAGGCAGGCCAACGGCGGTTGACGAACAGGAGGTCAGCACCAGCCACAGGGCTGCAAATCCTTGCTTCCTGGTGAGCGCCTTGTCCCGCCAGCAGGGCTTCGACAAGCTCAGCCCGAACGGATTCTTTGCGGACACCGTGCTTCGACAGGGGCATGGAAGACGCATGAGCTGACTCAAGCACACCGAATGCGACGCCCGCCAAAACCCGCGTTGTCGCACGCCCCCGGGTCCGGGGCCTTTGAGGGCGGCGAGAAGCGCAGCGGCGGGGTCGGCGCGCGCAGCGCGCTTCGTAGACTGACTCGCCGCCGTTGTCCGAGCGCAGTGAACCGAAGGTGAGCGTAGCGAGCTCGGCGGCGCGACCCCGACGCGAGCATCGCAGCGGAGTCGGCCCGCAGGGCCGACCGCCCGACCAGGCCCCGGACCCGGGGGCGTGCGGCAACGCAGCGCCCGAAGACATCCCGCGGCCAAGGACGCGCGACTACGCAGCGAACGAAATCGGAAATCACGACAACGCCCACGGCAAAGGCTCCGCATTCAGCCCCCAGTACAGGCTCTTCTGCTCCATGTACTGCAGGATCCCCTCGCGCCCCTTCTCGCGACCCAGCCCACTGTCGCGCCAGCCGCCGAAGGGCGTGCTGATCGAGAACAGCTTGTAGGTGTTGATCCACACCGTGCCCGCCTGCACCGCGCGCGCGATCTTCCAGGCGCGCTGGAAGTCCCGCGTCCACAGCCCGGCGGCCAGCGCGTAGACGCTGTCATTGGCCTGGGCGATCAGGTCCTCGTCGTCGTCGAAGGGCAGCACCAGCAGCACCGGGCCGAAGACCTCCTCGCGCGCCAGGCGCGAGGCGTTGTCCAGCCCCTCGACGATGGCGGGCTCGTAGAACCACCCGCGCTCGTAGAGCCCGCCGGCGGGCCGCCGCCCGCCGCACAGCAGCCGCCCGCCGTCGTCCAGCGCCGCCTGCACGTGTCGCTCGATCGAGGCCCGGTGCGCGGCCGTGATCAGCGGTCCCATCTGCGTGCGCTCGTCCGCTGGGTCGCCCACGCGCAGGCGCCGCGCGCCCGCCACCAGCCGCTCGACGAACGCGTCGCGGATGCGGCGCGCCACGAACAGGCGCGAGCCGGCGATGCAGCTCTCCCCCGACGAGCTGAAGATGCCGTACAGCACCCCGGCCACCGCGTGGTCGAGGTCGGCATCGTCCAGCACCATCGTCGGCGACTTGCCGCCGAGCTCCAGCGACACCGGCATCATCTTCTCGGCCGCGATGCGGGCGATGTGGCGCCCCGTGGCCGTGCCGCCCGTGAAGGCCACGCGCCGCACCAGCGGGTGGCGCGTGATCGCGTCGCCGATCACCGAGCCCTTGCCCGGCAGCACGCTCAGCAGGCCCTGGGGCAGCCCTGCCTCGTCGCACAGGCGCGCGAGCTCCAGCGCCAGCAGCGGCGTCACCTCGGCCGGCTTCAGCACCACGGCGTTTCCGGCGGCCAGCGCCGGTGCGAGCTTCTGCGCCTCGCTCGCGATCGGCGAGTTCCAGGGCGTGATCGCGGCCACCACGCCCATGGGCTCGTGCACGCTCATCGTCAGGTAAGGCCCGCGCGAGGGCGTGATCGCTTCTTCCAGCGTCTCGCAGGCGGCGGCCATGTACTGGAAGGTGCCGGCCGCGCTGGCCACCAGCGCGCGTGTCTCGGCGATGGGCTTGCCGTTGTCCTGGCGCTGCAACTGCGCCAGGCGCTCGGCGTCGCGCCGGATCAGCCCGGCCACGCGGTACAGCACTGCGGCGCGCTCATGCGGCTTGGCCGTGGCCCAGCCGCTGGCGCGCCAGGCGCGGTGCGCGCCCTCGATGGCCTCGTCCACGTCGGCGGGCGTGGCCGCGCGCAGCGCCGCCACGGGCTCGCCGGTGGCGGGGTAGCAGGTCTCGTAGACCTCGCCGCTGCCGGGCCGCCAGCGGCCGGCTACACAGAGGTCGAGCAGGGGAGGCAGGCTCATGGTCTTGCTCAAATACTGAAGGGCTGGACGCGGTTGCGCAGCGCACGCGCCAAGCTGTAGACCACCAGGGCCGAGGTCTTGGGATTCGCCGCCAGGGTCTTGCAGCGCAGCGTCAGCTCCAGGCTGCCGAAGGCGCCCGAGGCCTCGATCTGGTGCACGTTCTGCTGCACCGCGGGGTCGGCGTACAGGCGCACCTCGGTGCGGTCCAGGCCCAGGCCGGCCAGCGCCAGCGTGGCGGCGACATTGGCGTTCTTCGGGTACAGCGTCGCGGCCTCGCGTGCGCTGCCCTCGAAGATCAGCGCCTCGGCCGCCAGCGTGGTCAGATCCACGCGCTGCTCCGCCGGGGTGCTGCGCCAGGCCAGCGGCGGCTTGCGGCCGCGGTAGCAGACGCGGTCCAGTCCCCCCAGCCGCGCGGCAGCGATCGCGTCGATCGCGCCGATGGCGCCCGGCACCAGATGCACCTGCGCCTGCCCGGCGCGGGCGGCGGCCTCCAGGCGCTCGGGCAGCCCGGGCGTGGCCAGGGCCCCGACCGAGGCCACCAGGCAGGGGACGCCCTGCGCCAGCGCCGGCAGCACGTGCTCCTCGAGGGCGGCGTGGCCGGCGCATTCGACGACGATGTCGGGGCGCCGGGTCGTGAGGTCGAGCCGGGTGACCACTGCTACGCCGCCGAAGCCGCCCGCCGCGAGCGCGGCCTGGGCGCGCTCGCGCGAGGCGGCGTGGACGACGACCTGCTCGAAGCGCAGCAGGGGGTCGCCCTGCAGCAGGTCCATCAAGGCCTGGGCCATGGCGCCCAGGCCGACCAGGGCCACGCGCAGCGGCGGCGTCGCCGCGGGCGGCGCGCCCGGTGCGGTTGCGGAGGGCTGCATGGCAGTGCCGCTTGTTTGGCGCTCAGCCACCAGCCTTGGCCGGGGCCGTGGCGCCCGCCTTCACCGGCGGCCCGGCAAAGGCGGTGGCGAAGGCGCCCACGCGCGTCATGTCCACCTCCACCAGCAGCGGCCCGCGCCCGCCGGGCGGGCGGGCGGCGAAGGCCGCGGCGGCCTCGTCGGCCGCACTCACGCGACGGTAGGCCACGCCCATCGCGCCGCACAGGGCCTCGAAGTCGGGCGTGTGCAGGTCCACGTAGCAGCGCCGGCCGCCGTACTGCGCGTCCTGGATGTTGCGGATGACGCCGTAGCCGCGGTCGTTCATCAGCACGATGGTCAGGTCGGCCTGCTCCTGCGCCGCGGTGGCGAGTTCGCCCAGGTTGAGCGTGAAGCCACCGTCGCCCGCCAGGCACCAGGTGCGGCGCGGCGCGCGGGACGGGTCCCCGGTCGCGGCGACGGCCTCGCCCACGGCCGCGCCCACCGCCATGGCCAGGCCCTGGCCGATGCCGCCGCCCGTGGCATGCACGCCGTCGCGCGGGCCGGCCAGGCGCAGCTCGCGGTTGCCCCAGGTGCTGTTGGAGACGGTCACGTCGCGCACCCACAGGAAGGACGGGCCCACGGCGGCCTGCAGCGCGCGCACCACGGCGCTGTAGGGCCCAAGCCCCTGGTGCAGGGACTGCACCGCGGCATCGTGCGCCGCGCGCAGGTCGGCGGCGAAGGCCGGATCGACGGCGCGCGCCCCCGCGGGCAGCGCCTCCAGCCGGTCGGCGAGGCCCTCGAGCGCCAGCGCCGCGTCGCCGCAGACGAACTGGTCGCAGGCGTAGCCGCGGCCCTCGGCCGCGGGGTCGGCGTCGATGCGGAAGTGCGGGTGCGGCAGCTTCAGCGCGTACTTCAGCGTCTCGTTGCCGCGCAGGCGCGAGCCGACGACCAGCAGCGCGTCGCAGCTGCCGTAGAAGCGCTCCACCGGCGCGTGCAGGTTGTAGGCGCCCAGCGACTGCGGGTGGTCCTCGGGCACGATGCCGCGCCCCTGGGTGCTGGTGACGACGCCGAACCCCAGCTTCAGCAGGCGCTGCACCGCAGGCCCGGCGTGGCGCGCGCCGCCGCCCAGCCACAGCAGCGGCCGGCGCGCGCCGGCCAGGCGCTGCGCCAGCGCGTCCAGCGCCGCGGGCGCCGGCACGGCCACCGCCACCGGCAGCGGCGAGAGATCGGCCGGCACGGGCACGAGCGCGGCCTGGATGTCGATCGGGATCTCCACGCTGACCGGTCCGCGCGGCGCCGTCATCGTGGCCCGCACCGCGAGCTTCAAGGTGCCCAGCGCGGTGTCGGCGCTGCGCACCCGGAAGGCCGCCTTCGACACCGCCTTCAGCATCGTCAGCTGGTCGGGCGCCTCGTGGATGTAGGCGAGGTCGCGGTCGAGGTAGGGCGTCTCGATCTGCCCCGTGAGGTGCAGCAGCGGCGTGCCGGCGGTCAGCGCCTCCACCATCGCGCCGGCGGCGTTGCCGGCGGCGGTGCCGGTGGAGGTCAGGCACACGCCCAGGCCGCCGCTGGCGCGGGCCTGGGCGTCGGCCATGTTGCAGGCCCCGGCCTCGCCGCGCGCCGGCACGAAGCGGATCGCGCCGCGCTGCGCCATCGCGTCCAGGATGGGCATGTTGTGGATCGAGATCACGCCGAAGGCGCAGCGCACGCCGCAGGCCTCGAGGAAGGCGGCGGCGACGGCACCGACCGTCATCGTGGCGGTGGCGTCGGGGGATGCGGTGGAAGAGGTGTCAGGCATGGCGCGAGTGGCCTCCGGAGACGTCGAGATGGGTGCCGGTGACGTAGGACGCCGCCGGGCTGGCGAGGAAGACCAGCGCCTGGGCCGCCTCCTCGGGCCGGCCCAGGCGGGCGAGCGGGATGTGCTTGCTGCGCGCGAGCGCGCCCGACCAGGCGTCCCAGTCCTGGCTGCGGTCGGCGCGCGCCTCGTAGCGGCGGCGCCACTGGCCGGAGTCGATCAGGCCGACGAGGATGCCGTTGACGCGCACGCGCTGCGGCGCGAACTCTGTGGCGAGCGAGCGCACCAGGTTCACGACCCCCGCGCGCGCGGCCGAGGTGGCCACCATGTGCGGCTCGGGCTGGCGCGCGAGCAGCGAGTTCACGCACACCACGGCGGCGTCGCCGAGCGCGGCCGCCTGGCGCGCGAGCTGCGGCAGGAAGGCGCGCGTGGGGTGGATGATGGAGAAGAACTTCAGCCGCAGCTCCTCGGCCCAGGCCTCGTCGCTGGTGTCGGCAAAGGTCGAGACGCGGCCTTGGCCGGCGTTGTTGACGAGCATGGACACGGGGCCGAGCGCGGCCTCGACCTGCGCCGCCCAGGCCTGCACGGCCGTGCCGTCCAACACGTCGCAGGCGTTGGCGAGCAGACGGGCGCCGGAGTGGCGCGCGCGCAGCGTCTCCTCGGCGCGCTGCAGGCGCGGCGCGTCCCGGCCGTTGATCGCGACCGCGGCCCCGCGCGCCAGCAGCAGCGAGGCCGTGGCCAGGCCGATGCCCGAGGAGCCGCCGGTGACGACGGCCACGCGGCCGGCGAGGTCGGGGTTCGGGGCGGGGGGCGTGTCGGCTCGCATGGGCTGGGGATCGGCGTCAGAGTCGGGTGACAGGGCGTGTGGAAGGAAGGGCGGATGCCGGGCTCAGGCGGCGCCGCGCCGCAGCGGCACGACGCGGCCCTCCGCCGCTGGCGCCTGGTGGTCCAGCAGGCTGGAGAGTTCCGCTGCCGCGGCGCGCACGCGCTCCACCAGCGCGCCGGCTGCCGGCTCGTCGAGCAGGTCGCTCGGCACCGTGAGGCCGAGCGCCGCGACCACCTGGCCCGCGGCGTCGCGCACTGGCGCGCCGACGGTGGCGATGTGGGCCTCGAAGAAGCCGCGCCCCACCACGTGGCCGCGCTCGCGCACGGCCTGCGTCATGCGGTGCAGCTCGGCCACGCGGGCCGGGGTGCTGGCGGTGTAGCTCTCGAGCCGGTCCTCCGGGTAGAGCGCCTGCAAGGCCGCGAGACCCAGGTCGGACAGCAGCACATGGCCGAAGACGGTTGCGTGTGCCGGCAGCCGCGTGCCGACGCTGACGGCGCTGCTGAAGGGCCGCGGCGGCGCGACCTTGGCCACGTAGACGATGGAGCGGCCGTCGCGCACTACGAGGTTGCTCGGGTAGCCGGTCTGCTCGCACAGGCGCTGCAGCAGCGGCGTGCCGAGCTGCGTCAGCTCCAGCGAGGCCAGGTACTCGAAGCCCAGGCGCAGCACCGCCAGCCCCAGGCGCACGGCCCGGTCGCCGTCGCTGCGCTCGACGAAGCCCAGCACCTCAAGCGTGTTGAGCAGGCGGAAGACCGTGGAGCGCGGCAGGTTCAGCCGACGTGCGATTTCGGGCGGGGTCAGCGTGCGCGTGCTGCGGTCGAACAGGCCGAGCAGTTGCAGCCCGCGCTCCAGGGCCGGTACGGTGTAGCGGTCGTCGGCCGCGGCCGGTGACGCCGGTGCCATGGACCGCCCGGCAGCGCTCATCGTTGGCCTTCGGCGGTGGCGTCGAGGCCGGCCGCGACCGCGGCCGCACGCAGGCGTGCGGCCACTGGCCGCGGCTGCTCGATCGCGCAGAGGTGCCCGGCGTCGGCGATCTCGCCCACGGCGTCGGGGGCGATGCCGAAGGCGGCGGCGAGCGTGCGCACCTTGGCTGGCGGCGTGACCGTGTCCTGCGCGCCCACGTGCACCCAGGTGGGCACGGGCGCCGGCGCGTGGCGGGGCAGGGCCTCGCCGCACAGCAGTTCCACGGCCTGGCGGTAGCCGGGCTCGTGCAACTGCGCCATGTTCCACTGCGCCCAGGCGCGCGCTTCGACGCTGGATTCGGGCCGCAGCAGCTTCGGGCCGCGCGTGGCCGCCAGCCCGGCGATACCCAGCGCCTCCAGCGTGGACAGACGCTCGTGGCGTACGCGCTCGCGCTCGGCTTCCTGGCCCAGGGCGCCGTAGCCTCCGGCCGGGCACAGCAGCACCAGGCCCGCGAGCCGTGCCGGGTGCGCACGTGCGTACGCGGCGGCCACGATGGCGCCGAGCGAGTGCCCCACCAGCAGGCAGCGCGCGACCCCCAGGGCGGCCAGCGTGTCCTCGAGCCGCGCTGCGTAGGCCTCGGCACGCGGCGCCGCCTCGGGCAGCGGGGTCGAGCCGCCGTAGCCGGGCGCGTCCCACGCGATGATGTGGTGGTCGGACGCCAGCTCCAGCGCGCAGGGCAGCCAGGACGCCGAGCCGGAGCCGATGCCGTGCAACAGCACCAGCGTCGGCGCCCGTGCCGGGCCGCAGCGGCGCAGGCGGACCGCCGCGCCGTCGCCGAGCGTGAGGTCTCGTGCCGGGAAGTCGCGCTCCAGCGACGCGAGCCAGGCGGGCGCGTTGGCCGGGCCGGCCCTGGCGGCTGACGGCAGGTGGGCGGTGGCGGACATCGGACGTGGGACGGGCAGGCGGGTGTGACGACGCAGAGGGGCGCTCAGGCTCTCAGCGCTTGATCTTTGCCAGCGGGCTGTCGGGCGGGTAGGTCGGCGTGATGGGCTTGGGCGAGCCCAGCATCACGCACATCAGCGCGTCCTCGTCGCCGATGTTGTGCTCCTCGCGGTAGACGCCCGGGGGCACCGAGACCAGGTCGCGCTCGTTCAGCACGGTCTCGTAGCGCTCGCCGTCCTTCTCGATGACGAGCTTCATCTTGCCGCGCATGACGAAGAAGATCTCCTCGACGTCCACGTGGATGTGCGAGGGCCCGATGTGCCCGGCCGGGATGACCATGGTCGAGAAGGTGAAGTGCCCCGCCGGCACGGTGTTGCTGTCCTTCGAGACGCCCGTGCCGCCGGTGCCCACGTAGCGCATCTGCGCGCGTCGGTAGCGCGGGTCCACCTGTTCCTGGAACTTCAGCGCGTCCCAGTCGTAGCGCCGCGTGGCGTAGCGCGCCACCCGTGAATTCATCCAGTCCTCCAGGCTCGCGCCCTCGGGGCGGGTCCAGGTGGATTCGGGCGAGGGGCTTGCGGTGGGTTCACTCATGGGGATCTCCTCTCAATGCATGACGAAGCCGCCGTTGACGGCCAGCGTCTGGCCGGTGACGAAGCGCGCCAGGTCCGACAGCGCGTAGACGACGCTGCCGGTGACGTCCAACGGCTGCTGCGCACGCTGCAGCGCGCGCTGGTTCACGTACAGGGCGTGGCGCTCGGCCGGCACGTACTGCGTGGCCTCCACCTCCACCAGCCCGGGGGCGATGGCGTTGACGGTGATGCCGTCGCCGCCGAGCTCGCGTGCCAGCGAGCGCGTCATCGCGATCACCGCGCCCTTGCTCGCCACGTAGGCCAGCAGGCGCGGCGCGCCCCACAGTGCCGTGTCGGAGGCGAGGTTGACCACGGCGCCGCGCCCGCTGGTGGCCAGCGCGGCGCGGCAGGCGCGCGTCATCAGCCAGGTGCCGCGCACGTTGACGGTCATCACGCGGTCCCAGGTCTCCAGCGTCAGCGCGTCGAAGTCGCGCCCGCCGGAATCGGTCACCGCGCCGTTGTTGACCAGGCCGTCCAGGCCCCCGAGCGCGGCCACGGCGGCCTGGGCGCAGGCCTCCACCGAGGCCGGGTCGGCCAGATCGAGCGGCAGGGCGAGGGCTTCGTACCCCTGTGCGCGCAGCGCCGCGGCCGCCTCCTGGGCGAGCGCGGCACGAAGGTCGGCGATGGCCACGCGCGCCCCGGCGCCGGCGCAGGCGCCGGCGAAGGCCAGGCCGAGGCCGCGCGCACCGCCGGTGACGAGCACGCGCCGGCCTTCGAGCAGGCCCGGTGCCGGTGCCGGACCCACCGCGGCGGGATCGTCGCGATCAGACAGTGGCATGTTGCGCCTTCGGCAGGTAGTGCAGCACGCGCCGCTCGGCCCAGACGACGGCCCCGTAAGCCACGATGCCGATCAGTGTGAGCATGATGATGGTGACGAACACTGCGGCGGTGTTGCCCTGGCCCTCGCTGCTGACGAGCAGGAAACCCAGCCCCAGGTTGCCGCCCACGAGCTCGCCCACCGTGACGCCGATCACCGCCAGCGTCGAGCCGATGCGCAGGCCGGAGAACAGCGCCGGCATCGCGGAGGGGAACTCCACCAGCCGGAAGATCTGCAGCCGGCGCCCGTTGAGCGTGCGCACGAGATTGATCATGTCCGGGTCGACGGTACGGATGGCCGACAACACGTTCACCATGATCGGGAAGAACACGATCAGGATGGCGACCAGGATCTTCGGGTAGACCGTGTAGCCCAGCCACATCACGAACAAGGGGGCGAAGGCGACCTTGGGCGCGATCTGCAGCGCCAGGATGTAGGGCGAGAGGATGGCCTCGGCCGAGGGTGAGAGCCCGAGAGCCACCCCCACCGCCACGCCGAGCAGCGCGCCCAGCGCGAAGCCGACGACGATCTCCAGCGCGGTGATCCCGCTGTGCATCCAGAGGTCGTCGCCGGCCATGCGCTGGAATTCCACCGCCACCCGCGTGAGCGAGGGCAGGATGAACTCCGGCAGGCCGAGCAGGCCAGGCCCCCACTGCCAGGCGGCGAGGAAGAGCACGAGCACGCCCAGGCTGCCGAGCCAGGCCTTGCGGTCCATCGATCGTTCTCCGGGCGGGGTGGGGGCTGCGGCTGCGGGCTGCGCGCGGGGCGGTCAGCGCCCGGTGACGAAGCGATTGGTGTAGAGGTCGTCCAGGGCCGTGGCCTTGGGCACGACGCCTTCCTCGACGTAGAACTTCTGCACCGCGTCCAGGCGCGCGCGGTCCATCTCGCCCAGCGTGCGCTGGCCGGCGTAGACGTACTGGCGCTGCAGAGAGAAGGCGCGCTCGAGCAGCGCCTCCTTGCCCTTGTACTCGGGCACGGCCTGGATGAAGGCCTCGATCGAGCCCTTGGGGTCGTCCATCATGAACTTCAGCCCGCGCAGCGTGGCGCGCACGACCTTCTGCACCGTCTCGGGGCGGGTGCGGATGGCCTCGTCCGAGGCGATGATGGCTTGCGCCATGCTCTGGAACAGTTCGGCCGGCGAGATGATGTTGACCTTGGCGCCGGCCTCTTCAGCCGAGGCGATCCAGTCGGCGGTGCCGGCCATGGCCTGGGCCTTCTTCGAGGCGAAGAGCTGCCACACGCCGGCCGGGCCGGCAGCCTGGATGTTGGCGTCGTTCTTGTTCAGGTCCACTTTCTTCATGCTGCCCAGCAGCGCGTAGTAGGTGGTGTCTGTGTAGGCGAGGACGGTGACCGTCTGTCCCTTGAGGTCCCTGACGGTCTTGATGGGCGAGTCGGCGTGCGTCGCCAGCAGCATCAGCGAGCCGCCGCCGAGCACGGCCACGGCCTTCACCGGCACGCCGTTGGCGCGCACGATCAGCGGCGTGTCGCCGATGGCGCCGCCCATCAGTGCGTTGCCGGCGCCCACCTGCTTGGCGACGTCGACGCCGCCGCGCGCAAGCACGAACTTCAGGCGCAGGCCCTCCTGCGCGTAGAAGCCCTTGGCCGCTGCGATCTGCCAGGGCGCGAAGGCCGGCAGGCTGGGCGGCGCGGGCATCAGGTAGGTGATCTCCTCGAGCGCGCCCTGGGCCTGGGCAGCGAAGCCGCTGGCGGCGGCGAGCAGGGCCACGGCGGCCCTGCGGGTGGTGCGGAACGTGGTCTTCATGGCGTCTCCTCTCGGTGGGGTGGGGCGGGATTCGGTCGTCGAGGCCGGGACAGGGTGGGGCGAGGTCGGGGCGCGGTGACGGTCTCAGGCTCTCAGTGCGTCAGCGCGTCCGCTGCGCCGACCTTCAGCAGGGCCATGAGGCGCGCGACCAGCGGCCCGACCTCCGGCAGGGTGCGGCGGCGCAGGGGGTCGCTGCGGTGGGGCAGTCCGACCTCGATCTCCTCGATGATGGTGCCCGGGCGGGAGCTCATCACGAGCAGGCGGTCCGAGAGCGCCACGGCCTCGACCAGGTCGTGCGTGATGAACAGCGTCGTCTTGCGCTGCTCGGCCAGGGTCTCCGCCAGATCCTGCTGCAGCACCATCTTGGTCTGCGCGTCGAGCGCGGAGAAGGGCTCGTCCAGCAGCAGCACCTGGGGCTCGATGGCGAGCGTGCGCGCAAGCGCCGCGCGCTGGCGCATCCCGCCCGAGAGCTGGTAGGGGTAGTGGTCGCCGAAGCCCTGCAGGTGGCAGCGCTCGAGCAGGGCGTCGGCCACGCGGCGGCGCTCCGCGGCCGGGCGGCCGGCGATCTCCATGCCCAACTCGACGTTGGCGCGGATCGTGCGCCAGGGCATCAGCAGGTCCTTCTGCAGCATGAAGGCCACCTGCCGCATCGGCTTCGTGACGCGCTGCCCGCCGACGAAGACCTCGCCCTCGGTGGGCAGGTACAGGCCGGCCCCCATGTTGAGCAGCGTGCTCTTGCCGCAGCCTGAAGGGCCGATGAGCGAGACGACCTCGCCGCGGCGCACCTGCACGTTCACCCCGCGCACGGCCCAGGGCGCCGGCTCGGCGCCGCCGCGGCCGCGCGGCGCGAAGCGCTTGGAGACGGCGCGGAACTCGATCTCCAGCGGCGCGGTGGCGGGCTCAGGCAAGGTCGAGGCCATACGTATGTTTCAGGTATGAAACAGCGATTCATTCGTGGAACGTGGGCAGATCCTAGCACCGGCAGGCGTGACAATGGAAGCCTGAATTCGTCCGGGTAATCCCGAGTCCCTGGACCGGTGCTCGAGCTTTCCCACTTCATCGAAGGACAGTCGCCGTGGAAGTCATCCGCCTGAGCCAGTGGTCCGAGTTCGTCGCACTGACCGATGCGCAGACCGGCTGGGCCTTCCGGGGTGAGGTCTCGGCCCAGTGGCCCCTGGTCAGTTCGCTCACGCGCCGCCTGCAGACCTTCTGCGAAGACCGCTCGCTGTGGCCGCTGCGCGAGGAGCGCGCCCTGCGCATCTTCCGCCGCAAGGCGCACATCTACCTCGCCGACCGGGCCGCGCTCGACGACGATCTGCGCTGCCTGGCCCTGATGCAGCACCACGGCGCGCCGACACGGCTGCTGGACTTCACGAAGTCGCCCTACGTGGCGGCCTTCTTCGCGCTCGAGGACGCGGTTGGCGACGCCGCGGTCTATGCCCTGAACACGCCCGCACTTTGGTCGGCCGCCCCGGCCTTCGACGCCGCGCTGGACCGTCACCGCATCGACCCGCGCGAGAAGGGCAACTTCGAGCGCTGGTTCCTGCGCAACCGCTGGCCCGTGGTCTGGTTCGGCGAGCCGCGCGAGATGGATCGCCGGCTGGTCGCGCAATCGGGCCTGTTCGTGCTGCCCGGCGTGCTGGACCTGCCCTTGGACGAGATCCTGCGCGGCTACCGTGCCACCGAGCCCCTGCTCGTGAAGTACGTGCTGCCGCGCGCGCTGCGGGCCGCGGCGATGCAGGCGCTCTACCGCATGAACGTCACCAATGCCTCGCTCTTCCCTGACCTCGACGGCCTCGCCCGCTCCACCGCCTATGAGCTGGAAGTGGTGTGGGAGCGGCTGATCGAGGAGTTCCGGGGGCGGGAGCCGGAAGGGGGCGACGACGCCCCGGGTTGAGCGTGCGGCGCCCAGCTTTGCCGCGCGCAGGAGCCCCGCGGGATCAGGGGGTCTTCACCGACCGAGCCACTGCCGCACGCAGGCCAGCACCTTGGCCACCGGGTCGTCCCCATCACAGGCGACGACGGTGCGGTCGGGCATCGAGCGCAGCCAGGTGATCTGGCGCTTGGCCAGTTGACGCGTGGCGGCGATCCCGGCGGCGCGCAAGGCCTCCCAGGCCCTGCGGTCGTCCTCCAGGCGCACCGGCCCCGGGCCCGCAGGCCGGCGCTCGAAGTCGTCCAGCGCCTGCCAGGCCTGGCGGTAGCCGACGCAGCGCATCGCGGGCAGCCCGGCGTCGAGGTCGCCGCGTGCGCGCAGTCGCCGCACCTCGTCCACCAGGCCCGTCGTCAGCATGGCATCGAAGCGCAACGCGATCCGATCGTGCAGCCAGGCCCGGGAGTTGGGCTCCAGCGCCAGCAGGCGCAGCGGCAGGCCTTGCGCAGCCCGCGAAGCCGGGCGGCCGTCGGCGATCGAGCCGTCGTCCGCGGATGCCTCGCCGGCGTGGAAGGCCGACAGGGGTCGGCCGGTCAGGTGCCAGACCTCGAGCGCACGCTGGATGCGCTGTGCGTCCATGGGCTTCAGGCGCGCGGCGGTGGCGGGGTCCACGCGCGCCAGCTCGGCGTGCAGCGCGGGCCAGCCCTCGGCCGCGGCGCGGGCCTCGAGTTGCACGCGCAGCGCGGCTTCTGCCGGGGGCATCGCGTCCAGACCTTCGCGCAAGGCCTTCAGGTAGAGCATGGTGCCGCCCACCAGCAGCGGCAGCGCGCCCCGGGACTGGATCTCGCCCACCCAGCGCCGCGCGTCGGCCACGAACTGCGCGGCCGAGTAGCGCTCGGTCGGATCGATCAGGTCGATACCGTGGTGCGGCGCCTGGGCCTGCTCGGCCGGCGTCGGCTTGGCGGTGCCGATGTCCATGCCGCGGTAGACGACCGCGGAGTCGACGCTGACGATCTCCACCGGCACGAGTGGCGCCAGCGCGCGCGCGATGGCCAGCGCCGCCGCGCTCTTGCCCGAGGCCGTCGGGCCGGCCAGCGCGATCGGGCTCAGGTCGGGGGTGCCTCCGGCAAGCGGGTGCGCCGGCGAGGCGGGCACGGGGACGGTCGGCTGCACGGTTTCAGGCCCGCAGGCGCTCAGCCCCGGACCGAGGCTGCCGCCACGGGAGCGGGCGGCGCCTCGCCGTGGCGCTGCACCAGCGTCCAGGCGACGAGCGCCGTCAGCACCGCCATCAGCCCCTGCGTCAGCGTCAGGGGGTAGACGCTGTCGCCGATCACCTGCCCGAGCCACAGCCCGAGCACGAAGGCCAGCGCTGCCGTGAGGAAGCCCGACAGGGCCGAGGCTGCACCCGCGTGAGCCGGGAAGGGGCCTACCACCGCGGCCTGGGCGCAGGGCTGGTGCACTCCGTGGCCGAGGGCGAACAGCGCGTGCGGCAGCGCGATGGCCCAGGGCCCGATGACGCCCGCCAGCGACAGCCCCGCCAGCAGCAGCCCACCGCTGAGCGTCCACACCGCGGCCCGGCCCACGGCGCCGCGCAGGCCGTGCAGGCGCAGCAGGCGACGGCCCAGGAAGGTGCCGCTCAGATAGGCCAGCGACGAGGTGGCCAGGAACAGGCCGTAGCCGGCGCGCGAGGTGCCCAGCACCTCGATGTAGACGAAGGGTCCGCAGGCGAGGAAGGTGTAGAGCCCGCCGTAGGTGAAGCTCGTCAGCAGCGTCCAGGCGCGGAAGGTCGGGTGCCGCAGGATGCGCCACCAGGTGCGCGCCATCTCCGCCGGCACCAGGGCCTGCGGGTTGCGCTGGCGCAGCGTCTCCGGCATGCGCCAGGCCACGAGCGCGAGCGCGGCCGCGGCGAAGACGCCGGTCGAGGCCAGCGCCGCGCGCCAGCCGCCCACGCTGGCCAAAAGGCCCCCGACGGCCGGGCTGGCGAGCGCGATCATCCCCAGGCCTGACATCCCCTTGGACATGATGGCCGCGCCTTCGCGCGGGCTGTGCAGGTCGCGTAGCAGCGCCCGGCCGCAGACGACGGCCGCGGCCAGGCCGACGCCCTGCAACGCGCGGCACAGCACCAGCGCCTCCAGTCGTGGCGCCAGCGTGCTCGCCACCGTGGCGAATACATAGAGGGCCAGCCCGCCCAGCAGCACCGGGCGCCGGCCCCAGCGGTCGGAGACCGGTCCGAGCAGCAACTGGCCGAAGCCGAAGGCCAGCAGCAGCACCGACAGCGTGAGCTGGCTCAGGCCGACGGCGCCGCCGAACTCGGCGGCCAGGGCTGGCAGCGCGGGCAGGTAGAGGTCGGTCGAGACCGGCTGCAGGCCCAGCAGCAGGGCCAGCGCCAGCACCAAGGTGGCGGGGGAGGGGGCGGGCCCGGCGGTGCCCGTTGGCGCGGCCGGGCTGCCCGCGGCCTCAGAACCGCTCATCGTCACGCAGGTAGCGCCACTGCCCGGGCGGCAGCTTGCCGAGCACGACGCTGCCGATGCGCACGCGCTTGAGCGCGACGACCTTCAGGCCGACGAGCTCGCACATGCGCCTGATCTGGCGCTTGCGCCCTTCGCGCAGCACGAAGCGCAACTGGTCCTCGTTGGCCCAACTTACGCGCGCCGGGCGCAGGCGCCGACCGTCGAGCTCGAGCCCGTGTCGCAGGCGCTCCAGGCCGTCGGGCGGGAAGGCGCCCGGTGAGAGCGGTTCGACGCGCACCAGGTACTCCTTCTCGACGTCGGAGTCCTCGCCGATCAGGTGACGGGCGACCCGCCCGTCCTGGGTCAGCACCAGCAGGCCGGTGGAGTCGATGTCCAGGCGGCCGGCAGGCGCCAGACCCCGGGCGTGGCCCGGGTGCCAGGGTAGGCCGCGGTCCTCAGCCCAGCGCTTGTCGGACGTGACGAGCGTGGCTGCCGGCGGGTGGCCGTCCTCCGCCTGGCCGCTGACATAGCCCAGCGGCTTGTGCAGCAGGATCGTCACCCGGCGCGCCTGCTCTTTCCGGGCTGCCGGGTCGACGGCGATGGCCTCGGTGCCCTGCACGCGCTGGCCGAGCACCGCCACGCGGCCGTCCACGCGCACCCAGCCGGCCTCGATCCAGGCGTCGGCCTCGCGGCGCGAGGCGATGCCGCGCTCGGCCATGACGCGCGACAGGCGCGGGCCTTCAGCGGGGCGGGGCGATGCCGGGCCCTGGGGCCCTGGAGTGTGTGGGGCAGGTCGCGGGGGCTTGTCCTGTGTCCTCGGGCGGGAGGGGTTCGGGTGGAGAGGCCCCTGCGGCCCTTGCCGCCCCTGCGGCGCCACCGACGGCCCCCCTGGACCCCATTTGCGCGGAGCGCGGGCCTGGCTCCCCTCACCCCTGGCGGGGGAGGGGCTGAAATCCCGGCGCCTCGGCGGGGAGGGCTGGGTCGGGTGGGGTGTGTCCCGGGGCGCAAGCTCGGGGTGGGGCTGGGCCGGTCGCGAGCGGTCTCGCAGCGGGCCGGTGGCACCGCCGCGCACCGGGGCGCGGCGCGGGTCGCGGGCGGGGGAGCCGGTCTTCAGGCCCAGTTTGCGGCGGTCGCTCATCGCAGCGATTGGACCATGCGGCCCGCCCGGGTCAGGGCTGGCGCGTCGGCGGCGCGGCCGGGAGCCTGAACGCTGCGCAGGGGTCGCCGCGGGGATGGGGCGGCGTGACGACGCGGCGGTCGAAGGCGGGGGTGGGATCACCGGCTTCGACGACTCCGATGGCTTCGCTGCGCGCGCGCGTGGCCGTGGTCAGCCAGACTGGCACGCCGACGTCGGTGCGCACGTGCCCGTTGCCAGCCAGCAGCACGGCGCCGCGCTGCGCGTGCGCCTCCAGGGCGCGGGCCATGGCCTGGTCGCGCGCCACCTGGGCCAGCGCCATGCGGCGCGCCAGTGCGCCGCCGACCTGGCCGCAATGGCCGTCCTCCACCAGCGCGGCCAGCCCGGCGAGCACCGGCTCGGGCACCGCCGCATCGAAGCCGCGCGCTGCCAGGCCCTCGCGCATCACGGCACGCGCCTCCTCGCGCGAGACGTTCGCCGCAACGATGGGCAGGCCGTGGCGCAGCGCCAGCTCGATGAAGGGGCGGTAGAAAGGCCAGTGCCAGCCGGAGCCGCCCGCGCGCGCGATCAGCGTGTCGGCATCAACGGCGGGCTGCGCTGCCCGCAGCGCGTCGAGCTCGGCCTGGCGTTCGCGGTCGAACTGCTCCATCACCAGCGCCGGCCGAGCCCCGGTGGCCAGCAGCGCGGCGAAGGCCTCGGCGCGCAGGGCGTGCTGCTGCGGGTGGTCGTGAACCTCGCCCAGCAGCACGATGGGGCGCTCCAGGTGCAACAGGGTCGGGCTTGCTAGCGCCTCCCCAGCCGGGGGCGCGGCTGCCGCCACGTCGGGCAGGGTCAAGAGGATGACCGTGCTCGCCAGGGTTGCCAGCATCCAGGCAGGCAGGAGACGGGCGTGGCGTCGCGGCATGGTCTCGCAGTCCCTTGCGGAGGCAGCCGCGGGCAGTGAGGTCAGCGCCCGCGCAGGAACAGGGCGTCCAGTTCCTTCAGCGTGAGCTGGCGCCAGGTCGGGCGGCCGTGGTTGCAGGTGTCGGCGCGGTCGGTGGCCTCGATGTCGCGCAGCAGCGCGTCCATCTCGGGCAGTGTCAGGCGCCGGTTGGCACGCACGGCGGCGTGGCAGGCCAGGGTGGCGAGCAGGTCGTCGCGCGCGCGCTGCACCGCGCGGCTGGCGCCCACCTGCTGCAGTTCGGCCAGTACCGAGCGCGTCAGCTCGGTCAGGTCGGCGTCGGGCAGGGCGGCCGGGCGGCTGCGCACCGCCAGCGTGGCGGGTCCGAGCGCGTCGACGTCCAGCCCGAGCTGGAGCAGGGCCTCGCGCTCCTCCTCGGCGGTGGCCACCTCGGCGGCTGTGGCGGCGAAGGTGTGGGGCAGCAGCAGCGGCTGCGCGGGCACGCCCTGCGTGGCCGCGGCGCCCTGCTTCAGGCGCTCGTAGACGATGCGCTCGTGCGCGGCGTGCATGTCGACGATGACCAGGCCGTGTGCGTTCTCGGCCAGCACGTACACGCCGCCGACCTGACCAAGCGCGCGGCCCAGGGGCCACGCAGTCTCGTCGCGCGGCACGGCAGGGGCGGTGCTGCCCCCTCTCCCCAACCCCTCTCCCGCAAGGGGAGAGGGGCTGCGTGCGCGGGGTACTTCGGAGGCGGCAGCGTGTCCGAAGATCGGGGCTTCGCCCGTCTCCCCCCTGGCGGGGGAGGGGCTGGGGGAGAGGGGGCCGGGGGCCGGGCTCCCGGCGTCAACCCCGCTTGCCGGCCCTTCCGCCCGCACCGGGGAGGGGCTGAGCAAGGCCTGCCAGGCCGCCACGCCCCCGGAACCCGCCTGGGGCAGGCTCTGCTGCTGCCAGGGTGGCGCCGCCTCCTCGGCCCGCGGAGGGCGGGCCGGCGTGTAGACCCAGCCGGTGCGCTGCCCCGTCGACGGGTGGGCCGTTGCCGGATGCGCCGCGGCGGCCGGAGTCGTCCCCTCGGCGCCCGCTGCCCCCGGCGCGACCCGATCTGTGCCCTCGGCCACCACGCCTTCGGCCGCCTCGGGCGCCTGCGCGCGCGCCCGCGACGGCGCCAGCGCGCTCTCGACCGCGCGCCGCACCGCCTCGTGCACCGCGCGCCCGTCGCGAAAGCGCACCTCCACCTTGGTGGGGTGGACGTTGACGTCCACGAGCTCGGGCGGTATCTGCAGGAACAGCGCGTAGGCCGGCTGCCGCGTGCCGTGGAGCTGGTCCTCGTAGGCCGCGCGGACGGCGTGCGAGACGAGCCGGTCGCGGACGAAGCGGCCGTTGACGAAGAGGTACTGCAGGTCGGCGCGGGCGCGCGCCTGCTCCGGCTGACCGGCACGGCCGAGCAGGCGCAGCGGCCCGGCGGCACCGTCCACCGGCCGGCTGGCCTCGAGGAAGTCGGCCCCCAGCACGTCGGCCACCCGCTGCTCGAACACGGCCGCTCGCCACTGCGCTGCGAGCCGACCCTCGTGCCAGACGGCAAAGCCCACGTCAGGCCGCGCCAGGGCGTGCCGGCGAACGGCCTCGAGCGCGTGCGCGAACTCGGTGGCGTCGGTCTTCAGGAACTTGCGCCGCGCCGGGGTGCTGAAGAAGAGCTCGCGCACTTCCACCGTGGTGCCGATGCCGCGCGCGGCCGGGGCGAGCTCGCCGCTGCGCGCGTCCAGGCGCCAGGCGTGCGGAGCCTCGCGCGTGCGGCTGGTCAGCGTCAGCTCGGCGATGCTCGCCACCGCGGCCAGGGCCTCGCCCCGAAAACCCATGGTCAGCACGTGCTCGAGCTCGGCCAGGCTAGCGATCTTGCTCGTGGCGTGGCGCTTCAGCGCCAGTGGCATCTCCTGCGGCGCGATGCCGCCGCCGTCGTCCTCCACCACGATGGCGCGCACGCCGCCCGCGGACAGCCGTACCGTCACCTGGCGTGCCCCGGCGTCGAGGGCGTTGTCGACGAGCTCGCGCACCACCGAAGCCGGGCGCTCGACGACCTCGCCGGCCGCGATCTGGCTGACCAGTTCGTCGGGCAGCTCGCGGATGGGCCGGCGTGGCGCCGCGGCTGAATCGGCCTCGGGAAGAGAGGCGTCGGGCGCCGTCGGCATGTTCGTAGCTTGATCCATCTGCCTGATTCTAGGAAGCGCCCCCGTATCATCCCATCCATGGACTTCGTGCTCTTCCTCGTCGACTTCATCCTGCACGTCGACCGCCACCTGAAGGAGTTCGTGCACGCCTACGGCACCTGGGTCTACGCGCTGCTGTTCCTGATCGTCTTCGTCGAGACCGGCGTCGTCGTCATGCCCTTCCTGCCCGGGGACTCGCTGCTCTTCGTCGTGGGCGCGTTGTGCGGCGTGGGCCTGATGAGCCTGCCGCTGGCGATGGCGCTGCTGATCTTGGCGGCCATCCTCGGCGACCAGTGCAATTACCTGATCGGGCGGCGCGTGGGCACACGCGTCTGGGGCTGGGAGCACAGCCGATGGTTCAACCGTCGTGCCTTCGAGCAGGCGCACGCCTTCTATGAGCGCTGGGGCGGCATCACCATCGTCCTGGCGCGCTTCATGCCCTTCATCCGCACCTTCGCGCCCTTCGTCGCCGGCGTGGCCGAGATGAACCGCCCGCGCTTCACGGCCTTCAACGTGGCCGGCGCGCTGATCTGGGTCGTCGGCCTCACCGTGGCCGGCTACTGGTTCGGCAACCTGCCCTTCGTGCAGCAGCACCTGAGCAAGATCATCTGGGCGCTGATCATCGTGCCCGGGCTGATCGCGATCTTCGGTGCCTGGCGCGCGCGGCGCGCGGCGGCGGCGTGAGCGGCTGCTCGGGCGCCCTCGGGGCGTCGGGTGCAATTCCGCGCTAGGCTCGGGGTCTTGGCCTGACCCTGACGCGCCACTCCTGACCTTTGAACCCGACCTGTACCCCGCATGAAGATCCTTGCCTTCTCCCCGGCCCTCTTGGCGGCGCTGCTGGCGCCGGCCTGGGCCCAGGTGCCGCCCCCGGCCGAACAGCGCCGCTTCGTCGAGATCGTCGTCCAGGCGCAGCAGGAGTTCAAGCGCGCCGACAACGCCATGCAGAAGGGTGGCGCGAAGCAGCGGCGCGAGAGCGCGCTGTGCAAGCTGCTGCCCGAGCGCGAAGTCACCGGCTGGACCGGCAAGGTGACGACGATCGATGCCAACAGCGACGGCAAGGGGGTGCTGGGCATCGAGATCGCGCCGAACGTGCTGGTCAAGACCTGGAACAACGCCTTCTCCGACATGATGGACAAGACGCTGATCGACCCCTCGAGCGAGGTCTTCCAGGCCGCCTCGGCGCTGAAGAAGGGGCAGGTGGTCAGCTTCTCGGGCCGATTCCTGCCCGGTACCGAGGGCGACTGCCTGCGCGAGGGCAGCATGACGCTCGGCGGCAAGGTCACGAGCCCCGAGTTCATCTTCCAGTTCGACGGCGTGGGCGCGCCCGGGGCACGCCTGGGCGGCGCCGCGCCGGGCCGGATGTCCAACGCGCTGGAGGCCGCAACCTCGCCCTTCGGCGGACGCAAGAGCGCCTGGGCGCCGTTCCAGGAGTCCGGCGGCCTGGACAAGCAGAACCGCTGGTTCGGGATCGAGCTGCGCAGCGTGGAACTGCGCTACGACCGTGAGGGCAACGTCGTGGAGTTCGCCGGCAGCACCAGCCGTACGGGCACCACGGTTGCCCGCATCCGCCAGGTGATCAACGGCCTGTGCGGCCTGACCGAGGAGCAGTGGAAGCGCGAGGTGCGCGACGACTACGTCTCGGGCGAGGCAGAGAACGAGCGCTGCAAGGCGGTCTACCTGCCCGAGAACCGGTCGAACTGGACCTTCGCGCTGACGCGCAAGGTGTCGCTCGCGGCGGCGGCGGCGCCCGCTCCTGCTGCGGCCGCGGCCCCCCGGCCGGCGGTCGCCCCGGCACTCGCCCCCGTGCCGGCGTTGGCGGCCCCCACCCCCGCCCCTGCACCCGCGGCCGTCCCCGTGGCGCCCGCGCCGGTGGTCGCCGCAGCGCCGGCGCAGGTGCCCGTGGCGCCGACCGCAGTCCCAGCGCAGGCCCCATCGCCGGCCGCCGCCCCCGCCGCCGGCCCCAGCTTCGACTGCGCCAAGGCCACGCATGCCACGGAGAAGATGGTCTGCGCCGACCGCGAGCTCGCCGGCCTCGACGTCGAGCTCAGCCAGGCCTACCGCCGAGCGCGCGACAAGGCCGCCGACAAGGACCGTCTGCGCCAGGAGCAGCTGCGCTGGCTGCGCGAATCCATGCGACCGTGCGCCGACACCGCCTGCCTTGCCCAGGCCTACCGGCAGCGCCTGGCCGAACTGCGTTGACCTGCCCAGGCGCTTGCCGCCCCGCCGGACCGAGGCTGTCCCGAGAGGCCGCGCGCCTCAGGGCCTGAGAGGAGCGCCCGATGGCCGAACTGCTGGGTTTGGGGCTTTCACACTACCCGCCGCTGTCGCTGCCCGACGCGCAGATGGCGACCATCCTGCGCACGACGCTGCGCGACGAGGGTATCCCGGCTGCGGCGAAGGAGCCGCAGTGCTGGCCCGAGGCCGCGCGCGCCGAATGGGGAGAAGACGAGGGCATCGCGGCCGCGGCCGCGCATCGGGCGGCCCTGGTGGCCGAGTTCCGCAAGGTACGGCGCGCGCTCGACGCCTTCCAGCCCGACCTCGTGTTGATCTGGGGCGACGACCAGTACGAGAACTTCCGCGAGGACGTGATCCCGGCCTTCACGGTCTGCGCCTACGAAGACCTCGACGTCCACCCCTGGCGCCACGCTCAGGGCTCGTCGATGATGGCCGGCAAGCCCAACGCCTGGGGCGAGGGGCCCGACACGGTCTACCGCGTGCGCGGCCGGCGCGACGTGGCGCGCCACCTCGTGACCGGCCTCATCGACCAGGGCTTCGACGTCGCCTATGCCTACAAGCCGCTGCACCACCCGAGCCTGGCGCACGCGTTCACCAACGCCATCCTGTACCTGGACCACGACCGCCAGGGCTGGCCCTGGCCGACGATCGCGGTACCCATCAACTGCTACGGCCGGCGCGTGATCTCGGCGCGCGGCTTCATGAGCCCCTACGGCGTGCCCCTGGACTGGGACCCCCCGGGGCCGTCCCCGGCGCGCTGCATGGACCTGGGCGCGGCCACCGCGCGCATCCTGCGCGATTCGCCCTGGCGCGTGGCGCTGGTGGCCTCGTCGAGCTGGTCGCACGCCTTCCTGTGCGACCACACCTACCGTCTCTTCCCCGACACCGCGGCCGACCGGGCGCTGTACCGCGCGCTGCAAGCGGGCGACGCGGCGGCCTGGCGGCGCTGCACCACCGCCGGCTTCGAGGCCGCCGGCCAGCAGGAGCTGCTGAACTGGTGCCCGCTGGTCGGCGCGATGCAGGCCATGGGCGCGGGCCTGGACTGGAGCCGCTTCGTCGAGACCCACGTCTTCAACTCGAACAAGGTGTTTGCGGTATACCAGGCATGCTGAGGGCGTGGTGCCGGCCTGCACGGGGGTGCGGCGGCCCGCCCGACGCGACTCAGGAGACTTCGATGCCCACGGCTGCCCCTTCCTACGACCACGGCGCCTCCTCGGTGCGCCTGCTCGGCCAGACCATCGGCGAGTGCTTCGACCGCACGGTCGAGCGCTGGCCCGAACGCGAGGCCCTGGTGGTGCGCCACCAGGCGGTACGCTGGACCTGGCGCGAGCTGCGCGAGCGCGTGGACGCGCTCGCCGCCGGCCTGCTGGCGATGGGCTTGGAGCCGGGGGACCGCATCGGCATCTGGGCGCCGAACTGCGCCGAGTGGACGCTGACGCAGTTCGCCAGCGCCAAGGCCGGGCTCGTCCTCGTCAACATCAACCCGGCCTACCGGCGCGCCGAGCTCGAGTACGCGCTGAACAAGGTGGCGTGCAAGGCCCTCGTGCTGGCGCCCGCGCTGAAGACCAGCGACTACCTCGCCATCGTCAACGACCTCGCGCCCGAGTTCGCCACGGCCGCGCCCGGGGCGCTGCACGCGCGCGCGCTGCCGCACCTGCGCACCGTGGTGCGCCTGGGCGTCGAGCGCACGCCCGGCATGTTGAACTTCGACGAGGTGGCCCGCGGCGGCGGGCCTGCCGAGCACGCGCGCCTGGCCGAACTGGCGGCGACGCTGCAGTTCGACGACCCGATCAACATCCAGTTCACCTCGGGCACGACGGGCTACCCCAAGGGCGCGACGCTGACGCACCAGAACATCCTGAACAACGGCTACTTCGTCGGCGAGGCGATCCGCCTCACGCACGAGGACCGCCTGTGCATCCCCGTGCCGCTGTACCACTGCTTCGGCATGGTCATGGGCAACCTGGGCTGCCTGACGCACGGCGCCACCATGGTCTACCCGGCCGACGCCTTCGACCCGCTGGCCGTGCTGGAGGCGGTGCAGGAGGAGCGCTGCACCGCGCTGTACGGCGTGCCGACGATGTTCATCGCCGAGCTCGACCACCCCCGCTTCGCCGAGTTCGACCTGGCGACGCTGCGCACCGGCATCATGGCCGGCTCACCCTGCCCGGTGGAGGTGATGAAGCGCGTGCAGGCGCAGATGAACCTGCGCGAGGTGACCATCGCCTACGGCATGACCGAGACCTCGCCCGTGTCCACGCAGAGCTCCGTGGACGACCCGCTGGAGCGACGCGTGTCCACCGTCGGCCGGGTGCAGCCGCACATCGAGGTCAAGATCGTCGACGCGCAGGGCTGGGTGGTGCCGCGCGGCCAGACGGGCGAGTTCTGCACCCGCGGCTACTCGGTCATGCGCGGCTACTGGGGCGACGAGGACAAGACGCGCGAGGCCATCGACGCCGGCGGCTGGATGCACACCGGCGACCTGGCCACGATGGACGAGGAGGGCTACGTCAACATCGTCGGCCGGCTCAAGGACATGGTCATCCGCGGCGGCGAGAACGTCTACCCGCGCGAGATCGAGGAGTTCCTCTACCGCCACCCGAAGGTGCAGGACGTGCAGGTGATCGGCGTGCCCGACCCGAAGTACGGCGAGGAGGTCTGCGCCTGGATCCGCCTGCGCGACGGCGAGCAGGCCACGGCCGAGGAGATCCGCGAGTTCTGCCGCGGCCAGATCGCGCACTACAAGGTCCCGCGCCACATCAAGTTCGTCGACGCCTTCCCGATGACGATCACCGGCAAGATCCAGAAGTTCCTGATGCGCCAGCAGATGGTGCAGGAGCTGGGGGTGACGGAGCAGAAGACGGCTTGATTGGGCGCGAGGCCGCCAATCAGGAGTTGACGCCGCTCAGGTGGCCAGGTCTGCGGTGGCGCGCACCACCTCCTGGCGCAGCCAGCTGTTGGCCAGGTCGTGGTGCACGCGCTCGTGCCAGAACATCGACATCTCGAAGGCCGGCAGCGGGATGGGCGGGGCCAGGACGCGCAGCGGCAGCAGGTCGGCGAAGTATTGCGCGAAGCGGCTGGGCACGGTGGCGATGTAGTCGGTGCGCGCGACGACGTAGGGCACGGCCAGGAAGGAGGGGACGGTCAGCACCACGTTCCGGCGCACACCCTGGGTCTTGAGCAGCGCGTCGATGCGCCGGCCGTAGATGCCGGCCCCGCCCGGCGACACCGCCACGTGCGACAGCGCGGCGTAGCGCTCCAACGTGAAGTCTTCCTGTTGCGCCGGGTGGCCTTGCCGCAGCAGGCAGACCTGGCGATCCGACAGCAGCAGGCGCGAGCGCAGCGAGGGCGGCGGCTCCAGCAGGTAGCCGATGCCGAGGTCGACCTGGCCGGACTCCATCCACGGCGCCACCTTGCCCGGATTGGCCGGGCGGTGGTCAAGCACGACGTCGGCGCCCCGGGCCTCGAGTTGAGCGCACAGCCGCGGCAGCACGAAGAACTGCACGTAGTCCGAGCCCATCAGCGTGAAGCTGCGCTGGGCCCGGGCGGGGTCGAAGGGGGTCTTGCCGCGCGCGAGCTGCTGCACCGTCGCGAGCATCGGCGCGATCTCGCGCGCGAGCGCCAGCGCGTGCGGCGTCGGCGCCATGGCCTGCCCGCTGCGCACGACGATGGGGTCGCGGAAGCGCTCGCGCAGCCGTTTCAGCGCCGCGCTGACGGCGGGCTGGGTGACGCCCAGCTGATCTGCGGTGCGCGAGACGCTGCCCAGCTCGACCAGTGTGACCAGGTAGCGCAGCAGGTTCAGGTCGAGCTCGGCGTCCTTCAGGGCCATCAATCCAGTTTATAGCCTTCATCGCGCCCGGCCCCTGGCGGAGGCGGCCGGTCGAGCCCATAGTGCGGCCACCGTCGCCCGGGCGACATCACCGATGGAGAGATCCTGCATGGATGCACAGGGCGCACCGGGCGTGGCCCGCCTCCGGACCGGGAGGGCGCGATGACGTTGGAGCAGTTGCGCCAGCGCTGGCCGGTGCGTGAGCTGTCGGTGGCGGGGCAGGCGGTCGGCGTGGTGCAGACCGAAGGCGCTGGCCTGCCGGTGCTCTGGCTGCCTGGCGCCCAGGGGACGGCCGAGATCTACTTCAAGCAGCTCCTCGCGTGGGGCGGGCAGCGCACCATGGTCTCACTGGCCTACCCGGCCTGGACCGGCGGCGCCGAGCTGGCGGACTTCATCGTCGGCCTCGCCGACTCGCTGGCCCTGCCGCGCTTCGACCTGGTCGGCACCTCGCTCGGCGGGTGGATCGCCCAGTGGGTGGCGGCGCGCCACCCGGACCGCGTGCACCGCCTGGTCATCGGCAACAGCTTCCTCGACCCGGCCCCTGCGCAGTCGCCCGACAAGCTCCAGGCCCTGCAGCAGCGGTCGGCCGAGGTCGTCAAGGCGGAGGTCCTGGCGCGCATCGAGGCCCAGCCCGACAGCGAGCTCAAGGCCGTGCAGCTGGAACTCATGGGCCGCGGCCAGAGCGCGGAGTCGCTGCGCGCGCGCATGCTCGCGGTGCAGCTTGCCACCCCCGCGCCGCCGCTGGGCCTGCCCGACGAGCGCGTGCTCATCGTCGAGTGCGACAACGACCCGCTGATCCCGGCGCCGATGCGCGCGGCACTGCGCGCGGGGCACCCCCGCGCGCGTGTGGCGGTGGTCGAGGGCGGCGGCCACTACCCCTACCTGCTCCGGCCCGAGGCCTACAACGCCGCCGTCGGCGGCTTCCTCGGGCTTTGAATGCAGCGGCCCGGTGCTGTCGACACCCGGGATCGCTCGAGCCCACCCCACCCAGACACCCCAAGGAGGCCCCTGATGAGCTCGACCCCGGGTCCCACGCTCTACACCCGCGTCGCCGGCGAAGGCATCAACCTGTCCACGGACGAAGTGATGAGGAATGTCGCGTTCTACCGCGACCTGCGGCCCGACCCGAATGCCTTCGTCGACAAGGCCGACCCGACGAAGCGGCTGCCGATCAAGTACGTGATCTCGACCGACAACAAGGCCGCGCCGGCGGGCATCTCCACGCCGCACCGCTTCCACATGTGCTTCATCGAGTCGCGGGCGGGCAACTCGCCGGTCATCCACGCGCACGAGTACCGCGAGATCTTCATGCCGCTCAAGGGCATCTACCGGATCTACTACAACAAGGACCCGGAGGAGTTCGTAGAGCTCGGGCCCTACGACACCTTCTCGGTGCCGCCACGGCTGTGGCGGCGCGTCGAGCAGCAGGGCGAGCCCGGCACGCAGGGCATGATCATGGTGCTCTTCGACGACGTGGAGGACCCGAACACCGGC
Source organism: Rubrivivax sp. (assembly GCA_044375195.1). Lineage (GTDB taxonomy): Bacteria > Pseudomonadota > Gammaproteobacteria > Burkholderiales > Burkholderiaceae_C > Rubrivivax. The sequence goes on along the minus strand of JBILNB010000027.1, from coordinate 685 downwards.
ATCTTCGTGCCGCAGGAGGTGATCGACGCCGACCGGGCACGTGGGCACGACCCCTACGCGAAGGCGGGCGCATGATCCTGGTCACCGGAGCGGCCGGCATCACGGGCCTGGCCGTGCTGCGCGCGCTCGCGCGCCGGGGCGCGTCGGCGCGCGCGTTCGTACACCGGGAGTCCGCGCGGCCCGCGGTCCGCGCCGCCGGCGCGAGCCAGGTCGTTGTCGGCGATCTCATGGAGCCGTCCGACCGGCGCCGCGCGCTGCAGGGCGTCGAGCGTCTCTACCATATCGCGCCGCGGATGAGCGAGGCGGAGATTCCCCTCGGCCTGGGGCTGATCGAGGCCGGTCGCGAGGCGGGCCTCGGTCACTTCGTTTTCCACAGCCTGGTGCACGCGCAGTGCGACGCGATGGGCCACCACCGCGACAAGCGCATCGTCGAGCGCGAACTCATCGAGTCCGGGCTGCGCTACACGCTGATGCAGCCGACCATGTACATGCAGAACCTGCTTCAGGCATGGGACGAGGTGCGAGGCCAGGGCGTCTACCGGCTGCCCTACTCGGAGTATGCGCGCATGAGCCTGGTGGACCTGGAGGACGTCGCCGAGGCGGCGGCCACCGTGCTGACCACGCCAGGCTGGGATGGCGGCGCCTTCGAACTCTGCAGCGGCGACCGCCTCACGCGCGTGGAAAT
>JBILNB010000026.1:0-53937 GCA_044375195.1 Rubrivivax sp. | reverse complement strand
TGATCTATTATTCTGCCACTACAAGATTTTTCGGAAATCGAGATCTTCAGAGCGCTAACTACCTGATCCGTAACACGCTGCGGGCGCTGGCAGCGGGCAGGCGGGCGGAAAAGTGTCGAACTTGGGTTGCCGAAGGTCGCACCCTTCATAGGCATCGGCTCAGCGCCGTAGGCCCGCAACTGGTCGATGATGGCCGGGTCGGCCACGACACTGGCAAATGCCGCACGCAGCTTGTCGAGCACGGCGGGTGGCGTGTCCTTGGGAGCCAGTACGCCGAGCCAGGCCGAGGCGTTCATCGATGGCATCAAGGTTTCGGCAACCGTGGGCACCTGTGGCAGCACAGTCAGGCGCTTGGAAGACATCACGGCCAATACCCGAACACGGTTCGATCGGATCATCGGCATGAGGCTGGGCAGCGCGTCACTGTCGCAGTCGATCTCGCCACTGAGCAGCGCCGCCAGGGCGGGACCGCCACCTTTGTAGGGCACGGCCACTATCTGGAGGCCCAGCTCGTTCTTGAGCATTTCGAACGCCAGGTTCGTCACGGACGAGCCGCCGCTGCCGCCCGCGCAATTGAGCGCACCGGGCTTGTCGCGCGCCACTTGAACCAGGCCCTGGATGTCCCGGAAGGGCGCGTCCGCCTTGACGGCAATGACCACGGGCACTTCTGCGATAGCAGCGATCGGCTCGAAGTCCGCGATCGGATCGAATGGAAGACGGGGGTAGAGCGCGCGCAATCCGGCATGGCTGGCGGACATGAACAACAAGGTGTGCCCATCGGGTCTCACCCGAGCCACGGCGCCGGCCGCCACGCTTCCCGCCCCACCGGGCCGGTTGTCGATCACCAAGGGTTGCCCGAGGTTCACGCGCTGAGCCACCAGGCGCGCGATCAAGTCGGTAGTACCGCCGGCTGCGGCTGTCACGACCAGGGTGACTGGCTTGGTCGGAAACTCCTGCGCATGCGCCCCCGCGCAGGACAGCGCGGCGATCAATGACAAAGCGGCCTTGCGCCAGAGGTTTCGGCACATGCGTTTCGTATGCACGGTTTGTCTCCTTCCAACGGGTTGCACAGAAGCGGAACTCAGTCCGATCACGGGCATCACTCTCTTCTCGGAGCGGATGGGGCGGCTGCGGCCAGCGGCCGGTGTCGAAGCCAGGCCTGCAGCGCCCTGGCCTCCTCGCCCATGCGCTGAAAGTGCCAGTCCGGCAAGGCGCGCTGGGGCGCTCCCTGCTTGAACGACGCCGGGGGAGGCGTGATGCGCAGGCTGGTGAAGCTGGGGCCAGGTCGGGACAGAAGACCCTGCAAGGCGGCCGTGAGCGACTCGACATCGCCGTGGGAGGAGCACGACACGTAGCCCGCCGCTGCCGCCATGGCGCACAGGTCGAGCGTCGACGACGCCAACGGCAGGTTGCTCATGCCGGCAAACTGCACGCCGTTCTCCATCACGAAGTGGTGGAAGTTTCGCGGCTTGGCACCGGCCACTGTCACCAGGCCACCCAGCTCCATGAGGAGGCTGGCGTCGCCATCAAGCACCACGATGGTTTCGCGGGGCCGCTGCAACGCAATGCCCAGGCCGAGACTGGCCGCCCCGCCCATCAGGGGTACGCAACTGAGCCGCGGCTGGCCCACTTCGAGTCGGTCCAACGCCCCCATCGCTCCCATCGTCGCCACGATGATGGCGTCACCTCGGACCGCCACCAGCGCGCGGCATGCGTCGTCAATGTCCATGTCAGCTCCAGCCCAGCGCGGTGCCCACGATGAGCGCCGCGCTGTCGCCACTCTCGCGCACGAACGCCGCGGCTGTCGCTACGTTCTGAAGATCGGCTTCGTTCTCCAGATGCCAGTACCGGACACCGAAGACGTTCAGCACGGGCTCGAGATAACGCACAGGGCTGCGGGTGGAGTCGACGTGCGCCTGGTCATGGTTGGCATCCTCACGCCCAAACTGGCCGATCAGAAACAGGGTCGGCAACTTCGCATCGAGCGATGTGGCCCGCAGTGCATTCATGCAGGCGTAGAGTCCCTGGTTCTGGATGAGCACGATCGGCTGCGCCCCGCCAATCCGAAGTCCCGTCGCCACGCAGACGGCCTGATCTTCGGTGCAGCAAGCGGTCACCCCAAGCGGACTAGACGCCAGCGCCTCATGCAATGCGAGCTGGACCCAGTCGGGCACCGTGACGACGCTGTCGATGCCACTGCCCAGCAGGGCCTCGAGCAGGCGCGAGGCAGCGATGGGACGAGTGATGCTGGGATGAGCGGCTTGCATGGCGGAAGATCATCGTTTCTTCCGCCCTTCCCGTCTGTCTTGATGCTGACACTGAACCGGGTACCGGCTGGGATCTACTCGATGCACCGGGGCGGATCGCCGCGCTGCTGTCCATACTGGTCCTGGCTCGCTGCGTGATCATCGACGGGATGCCCGTCATCGGGCGCTCCCGGCACAGATCCCAGCACGCGCCATCCACGCCATGCACCCCTCCTAAGGTACTCGACGCTGAAGCGCCGATCGGGCCATGGATGACGGATCCGGGCCGTTGGATGTTGGACTTTCATCAACCCATCGAATGAGACGGTCAGGACGAGTCTCAGTGCCGGCTCAAGGGCCGACCTCAGCCGAGATCCAGCAGTTGACCGCTTGTCTCCGCAGGCAAATGCTTGACCACGCTGAAGATTCCGCCCAGGGCCCGCTTCAACCCCGGGGTGAGACCGCCTCACTCGAAACGGCTGAAATCCGGCTTGCGCTTCTGCAGGAAGGCCTGGAAGGCCTCCTGGGCCTCGGGGCTGCGCAGGCGGCGGGTGAAGACCTCGCCCTCGGTGCGGATGGCACCCAGCACCTGCTCGCGCTGGTGGCCGCGCATCAGGCGCTTGGCGTCGCGCACCGCGCCGGGCGGCAACTGGTTGAAGCGCTCGGCCACGCGGCGAGCCTGCGGCAGCACCTCGGCCGCGGGCAGCACCGCGTTGGCGATGCCGCACTCCACGGCCTGCTCGCCGGTGAAGGGGTCGCCCAGCAGCAGCTTCTCGGCCGCGCGGCGGTGGCCCATGAGTTGCGGCACCAGCAGGCTCGAGGCGTACTCAGGCACGAGCCCGAGGCTGACGAAGGGCATGGCCAGGCGCGCCTCGTCGCTGACGTAGACGAAGTCGCAGTGAAGCAGCATCGTGGCGCCCACGCCGATGGCCGCGCCCGTCACCGCGGCGACCACGGGCTTCTCGAACACCGCGAGCTTGTGCAGGAACTGGAAGACCGGCGAGCCCTCGCTGTCGCTGCCCATGCCGGGGGGGCGGCTCATGAAGTCCTCGATGTCGTTGCCCGAGGTGAAGATGCCGGGCTGGCCGGTGATCAGCGCCGCGCGCACCTGGCCATCGGCCTGCGCCGACTGCAGCGCCTGCGCCATCGCGACGTACATCGCGCCGGTGAGCGCGTTCTTGCGCTCGGGGCGCGCGATCTCGATGATCGCCACGCCGTCGACGACGCCGGTGCGGATGTGGGGGGTGCTCATGGCGTGCTCCTTCAGACGCGTTCGAAGATGCCGGCCGCGCCCTGGCCCATGCCCACGCACATCGTGACCATGCCGTAGCGCTGCTGGTGGCGGTGCAGCGCGTGCACCACCGTGGCCGAGCGGATGGCGCCGGTGGCGCCCAGCGGGTGACCGAGCGCGATCGCGCCGCCCATGGGGTTGACGCGGGCCGGGTCCAGGCCCACGGTGTCCATCACCGCCAGCGCCTGCGCGGCGAAGGCCTCGTTCAGCTCGATCCAGCCGATGTCGTCGAGCCTCAGGCCGGCCGACTTCAGTGCCGCGGGGATGGCCTCGATCGGGCCGATGCCCATGATCTGCGGCGGCACGCCGCGCACGGCGAAGCTGACGAAGCGCGCCAGCGGCTTCAGGCCGAAGGTCTTGACGGCGCGCTCGCTGGCGAGGATCAGCGCGCCCGCGCCGTCGCTCGTCTGCGAGCTGTTGCCCGCCGTCACCGAGCCCTTGGCGGCGAACACCGCCTTGAGCTTGCCCAGGCCCTCGAGGGAGGTGTCCGGCCGCGGACCCTCGTCGACATCGACCGTGCGCGTGCGAGTGGCGGCCTCGCCGCGCGCGAAGTCCGGGAAGCGCTCGACCACCGTGACCGGCGTCATCTCGTCCCGGAACTGCCCGGCCGCGATGGCCGCCAGCGCCTTCTGGTGCGAGGCGAGCGCGAACGCGTCCTGGCGCTCGCGCGTGACCTTCCACTGCGTGGCCACCTTCTCGGCCGTCAGGCCCATGCCGTAGGCGATGCCGACGTTCTCGTCGCGCTCGAACACCGCCGGGTTGAACGAGGGCTTGTTGCCACTCATCGGCACCATGCTCATGCTCTCGGCGCCGCCGGCGATGACGACGTCGGCCTCACCGACGCGGATGCGGTCGGCCGCCATCTGCACCGCCGTCAGGCCCGAGGCGCAGAAGCGGTTGACGGTGACGCCGCCCACGCTGTGCGGCAGGCCGGCGAGCACCATGGCCACGCGCGCCATGTTCACGCCCTGCTCGGCCTCGGGGAAGCTGCAGCCCACCACCGCGTCCTCGATCGCCGCCGGGTCGAGCATGGGCACCTGGGCGAGCGCGTGGCGCACGGCGGCCACCAGCAGGTCGTCGGGGCGGGTGTGGCGGAAGACCCCGCGGCCGGACTTGCCTATCGGGGTGCGGGTGGCGGCGACGATGTAGGCGTCCTGGACTTGTTTGCTCATGTTCGGTCTCCGGGTGGGTGCTGGCGCCTTCAGCCTTCAGTTGCGCACCGGCTTGCCGGTGGACAGCATGCCCATGATGCGCTCCTGGCTCTTGGGGTGCTCGAGGAGGCTGCAGAAATGCCTGCGCTCGAGCGCCATCAGGTAGTCCTCGGTGACGAGACTGCCGGCGTCGACGTCGCCGCCGCAGACGATCTCGGCGATCAGCGAGGCGATGTGGAAGTCGTGGGCGCTGATGAACCCGCCGTCGCGCATGTTGGCCAGCTGCACCTTGATGGTGGCGATGCCACTGCGCCCGGCCACCGGGAAGCGCGCCCGGGCCGGCGGCCGCCAGCCGCTGTCGGCCAGGGCCCGCGCCTGCGCCAGCGCCACGTGCAGCAGCTCGTCCTTGTGCGGCACGATGACGTCGCCCTCGACCAGGTAACCGAGCTTGCGCGACTCGATCGCGCTGGTGCCGACCTTGGCCATCGCGGCGTTCGTGAACCCGTCGGTGAGGAACTTCAGGATGTCGGCGTTGGCGTTGCCGGCCGCGGCCATCTCGGCCGCGCGGCGCGCGATGTAGGCCAGCCCCCCGGCGCCGGGGACGAGGCCGACGCCGACCTCGACCAGGCCCATGTAGGACTCCATCGCCGCCACGCGCCGCCCGCTGTAGACGGCCAGCTCGCAGCCGCCGCCGAGCGCGATGCCGCGGATCGCGCTGATCACCGGCACCTGCGCGTAGCGCATGCGCAGCACCGCGTCCTGAAACTTCTTCATCTCCGGGCCGATGCCCTTGGCGCCGAGCTTCATGAACACGGGCATCAGCGACTCGAGGTTGGCGCCGGCGGAGAACACGTCGTCGGGCGACCAGATCACGAGGCCGCGGTAGGCGGACTCGGCCAGGTCGAGCGCCCGCGCCAGGCCCTCGCCCACCGCCGGGCTGATCAGGTGCAGCTTGGCGGTGATCGTGGCGACGACAAACTCGCCGTCGGGCGTCCAGACGCGGATCTCGTCGTTGCGGAAGAGCTCGGTGCCGGCCTTCAGCGGGTCGGGCGCGGCAGCGCCCAGCACGTCCTCGCGGAAACGCTGGCGGGCGTAGACCGCAAGGCCGCTCAGCGGCACCCAGGCCTGGCGCGCCGTGCTCCACGAGCCGGCCGGGGAGTGGACGCCGCCGTGCTCGGCCACCGGCCCCTCGAAGACCCAGCGCGGCAGCGGCGCGGGGCACAGCGCCTTGCCAGCGTCGATGTCGGCCTGCACCCACTGCGCCACCTGCAGCCAGCCCGCCTGCTGCCAGAGCTCGAACGGGCCCTGCCGGACCCCGAAGCCCCAGCGCATCGCGAAGTCGACGTCGCGCGCGCACTCGGCGATCGTCTCCAGGTGCACCGCGGCGTAGTGGAAGCCGTCGCGCAGGATGGCCCAGAGGAACTGGGCCTGCGGGTGCGAGCTTTCGCGCAGCAGCTTCAGCCGCTCGGCCGGCGGCTTCTTCAGCATGCGCTCGACGAGGGGCTCGGCCTTGCCGCCGGCGGCCACGTAGCCGCCGCTGGCGGGGTCGAGCTTGTGGATGTCCTTGCCGACCTTGCGGTAGAAGCCCGCGCCGCTCTTCTGCCCGAGCGCGCCCTGGGCCAGCAGGGCCGAGAGCACGGGCGGCGTGGCGTACAGGCCGGCGAAGGGGTCGCCGGCGCCCGTGCCTTCGCCCAGCGTGTCCTGCAGGGTCTTGATGACGTGGGCCATGGTGTCGAGGCCCACGACGTCGGCGGTGCGGAAGGTGCCCGACGAGGCGCGGCCCAGCTTCTTGCCGGTGAGGTCGTCGACGACGTCGAAGCCCAGCCCGAAGCGCTCGGCCTCCTTCATCGTGGCCAGCATGCCGGCGATGCCGACGCGGTTGGCGATGAAGTTGGGCGTGTCCTTGGCGCGCACGACGCTCTTGCCGAGCGTGCTGGTGACGAAGGTCTCCAGATCGTCGAGCACGCGGGGCTCGGTGGCCGGCGTGGCGATGAGCTCGACGAGCTGCATGTAGCGCGGCGGGTTGAAGAAGTGGATGCCGCAGAAGCGAGGGCGCACGGCTTCCGGCAGGGCCTCGGACAGCCGGGTGATCGACAGGCCGGAGGTGTTGCTGGCCACCACGGCGTGCGGCGCCAGGGCGGGGGCGATGCGGTTGTAAAGGTCGAGCTTCCAGTCCATGCGCTCGGCGATCGCCTCGATGACGAGGTCGCACTGGCCGAGCAGGTCCAGGTGTTCCTCGTAGTTGGCGGCGACGATGCGCTCGGCCCCCTCGGACACGCCCAGCGGCGCCGGCTTGAGCTTCTTCAGGTTCTCGATGGCCTTCGTGACGACCCCGTTCTTCGGCCCTTCCTTGGCGGGCAGGTCGAACAGCACGACGGGCACGTTGACGTTGACCAGGTGGGCGGCGATCTGCGCGCCCATGACGCCGGCGCCCAGCACGGCGACCTGACGGACGTTGAACTTCTGAGTCATGCGGTAGGCCTTTGGATGTGGGTTGAAGGCTGGCTTGGCATTCGGTGCCTGGGTTGCGGTGCCTGTCTACGGAACATGAGGACTTGCTTGCATCGAGAGGCGGGTTTCGCCTGGCTGCCACCTCGCGAGGCTCGGCGCTTGGGGCTGGCGCCTCGCGAGGCTGGGCGCTTGGGACCTATGGCTGCGCTCATGTCCCCCGCCATCGGCCACGGGCCGATGGCTCCTCCTTTACTTCGCTCCGCCATAGGCCCCAACCGCCCAGCCCTGCCTGCCGATGGGTAAACCGACGGCGCTCCAAAACTCTCCCCCACTCGTGACATTGCGCCCTCCCCACCGGCGACGAACCACCCTGCCGGTAGGCCGAGGGGTGGGGGTACCCCCGCAGCGAAGTAAAGGAGGAGGGCTCGGCCGGGAGGCCGAGACCGGGGGACATGAGCGGAGGGGGGTACCCCCACCCCTCGGCTCGCGAGGAAGAGGCGGCGCGAAGACAGAAGCAACAAAGCAATGTCACTCCACCCGCTGCCAGGTCTGGGTGCGACCGAGCAGCGGCATCCCCACATAGCCCCGGACCTCGAGCGTGCGGCCGCCGTCCTTCAGCGTCATCCGCACCTTGTAGACCTTGCCGTTGTTCGGGTCGAGGATGGTGCCGCTGTCCCAGTGCTCGGCGCCCGACGCGCGCCGCACCCCCTCGATGATGGTCATGCCGAGGACGGGCTGGTCCTTGCGCGTGCCCTCGCAGTCGGCGCAGCGGGCCGACTGCTTTGACGGATCGGCGATCTTGTCGACCTTGCCGCTCAGCGTGCCGCCGGCCTCGGTGATCCGCACATGCGACTTCTCAGTCTTGCCGTCGTCGTCGATGGTGCGCCACAGCCCCGCCGGGCTGGACTGGGCCCAGGCCGCGGTACCGGCGAGCACCAGCGCAGTGGCCAGTGTCATCTGCATGAGATTCGTCTTCATCATGGAACCTCCAGGCCTCAGAACATCGATTCTTCCATCGCCAGCAGCGGCTTCACACCGCTGCGCGCGCTGCGGATCAGGCCCGCCGTCTCCGGCAGCAGCTTCGCGAAGTAGAAGCGCGCCGTGTGCAGCTTGGCCGCGTAGAACGGGTCGCCCGAGGCTTGCTTGTCGAGCGCGATGCGCGCCATCCGCGCCCAGAACCACGCGAACACCAGGTGCCCGCACACGCGCAGGTAGTCCACCGCCGCGCCGCCCACCTCGTCGGCATTGCCGAAGGCCTTCATGCCGAGTTCGGTCGTCAGCTTGGTCACCTTGTCGCCCAGGTCGGCCAGCGGGTTCACGAACTCCTGCATCTCCTCGTTCACGCCCTCCTCCTCGACGAAGGCGGCGACGAGCTTGCCGAACTTCTTCAGCTTCTTCCCGTTGTCGCCCAGCACCTTGCGGCCCAGCAGGTCGAGCGACTGGATCGTGTTCGTGCCCTCGTAGATCATGTTGATGCGGGCGTCGCGCACGTACTGCTCCATCCCCCACTCGCGGATGTAGCCGTGCCCGCCGTAGACCTGCAGGCAGTGCGAGGTCGCGATCCAGGCGTTGTCGGTGAAGAAGGCCTTGACGATGGGCGTCAGCAGCGCCACCAGGTCGGCGCACTCGGCGCGTTCTTCGGCATCGTCGCTCGAGAGCTCCTTGTCGATCAGCAGCGCGCACCACACCGCCATCGCGCGCGCACCCTCGGCGTAGGCGCGCGCGGTCAGCAGCATCTTGCGCACGTCGGGGTGGACGATGATGGGGTCGGCAGGCCGGTCGGGCGCCTTGGCGCCGGTGAGGCTGCGCATCTGCAGGCGGTCCTTGGCGTAGGCCACCGCGTTCTGGTAGGCCACCTCGGTCAGCCCGAGCGACTGGTTGCCCACGCCCAGGCGCGCCGCGTTCATCATCACGAACATCGCCGCCAGGCCCTTGTGCGGCTCGCCCACCAACGTGCCCACCGCGCCGTCGAGCACCATCTGGCAGGTGGCGTTGCCGTGGATGCCCATCTTGTGCTCGATCGCGCCGCAGTGGATGCCGTTGCGCGCGCCGAGCGAGCCGTCGGCGTTGACCTGGAACTTGGGCACCAGGAACAGCGAGATGCCCTTGCTGCCCGGGGGCGCGTCAGGCAGACGCGCGAGCACCAGGTGCACGATGTTGGGCACGAGGTCGTGCTCGCCCGCGGAGATGAAGATCTTCTGCCCCGTAAGCCGGTAGCTGCCGTCACCCTGAAGCTCAGCCTTGGTGCGCAGCAGGCCCAGGTCGGTGCCGCAGTGCGGCTCGGTCAGGCACATCGTGCCCGTCCACTCGCCGCTGGTCAGCTTCGGCAGGTAGGTGGCCTTCTGCTCGGGCGTGCCGTGCGCGTGCAGGCACTCGTAGGCGCCGTGCGACAGCCCCGGGTACATCGTCCAGGCCTGGTTGGCCGAGTTCAGCATCTCGTAGAAGCACTGGTTGACGACGATGGGCAGGCCCTGGCCACCATGGGCCGGGTCGCAGCCGAGCGCCGGCCAGCCACCCTCGACATACTTCGCATAGGCCTCCTTGAAGCCGGCGGGCGTGCGCACCTCGTGCGTGGCCTTGTCGAGCGCGCAGCCCTGCGCGTCGCCGCTGGCGTTCAGCGGGAACAGCACCTCGGCGGCGAACTTGCCGCCCTCCTCGAGCACGGCGTCGATGGTGTCTGCATCGATGTCGGCGTGGCGCGGCAGCAGCTTCAGCTCGTCGGTGACGTTCAGCAACTCGTGCAGCACGAACTTCAGGTCGCGCAGAGGCGGTTGGTAGGTGGGCATGGCGGGCTCCTGGAAAGGGGTTCGCAGTGGGGGGGAGGATCAGGGCCGAAGGCCGAGAAGGCGCTCGAAGCCAGCGCGGGCGCGGTCGGTGGCCCCCGGGGTGCGCAGGAAACGCGCGTCGTGGTGCAGCGCGAGGATCAGGCCGTGGATCTCGAACAGCATCTGCTGCACGTCGGTGTCGGCGCGCAGATGGCCCACCTGCACCGCCTGCTCGAGGGCGCGTTGCAGGGCGCGACGCCAGGTCTGCACCATCTGCGCCAGCGCGTCGCGCACTGGACCGGGCCGGTCGTCGAACTCGACTGCGCCGCTGATGTAGATGCAGCCGGAGTCGATCTCGTGCGAGACGCGCTTGAGCCAGCGCTCGATCAGCGCGCGCAGTCGCGGCAGGCCGCGCGGCTGGTCCATCGCCGGGGCGAAGACTTCGGCCTCGAAGCGTGCGTGGTACTCGCGCACGACGGCGATCTGCAATTCCTCGCGCGAGCCGAAATGCGCGAACACGCCGGACTTGCTCATCCCCGTAAGCTCGGCCAGCGCGCCGATGGACAGACCCTCCAGCCCCATGTGCGCGGCCAGCCCGAGCGCGGCGTCCAGGATCGTCGCATGCGTCTGCTGACCCTTGCTGGGCGCGGAAGGGCGGGTGGGGACGGCGATGGGCGGCGACACGATCAGAAAAATAGAACGATCGTGCTATTTTGCACGCAAAGCCGGGCGACAGGGTGCGCGGAGGGTCAATTTCCGGGCAATCCAGGCGCGCGCGGATCGCGACGCGTCCGCGGCGCAGCAGCCCGGCCTGCTGCTATCCTTGCCGCAGGAGGTTGTCGGATGGACGTGCTGCAGTTGGACGTCTCGGGCCGCCCGCAGGCCTGGATCTCGGCGCAGGAGGCCGCCACGCTCTACGCGATCGACGCGGTCGCGTGGACCCTGGGCGATGCCTGCACCGTGCTGCGCGGCGGCGTGCAGCGCGCCACGGGCGCGGTCTCCCGCATCGAGGTGCACCCCATCGTCGCGGTGCGCGGCGCCGTGCCCAGCCGCGCCTGGCGCACCGAGCCGACGCTGAGCAACGCCAAGCTCTTCACCCGCGACCGCCTCGTCTGCGCCTACTGCAGCCTGCGCCTGCGCGAGGCCGAGCTCACGCGCGAACACATCGTGCCCGTGTCACGCGGGGGCGACGACAGCTGGATGAACTGCATCACGGCCTGCCGCGCCTGCAACGGCCGCAAGGGCAACCGCCTGCCCGAGGAGGCGCGCATGGCCCTGCACTACCTGCCCTACGTGCCCAGCCTGCACGAGGACATGATCCTGCGCGGCCGGCGCATACTGGCCGACCAGATGGACTTTCTGCTCGCCGGCGTACCGCGCCACTCGCGCCTGCACGGCTGAGCCCACCCGTGGAGCCCCCGACCATGAAAACGACCCCCTTCGTCGCGCTGTGCCTGGCCATCGCGCTGGCCGGCTGCAGCACCACCAGCCCCGACGTCGTCAAGCGCGAGGACGCCAACCGCATGGAGACCGTGCTCGACGGCATCGTGCTGTCGGTGCGCGCCGTGCAGGTCGAAGGCAGCCAGAGCGGCCTGGGCGCAGCCGCCGGCGGCGCGGTCGGCGGCATCGCGGGCAGTTCCATCGGCAGCGGCCGGCGTGACGGCCAGGTCGGTGCGGTGCTCGGCGCCGTGGCCGGCGCGGTCGTCGGCAACACGGTCGAGCGCATGACGACGCGCGAGAGCGCGGTGGAGATCCTGGTCCAGTTGCAGGGCGGCGAACGCCGCGCCGTCGTCCAGGCTCAGGGCGGCGAGGCCCTGCAGCCCGGCGACGCCGTCATCGTCGTGACGAGCGGCAACCGCGTGCGTGTCGTCAAGGCCCCCGCGGGCAGCGCACCCGCCAAGCGCTGAGGCGGTGCTCAGGCCGGCAGCGGCTCGACGCCCGGCAGCACGCTCGCCTCGAACAGGTGGTGCTCCATGCCGTAGCGCACGAGCGCGGCGGTGTTGTCGACGCCGAGCTTCTCCATGATGCGCGCCTTGTGCGTGCTGATGGTCTTGATCGACAGGTGCAGTTCGTCGGCGATGTCCGTCAGGCGCCGGCCGCCGACGATCAGGCGGTAGACCTCGAACTCGCGGTTGCTCAACTGCTCGTGGCGGGGCGCGCCCTGGATCTCGCGCAGCCCGACCGCCAGTTTCTCGGCCAGGGCCGGGCTGACGTAGGCGCCGCCCACGGCCACCTTGCGGATCGCGCCGACGAGCTGCTCGCCCGCCACGTCCTTGGTCAGGTAGCCGTTGGCGCCGGAGCGGAAGGCCCGCAGCGCGTAGGGCTCCTCGGCGTGCATGGTCAGCACCAGCAGCGCCACGTGCGGAAACTCCGACTTCACCCGCTTGATCAGGTCCATGGCCGGGATGCCCGGCATCGACAGGTCGGTCACGAGCACGTCCGCCGGGTGGCGGCGCAGCGCCTCCAGGACCTCGAAGCCGTTGGACGCCTGGTCGACGACCTCGATGTCGATCTCGGCCGACAGCAGGCGCAACAGGCCCTCGCGCAGCAGTTGGTGGTCATCGGCCAGCACGACCGTGATCGCCCCGGTAATCGGGTTGCTCAATTCACTTCTCCCGCGACACCCCGGCCGCTCGGCCCTGCCGGCCCCACCAGTGGCAAACGCGCCACGACGATACAGCCGCCACCAGGTGCGTCGCCGATCTCCAGGCGGCCGCCACAGGCTTCGGCACGCTCACGCATGCCGCGCAGACCCAGACCTTGCCTCGGCAACCCCAGCTGACCGCCCAGGCCCTGACCATCGTCGAGGACGCGCAGGACCAAAGACGAGGCCTCCACGCCCACCTCGACCCGGACTCTCGAGGCCCCGGCGTGGCGAACAGCATTGGACAAGGCTTCCTGCACGATGCGATAAGCCGCCAGCTTGACTGCGAACTCCGCATTATCGACGTAACGGCCGCTGCACCGGTCGTCCAGCTCGACATTGACCGACAGGCGCGTTCGTGCTTGCCGGGTCAGGGACTGCAGTGCCGGCACCAGACCGGAGCCTCCCAGCTCGGGGGGGCGCAGGTCGGCGGCGATGCGGCGCACGGCCGCCATCGAGCCGTCCACCAGGGTCAGCAGGCCGTGCACGCGCTGCCGCAGCGTTGACGCGCTGTCGGCGTCACCACCCAGGGTGATGCGTGAGAGTTCGAGCTTGAGTGCGAGCAAGTGCTGGCCGAGATCGTCGTGGAGTTCGCGCGCCACGCGCAGCCGTTCGGCCTCCTGCGCCGCCACCACGGGCGGCAGGAAAGACCGCACCTCGGCGCGCACGGTGGCTTCCGGTGGGTTCGGCGGGGCGGGCGGCATGGGCGAGAGAGGCGGATCCTGCACGGCCACTCAATCTAGCCTTGATCGCCGCGTCCGTGCAAAGCCTGCGATGGCTCCCTTTGCGCGCCCGCAAGCACCATGCGGCACGGCCCGCGGCCGCACCAGGCACTGCGCGAAGTCTCGGAATCCTCTGACAGCGGTTTCGGAACCCGGGCGCACCCCCGGGCCGGGTGTCCTACCGCAACTTCGTCCACGCGCCGATACCGCGAACGCGACCTTTGGGCAAAGCTCTCGCCTCCCCAAACCCAACATGCTCAGGGAGTTTCCATGACTGTTCTCACCCCCTCGCCCGCCAAGCTTGCCGAACTTCCGCGCTCACGGCCCGCCACCGCGGCGGCGCGCTGCACCGCGTCGGACTTGCTGCGCTGGGCCGGTCTGGCAGACCACGCCAACGAGCAGACCGACCGCATGCCCTTCGCCACACGCCGCATCCGCGCCGACGCCGCGCTGGTTCACGAGGGCACGCCCTTCGAGTACCTGTACTTCGTGTGCGCCGGCAGCTTCAAGTGCGTGCAGGTCGATTCCGAGGGCTATGAACAGGTGCTGGGCTTCGCGCTGCACGCCGACATGATCGGGCTGGACGGCATGAGCCGCGGGCGTCATGCCAGCGGGGCCGTGGCGCTGGAGGACTCGACCGTGGCCACCCTGCCCTTCGCCGAGATGATGGCGGCCTCGCGCCGGCTGCCGGCCATCGAACGCCTGGTCCAGCGTGCCGTCGGCGCCGAGCTGCTGCGCCGCAGCGACACGCAGTACCTGATGTCGGCCGCGAGTTCCGAGGTTCGCGTCGCGCGTTTCCTGCTGCACTTCGCCCAGCGCCAGAACGCGCTCGGCTACTCCGACCGCCGCATCCGCCTGCGCATGACGCGGCGCGACATCGCCAGCCACCTGGGCGTCGCCCACGAGACGGTGAGCCGCGCCCTGACGGCCTTGCAGCAGGTGGGCTGCATCGCCGTGACCTACCGAGACATCGAGCTGATCGACACCCGGCTGCTGCAGGACATCCAGCGCATCACGCGCGGCACCTGGCGCGTGGCGCTGCGCGGAGCCGACGAGTCCGACGGCGAGTTGGCGCGCGGCATGGCGCCCGCCGGGCTGCTGCCGGGGATGGGCGCGGTTGCGGGCCGGGCTGGCGCTGGAGTGGCACGCGCCGGGGCCTGAACGCCACGGGAGCCTGCCGCGCGTCCATCGAGTCGCACACCGCCTGCGCACGCGCAAGGCAGTGGCGAGCGACCCGGGCAAGATGAATACGTGCGTTGCCGACCCCCCTCGGCGCGCACGCAGATGAGGGGCCCGGATCCGGGCCGTGTTCGGTGTCCAGGGCGCCGGACGGGATGGAGGCGACCTCAGACCGGCAGAAGCCGCAAGGCCAGGCCGGGGTCCTCCACCGCCCCGCCGACCCGCCTGCCACGGGCCGGCGGGTTTTTTTTCGCCTGGGATGGGCCCACCCCCGCTGGGTGCCTTCAGGCCCCGCCTACACGGGCTTTCTCAGCCTGCCGATCGAAGGCTGCCATCGAGGCCGCGACCTGCGCGTCGTCGACCTGCCGGAAGTCCCGGTAGTGCACACCCACGGCGTGGAAGCTCGGCGGCTGCCAGAGGCAGACCAGTTCATCAACCTCGCGCGCGAGTGCGGCCACGGCCTGGGCCGGCGCCACCGGCACGGCCAGCACCAAACGCGCCGGTGCGGCCGCGGCATGGCGCAGCGCAAGCGCTGCCGCGCGCGCCGTCGTTCCGGTGGCCAGGCCGTCGTCCACGACGATGGCCGTGCAGCCCTGCAGCGCGACGGGCGCCCGCGCGCCGAGATACTGGCGGCGCCGGCGCGCGATCTCCAGCAACTCCCTGCGCTGCCCCTGCTCGACCCAGTCGCGGTCGGCGCCTGTGGCGCGCATCAGCTCGGCGTCGGTGACGAGTTGGGGCGGCTGGTCCTCGGCCAGCCGGGCCACGGCCGCCACGGCGAGCTCGGGCTGGAAGGGCGCGCCGATCTTGCGCACCAGCAGCAGGTCCAGCGGCGCGTGCAAGGCGCGCGCCACCTCCACGGCCACGGGCACCCCGCCACGCGGCAGCGCCAGCACCACCGGCCGCTGCCAGGCGCGGCGCGCCAGCACGGCGGCCAGTTCGCGGCCGGCCTCGGCGCGGTCGGCGTACGGACGGTCGCGCGCGCGCTTCGAACGCGCGGCCGCGGGGGTGGGTGGCGACAACACTGACGCGGCGGGCACCGTGGGCGACGGTGGCACGGCGCGGCCTCCTGACAGGACTTCGAGCGCGGGTGGCATGGGAGTCTCCTGGGCACAAACCGGGGCGCGATGACGCCCTGGCCGCAGCGCCGGACATGCTGCGGGAGGGCCAGCGGCCGGCATTGCGCGGGGCCCGCCTGGCGCCCATGTCGAGGCCGCACCTGGCACCGGCGCTGAGCCCCCTCAAGCAGGCCGCTGCGCACCGGGCCGAGCATGCCCACACCCAAGCCGCGCGCGGCGTCGTGCAGGCCCCGCGCGGGGATCCGCCATTCCCTGCTGCGGCCCTGCGTGCCGCGCGAAAGGCACCATGACCGATACCCCCGTCACCATCGGCCCCCACGGGCTTCCGGGCACACTGGCGCTGCAACCGGGCGATCGCGCGCTGGTGCTGTTCGCCCATGGCAGCGGCTCGAGCCGCCTCAGCCCGCGCAATCGCCAAGTCGCCGCAACACTGCAGCAGCGAGGGCTGGCCACGCTGCTGTTCGACCTGCTGCACGACGACGAAGCGGAGCAGCGGCAGCGCGTGTTCGACATCCCCCTGCTGGCGCGCCGGCTGACCGAGGCCATGGACTGGGCCTGGCGCCATAGGCTCACTGCCGGCCTGCCGCAGTACCTCTTCGGCGCCAGCACCGGGGGAGCGGCCGCGCTCGTGGCCAGCGCCTTGCGGCCCGGGCGCGTCCGGGCCATCGTCTCGCGCGGCGGCCGGCCCGATCTCGCTGCGGGCGCCCTGCCCGCGGTCACCGCCCCGACGCTGCTGATCGTGGGCGGGGCGGACCTTGATGTGCTCGACCTGAACCGCCAGGCCGCCGAGCGCATGCGCGCGCCGGTGCGGCTCGAAGTCGTACCCGGCGCCTCGCACCTGTTCGCGGAGCACGGCAGACTCGAGCGCGTGGCCACCCTGGCTGCGGACTGGTTCCTCGCCCACCTGCCGGACGCCCCGACCCTGCAACGCCCGGCACAGCCCGCACTCGGTACCGCGGTGCATGCCGCGCACCGGTGAAGGCGATCCGAAGCCCGCCGCCGATCGCTTACGGGCCGGCGCAGCCTGCGCGTCAGGATCGCAGCGCCGTCTCCTGGCGCCGCTCGCGCACCTGCACCGCGGCCAGGGCCTGCAACTGGCCGGCGATCGCCGAGAGGACATCGTCCTGGCTCAGGATGCCGGCCAGCACCCCATGGGCGCCGAGCACGGGCAGCCGGCGCACCCCGCGACTGCGCATCGTGGAGAGCACGTCGTAAAGCGTGTCGTGCTCGCGCACAGCCGCGACATTGGCGCTCATGATGTCGCCGATGCGCAGCGATTTCGGGTCGACGTCCCTGGCCACGACCGCGGTGACGATGTCGCGGTCGGTCAGGATGCCGGCAGGCAGGCGCCCGCCGTCGCCCTGCTCGACAACGACGACACAGCCCACGTGGCGCTCGCGCATCAGGCGTGCGGCCTCGTCGACCGACAAGGACGCAGGGGCGACGACGACGTTGCGCGTGCACACATCACCCGCGGTGGCGGCTTCCTTCATGGCAGGCTCCTGGCATCGGTGGGACAGACCCCGCAGCATGCGCGCGCCGCCGGCTCGCGAGCGTGAGGCTGCGCACGGCTGGGGCATGTGCCGGCGGTGCTCTATGTGGGACCGGGGCCTGTGGCGCGTCCGGACAGGGTGGGCTGACCGAGCCCGGTGCCCTGCCAGCGCTGCAGCACGCGGGACAGCAGCTCGATCAGCGTGTCCACGTCGCGCTGGAAGTCCGCGCGGCTGGCGTGCGGGCTGTGCACCATGATCGCGGCCACGCGCTCGGCCACCTCGGCCTCTCCCGCACGCCGCGCCCAAGGCCGAAGTTCGCACCAGACGATCAAGGCCATGCGCCCCATGTCGCCGGTACGCCGGGCATGGCGCAGCTCGGCCAGGAGGTCGTCGAGGGCCAGGTGCAGGAGTTGGGCGGAATTCATGCTGCGGCGCAGCATCGTAATGCCCACAGCTCGGGCGCGCAACAGACTTTCCGCAGTGCGGGCATCGATCTGACGGTCGTCGGCGTCAGCTCGCCACCAAGGGTGGCTGCGCCAGTGATCCTCAGCCCAGCCCGTGCTCCTCGAGGCGCGCCAATGCCGCCCGGATCCGCTCCACCGTCTGCTCCACCGGCGCCCGTGTGGAGACCTCGAGGCCGAGAGCGCGCGCCACCGCATTCACGCGCGCCGGGTTCAGCGGCAGCCCGCCGGCATCGACGGCGGCGACGAGTTCACGCGCCTGAAGGACCTCGGGCGGCAGCGCCGCGTGGCCCGGCGCGCTGCCGAGCCGCGCGCTCAGCCAGCGACGCCAGCGGCCGGGCGTCACCACCGCGGGCTGGTGTGGAGCGTGCGGCCACCGACACGGATCTCCAGGTCCACCTGGTAGCGGCGCACGGCCTCGGGGTCGATCTCCATGCCCAGGCCCGGGCTGTCGGGCAGACGCACCAGCCCGTCGGCACCGGGGCGAAGGTGATTACGCGTCAGTTCGACCGCCAGCGCCTTGGGCGCAGCCGGGTACTCGCAGATGGTGTGGTCGGCCAGCCCCGCATAGGGCTGGATCGAGGCGCTCAGCGCCAGGTGCGAGGTGAAGGTGTGGTTGACGTAGGTGACGCCGCGCGCCGCGGCAATCTCCGCCAGGCGCCGGGCCGGACCGATGCCGCCGACGCGTCCGCAGTCGATCTGCAGGTAGCCGACACCGCCGTAGTCGAGCAGGTGCAGGGCCATCGCGGAGTTGTGCGCGCCCTCGCCCCCGGCCAGACGCACGCGCCGGCACTGGCGCGCGAGTTGCCCGTAGGCCTGAAGCGCATGGGCGTGGAAGGGCTCCTCCAGCCACACGGCGCCCGCCTGCTCGAGCGCGTCCAGGCGCTCGGCCGCGCGCGAGACGTCCTCGCCGAAGACCTGGCCCACGTCCACGAGCAGGGTGCCGTCGGCGCCCAGCGCCTCGCGCGCCGCGAAAAAGTGCTCGGCGTCCTGCGCCGCCGCCCCCTGGCCGATCGGCCCCCAGCCGTACTTCACCGCGCGGAAACCGCGTTGCATCGCATCACGCCCGCGCTCCAGCGTCTGCTGCGGAGTGTCACCGAACAGCAACGAGGCATAGGGGGTCTTGGGATGGGCGTGCGCCTGCCCGAGCAGCTTCCACACCGGCTCGCCGCGCGCGCGGCCGAGCAGGTCCCACAGCGCCATCTCGATGCCGGACCAGGTGTGGGGCGCCTGCAGCAGGTCCATGCTGAGGTAGGCCACGTCGGCCGCGATCGCCCAGATGTCGGCCGGGCCGTCCACGCGCCGGCCGAGCACCGAGTCCGCCACCGGGCGGCATGCGCCGTGCGACATCGGGCAGACGAAGGCGGCGATGGACGGCAGCGGCGCCGCCTCGCACTCGCCGTAGCCGCTGAAGCCGCCACCGCTGACGCGCACCAGCAGCGCGTCCTGGCTCCCGTCGGCCTCGGTAGTGACCTGCGGCATCGACAGGTAGAAGAACTCGACGACTTCGATGTTCATGGACTGCGGCAGCCTTTGGTAGGCCGTGTTGGGCTCGAACCAACGACCAAAGGATTATGAGTCCTCTGCTCTGACCGACTGAGCTAACGGCCCCCGATCGGCAGTGTAGCGGCGCCGTCACGGGCCGGCCGCCGCGCCCCGCCCAGGGGGCTACGGCGACAGGGCCGCGCGGCGGGGGTCACTTCTTCGTCGCTGCCCCGCCCTTGAAGGACTGGAACACACGCGTCTGCACGCGGCGCGCGTCCTGCGGCAGGGCCTCGGGCACGGCGAGCTTGCCGATGTCGGCGCTGCTCGGGAAGACCACCGGGTTGGCGGCGATCTCGGGCTTGACGAAGGGCTTGGAGCCTGTGTTCGGGTTGCCGTAGAAGACCGTGTTGGTCAGCGCGGCGTGAACCTGCGGGCGCATGACGTAGTCGATGAACCTGTGCGCGTTCTCGACGTTCCTGGCGTCCTTCGGGATGGCCATGGTGTCCATGAACATCGTCGCCCCGCGCGGCGGGATCAGCGCCTCAATCTTCTGCCCGGTCTTGTTCTCGACCGCGCGGTTGTTGGCGATGAGGAAGTCGCCCGAGTAGCCGAGCGAGACGCACAGCGTGCCGTTGGCCAGCTCGTTGATCGGTCCCGGCGAGGAGATGCGGGTGATGTGCGGGCGCGCCTTGGCCAGCACGTCGCGCGCGGCGTCATAGTCCTTCGCGACACGGCTCCAGCCTGGCTTGCCGGCGTAGAGCATCGCCACCGGCACGACCTCGGACGCCGAATCCAGCACGTGGGTGCCGCAGCTCTTGAGCTTGGAGACGTACTTCGGGTCGAAGAGCAGGTCCAGCGGGTTGGCCGGCATCGGCAGGTCGCCCAGCGCCTTCTTCACCTTCTCGGGATTGATCCCCACCGTGACGAAGCCCCACAACCAGGTGACGAGGTGCTTGTTGCCGGGGTCGGAGAGCGCGAGCTTCTCCAGCAGCGCCGGGTCGAGGTTCTTCCAGTTCGGCAACTTGGACCGGTCCAGCTCCAGCAGCAGCTTGCCGTCGATCTGCATCTTCGCGAAGTGCGCGCCCGGCACGACGATGTCATAGCCCGTCTTGCCGGCCACCAGGCGGGCGTGCAGCGTCTCGTTCGCGTCGAAGGTGTCGTAGCGGACCTTGATGCCAGTCTCCTTCTCGAAGTTGGCGATCGTGTCCGGGGCGATGTAGTCGGCCCAGTTCAGGATGTTCAGCTCCTTGGAGCCCTGGGCCCACGATGCAGCGGGCAGGGCGAAGGCTGCAGCCAGCACGGCGCAGGCGGCGAAGGCGGTTCGGATCATGGCGGCGGTGGAGGGTTGACACCGTCACTCGACGGCGGGGGGAGTGTCGGCGCAGCGGCATTTCCGCAGGCGCAACGAGGAAAACGCTTCATGCTAACAAGCCGGTGCGCCGCGCCGGGGGCAGCCGGGCGCTCAGCGGGTCGACAGCGCGTGGCTGACCAGGCGCGACGTGATGTCGACGATCTGGATCATGCGGTCGTAGGCCATGCGCGTCGGGCCGATGACGCCCAGAGTGCCGACGATGCGGCCGTCGACCTCGTAGGGCGCGGTCACGACGGACAGTTCCTCGAAGGGCACCACCCGGCTCTCGCCGCCGATGAAGATGCGCACGCCCTCGGCACGGCTCGAGACGTCGAGCAGGCGCATCAGCTCGGTCTTCTGCTCGAACACCCCGAACAGACGGCGCAGCGAGTTCATGTCCTGCCCGAAATCCTGCACGTCCAGCAGGTTGCGCTCGCCGCTGACGACGAGCTGGTCGCTGGACTCGGCCATGGCCTGGCTGCCCGCCTGCACCGCCGCCTGCATCAGGGCGGCGATCTCGGCGCGCAGGGCCTCGACCTCGGTCTTCAGGCGCTCGCGCACCTCCTCGATCGACAGATTGGCGTAGTGGCTGTTAAGGTGATTGGCGGCCTCGACGAGTTCGGCCTGGGTGTGGTCGCGCTGGGTGATGATGACCCGGTTCTGGACGTCGCCGTCGGGCGCGACCAGGATCACGAGCACGCGCCGCTCGCCCAGGCGCAGGAACTCGATGTGGTGGAACACGTTCGCCTTGCGCGGCGCCGTGACCACGCCGACGAAGTGCGACAGGCTGGACAGCAGTTGCGCCGCCTGCGCGATGACGCGCTGCGGCTGGTCGGGATGCAGGTGCTCGCGCGCCATGGCCAGATCGGGAGGGGGCTGGTCCAGGTCCACCGGGCGCGCCGTCAACATTGTGTCGACGAAGAGCCGGTACCCGCGGGCCGTGGGCACGCGGCCCGCGCTGGTGTGGGGGCTGGCGATCAGGCCCAGTTCCTCCAGATCGCTCATGACGTTGCGGATCGTCGCCGGTGACAGGTCCAGGCCCGAAGCGCGCGACAGGGTGCGAGAGCCCACGGGCTGCCCCTCGGCGATGTAGCGCTCGACGAGGGTCTTCAGCAGGGTCCGGGCACGCTGGTCCAGCATCCGGGCGATTCTAGGGACGCGGCGCGGGCCCCCGGCCGGCGATGAGGGATTTCCAGAGGCCCTATGGTGTAATGAATCGAAACATCCAAGCTCGCATGGCCGCTCGCTTCCGCCACGCCGCCATCATCGGCAAATTCCAGGCCCGCGGCATCCATCCGGTGCTCGAGGATCTGGCGCACTTCCTGAGCGAGCAGGGTCTGGACGTCTCCTTCGACAGCGAGACCGCCGCCGGCGCCGGCATGACGCAGTACGACGTGCTGCCGCGAGCCCAGCTCGGCACGCGCTGCGACCTGGCCGTGGTCGTCGGTGGCGACGGCACCATGCTCGGGATCGCGCGCGAGCTCGCGCGCCACGACATCCCGCTGGTGGGCATCAACCAGGGCCGGCTCGGCTTCATCACCGACGTGCCCCAGGACCGCTTCCGCGAGGCCCTCGCGCCCATGCTGGCCGGGCAGTTCGAGGAGGAGCGCCGCACCATGCTGGACGCCAGCGTCTGGCGCGACGGCGAGCGCATCTTCGAGGGCCTGTCGATGAACGACGTCGTCGTCAGTCGTGGCGCCACGGCGAGCATGGTCGAGCTGCGGGTGACGATCGGCGACGACTTCGTCGCCAACCTGCGCGCCGACGGCCTGATCGTGGCCTCGCCCACCGGCTCCACCGCCTACGCGCTGTCGGCCGGCGGGCCCATCCTGCACCCCGGGATCGCAGGCTGGGTGCTCGTGCCCATCGCCTCGCACACGCTGTCCAACCGCCCCATCGTGCTGCCCGACCACGGCGAGATCCGCATCGAGATCGTCGCCGGGCGCGACGCCTCGGCGAACTTCGACATGCAATCGCTGACCAGCCTGCTGCACGGCGACGAGGTCCGCGTGCGGCGCTCGCAGCACAAGGTGCGCTTCCTGCATCCGCCGGGGTGGAACTACTACGCCACGCTGCGGCGCAAGCTGCGCTGGTACGAGGGCGTGGTCTAGCACGGGGGTCACGGCCATGCTGCGGCGCATCGCCTTGCGCGACTTCGTCATCGTGCGCGAACTCGAGCTCGAGACCGGCCCGGGTTTCTCGGTGCTGACCGGGGAGACCGGTGCCGGCAAGTCCATCCTCGTGGATGCGCTGCAGCTTGCGCTCGGCGCGCGCGGCGACGCCGGCGTGGTGCGCGAAGGCGCCGCGCGCGCCGAGATCGTGGCCGAGTTCGACACCCCGCGCACGCTGTCGGCCTGGCTGGCCGAGGCGGGCTTCGACGACGGGGCGACGCTGCTGATGCGGCGCATCCTCGACGCCGAGGGGCGCAGCCGCGCCTGGGTCAACGGCAGCGCCGCCACGGTGGCTCAGTTGCGCGAGGTCGCCGACCACCTGGTCGAGATCCACGGCCAGCACGCGTGGCAGAGCCTCACGCGGCCCGCCGCGGTGCGGGCGCTCCTCGACGCCCAGGCCGGGGTGGACCTTGCGCCGTTGTCGGCAGCCTGGTCGGCCTGGCGCGTGGCGCTGGAGGCGCTGGAGCGCGCGCGCCAGACGCGCGACGGCCTGGAGCGCGAGCGTGAGCGCCTGCAGTGGCAGATCGGCGAGCTCGCCCGGCTCGAGCCCTCGGCCGGCGAATGGGAGGAGATCAACACCGAGCACACGCGCCTGGCCCATGCCCAGGCCTTGCTCGAGGCGGCACGCCTGGCGCTCGACGCCGTGTCCGAGGCCGATCCCTCGGCCGATGGCCTGGCCGGGCGCGCCGCCGACGCCCTGGCGGCCGTCGGGCGCTATGACGCGGGGCTGGCTGCCGTGGCCGAGGTCTTGCAGTCGGCCCAGGCCCAGTTGCAGGACGCGGCGCACACGCTGCAGGCCTATCTGGGCCACCGTGAGCCCGATCCCGGCCGTCTGGCCGAGCTCGACGCGCGCCTGTCGTCCTGGATGCAGCACGCGCGGCGTTACCGGCGCCAGCCCGCCGAGCTGCCCGCGCTGCTGCAGGGCTGGCGCGAGGAACTGCACGCGCTCGAAGCCTCGGCCGACCTGGACGCGTTGCAGCAGGCCTGCGACGAGGCCGAGCGTGCCTTTCGCGCGCAGGCCCGCGAGGTCTCGGCCGCGCGACGCGCAGCCGCGCCCCGGCTGGCCGCCGCGGTGACGCAGGCGATGCAGCAGCTCGGCATGGCCGCGGGCCGCTTCGAGATCGTGCTGCAGCCGCTGCCGGTGCCGCAGGCACACGGGCTGGAGCAGGTGGAATTCCGGGTTGCAGGCCATGCCGGCGCGAGCCCGCGACCGCTGGCCAAGGTGGCCTCGGGCGGCGAGTTGTCACGCCTGGCGCTGGCCATCGCGGTGACGACGGCACGCGGCCGCGCGGCGGCGGGCGCGGTGCCCACGCTGATCTTCGACGAGATCGACGCCGGAGTCGGCGGCGCCGTCGGCGACAGCGTCGGCCGCCTGCTGAAGCAGCTCGGCGCCGACACCCAGGTGCTGGCGGTGACTCACCTCGCCCAGGTGGCGGCCTGCGCCGACGCCCACTTCGTCGTCAGCAAAGGGGCCGTCGAGGGGCAGGTCGTGAGCCGGATCGAGCCGGTGGCCGGCGCGGCGCGCGTGGCCGAGGTCGCACGCATGCTCGGCGGCGGGGGCCTGGCCGGCACCAGCCTGGCCCACGCCCAGGCCCTGCTCGAAGGGAGCGCGCGATGAAGACAGCCAAGGTAGTCCTGATCACCGGCATGTCGGGCTCAGGCAAGTCCGTCGCGCTGCACGCACTGGAAGATGCGGGCTTCTTCTGCGTCGACAACCTGCCGCCGGAGCTGCTGCCCGAGTTCGTCCGCCTGGAGGGCGAGCGCCGCACCCAGCGCATCGCCGTGGCGGTGGATGTGCGAACGGGGCGCTCGCTGCCGGTGCTGCTGCCACTGATGCAGGCGCTCGAGGCCGAGGGCGTGCGCGTGCGCTCGATCTTCCTCGACTCGGCCACGCCGGCGCTGGTGCGCCGCTACGCCGAATCCAGACGCCCGCACCCGCTGGCGCACGGGGGCGCTGACGGCACTACCGCCCACGCGCTGGAGAAAGCGATCGCACAGGAGCGCGAACTGCTGGCCGACCTGCGTGAGGCGTCGACGGTGCTCGACACCAGCCTGCTGCGCCCGGCGCAGCTTCGCACCTGGGTGCGCGACCTCGTCGGCGCCGGCCCGGGCACGCTGACGCTGGTATTCGAATCCTTCGCCTACAAGCGCGGCGTGCCGCTGGACGCCGACTTCGTGTTTGATCTGCGCATGCTGCCCAACCCCTTCTACGTGCGCGAGCTGCGGCCGCTGAACGGGCGCGACGAACCCGTGCGGCGCCACCTCGATGCCCAGCCCGAGGCGGCCGAGCTGCTGGCCCAGATCGCCGCCTTCCTGGAGCGCTGGATCCCCAGCTTCGAGTCTGACCAGCGCGACCACCTGATCGTGGCCCTGGGCTGCACCGGCGGCCAGCACCGCTCCGTCTACGCGGCCGAGCAATTGACCGCCCGCTTCACCGCCAGCCGTCCCACCCTGGTGCGGCATCGCGAGCTCGACACTGCCGAATGAGCCCACCCACTGCCCTGCCCGACCCGCTGCCGCTGTTCCCGCTGCAGACGGTGCTGTTCCCCGGCGGCACGCTGCCGCTGAAGATCTTCGAGGCCCGCTACCTGGACCTGGCCAGCCACTGCCTGCGCAGCGGTGAGCCCTTCGGCGTGGTGTGCATCACGCGCGGGGCCGAGGCCGGGTCCAACGCGGAGGGAATGCGCATCGAGGGCGTGGGCACACTGGCCCGCATCGACGAGGTCGATGCCGAGCAGGTGGGTATCCTGACGCTGCGCTGCACCGGCACCGCGCGCTTCCGGCTGACGCAGGCCCCGGTGCAGCGGCCCGACGGGCTGTGGGTGGCCAACGGGGTCGAACCCATTCCCGGCGACGAACCCGCGCCGGCCGGGGAGGAGTTCCAGCCCGTGATCGAAGCCCTGAAGGAGGCCGCGGCCACGCTGCAGGCGCAGGGCACGGTGCCCTTCCACCCGCCGCTGCGCTGGGGCGACGCCGGCTGGGTGGCCAACCGCTGGTGCGAACTGCTGCCCGTGGCGCTCACGGCCAAGCAGCGCCTGATGGAGCTGGAAGACCCGCAGGCGCGGCTGCGCCTGGTCGACGAGTTCCTGCGCAACCGGCAGGTCGTCAAGGGCTGAAGTACGGACGCGCAGCGCCCTGCACGGGCGTGGTCGTCAGGAGCTTGCGCACCGGCGCGGGCAGGCCGGCCTCGAGAGCCTGGGCCCGCGTGTGCCAGCGGCCGCAGGCGGGCAGTTGCGCCTCGACGGCCTCGAGGCCGGACGGCGACAGGTCGGCCGGCAGCTGCCAGCGCACCGGCTGCAGCGTCCAGTCGAAGTGTGTCAGCGCGTGCTCGATGACCGGCAGATCCTCGCCCGCGCCGGGCCAGGATAGCGTCAGTTTGCGCAGCGCCTGCGCATCGGGCCACTCGGGCAGGCTCCAAAGCCCGGCCCAGACGCCGCGCGCCGGGCGTTGCTCCAGCCACACTCGGGCGTCGTGCACCAGCCACAACAGGATGTGGGCGCGACGCCCGCGCCGGGTACGCCGGCTCTTGACCGGGAAGGACTCGGGCCGCCCCAGCGCCCGCGCCACGCACTCCGGCTCGAGCGGGCAAGCCAGGCAGGACGGGCGGCGAGCCGTACAGACCTCGGCCCCGAGGTCCATCAGGCCCTGGGTGTAGGCCTCGATGCCCTGCGACGGCAGCAGGGCCTGCGCCAGGCCCCAGAGCTCCCGCTCCGGGGCCGCCGTGGCCAGATCGCCGCCGAAGCCGAGCGCGCGTGTCAGAACGCGCTTGACGTTGCCGTCCAGGATGGCCGCGCGCTCGCCGAAGCAGAAGGCGGCGATCGCCGCGGCCGTCGAGCGGCCGATGCCGGGCAGGGCCGCCAGCGCCGCGCTGCTTTGCGGGAACGCCCCCGCGTGCGCGGCGACCACCACCTGGGCGCACCGGTGCAGGTTGCGTGCGCGGCTGTAGTAGCCCAGACCGCTCCACAAGGCCAGCACCTCGTCCAGCGGCGCGGCGGCCAGCGCATGCACGTCAGGGAAGCGCTGCAGGAATCGGCCGTAGTAGCCGAGCACGGTGGCCACCTGGGTCTGTTGCAGCATGACCTCGGACAACCAGACCCGGTAGGGGTCGCGCGTGCCCTGCCAAGGCAGGGCGTGGCGCCCGTGGGCCCGCTGCCAGCGCACCACGCGGTCGGCCAGCCCGGGCGGCACGCCGCCTTCAGATGCAGCTGCGGCCCCTGAAGCGCCGGGGCCGGCTGCCGTGCTCAGCGCGTCTGGCATTGCGGGCAGAAATAGGTGGCCCGCTGGCCCTGCACGATACGGCGCACCGGCAGCGCGCAGCGCAGGCAGGGCTGCCCCTCCCGACCGTAGACGGCGGCGTGGTCCTGGAAGGAGCCGTCCATGCCGTGGGCGTCGCTGAAGTCACGCAAGGTCGAGCCCCCAAGCCCGAGGGCGCGCTCCAGCGTGTCACGCACCGCTTGCAGCAGGCGCGCCGCGCGCGGCCGGCTGATGCGGAGCGCGCGCGTGCGCGGGTCGATACCGGCGCCGTAAAGCGCCTCGCAGGCGTAGATGTTGCCGGCGCCGACGACCGGGTCGCCCGACAGCAGCACATTCTTGATCGCGACGCGGCGCCCGTGCAGCGCCGCGTGGAAGACCTGCGGAGTCAGCGCCGGGTCGAAGGGTTCGTGCCCCAGCCGCGCGAGCAGCGTGGCCGCGGGCGGCTGGTCCAGCCCCCGGGAGAAGACCACGGCGCCGAATCGCCGCGGGTCGCGCAGGCACAGGCGGCCGCGCCCGGCCGCGCCCTCGGTCAGGAGTTCGAAGTGCTCATGCGGACCCAGGGCCGCAACCTCACCCTCGGGGTCGGGTCGCCAGGCCAGCGAGCCCGACATGCCCAGGTGCAGCAGCAGGCCGCCAGCATCGCCCTCGCCCTCGCCCTGTCCGGGCCGCGGGCCCAGGGGCAGCCACAGGTACTTGCCGCGCCGTGCGGTGGTGCCGAGCTGCCGCCCGACCAGACTCTGCGGGTCGCAGCCCAGGGGCCAGCGCAGCGGCTTGCCCAGGCGCACGCCGAGCACGCGCGCCTGCTCCAGGGGCCGGACGATGCTCAGGCGGGTGACTTCGACTTCGGGAAGCTCGGGCATGACCCATTATCGAGAAGGACGCCCGGCCCGCCGCAGGCCGCTGCGCTGCCCTCAGGCGGCCCTGGGACCTTGCGGGCAGCGTATGCTTGCGCTGATGACACCGACCTCGCCTGGGCATCCCGCAGCCGCCCCCGCAGCTTCGTCGCCATACGCCGTCTCGGCGCGCCGCTGGCGGCGCGTCGGGGCGACCTGGCTGGGCGCCGCATGCGTGGCCGCGGCGCCGGCCTGCGCCTGGTCGCAAGCCCGGCCTGCTCCCGCCCCGGCGGAGCAGGCTACACCCGCACCAGAGGCGAACACCAACTCCGCGCTCGATGCCCAGTTGTTCTACCAACTGCTCGCCGCCGAGATCGAATGGCGCCAGGGGCGCGCCGCCGTCGCTTTCGAGGTCGTGCTCGACGCGGCCCGGCGCACCCGGCATCCCGAGCTGTTCCAGCGCGCGGTCGACATGGCCCTGCAGGCCCGTGCCGCCGACCGAGCACTCACGGCAGCGCGCGCATGGCGCGCCGCGCACCCCGAGGCGCTGGAGCCGGTGCGGCTGCAATTGCAGGTCCTGTCGGCCCTGAACCGGCCGGCCGAGGCCGCCGAACCGCTGCGTCTGCTGATCGCGCGTACGCCCGCGGGCGAGCGCGCCGCGCTCATCTCCTCTCTGCCCCGCTTCTTCCAGCGCAGCACCGAGCCGCGGGCCGTGGCGACGATGCTCGAGACCGTGCTCCCGCCCACGGGCGCGGACGCCGGCACGCGGGCGGCCTCCTGGACGGCGCAAGGCCGGGTCTGGCTGCAGGCGGGCGATCTGGTGCGTGCGCTCGATCTCGTCCGTCGGGCCCACGCCGCCGCCCCGGACGCATCCGGCCCGGCGCTGCTGGCCATCGAAATGATGCCGCGCGCGCCGGCGGCCGAGGCCGTGGTGAGAGGGCACTTGCAGGCGGCACCGCCGCCCGTGCCGATGCGGCAGGCCTACGCGCGCGCGCTCAGCCAGATGCAGCGCAACGACGAGGCGCTGGCGCAGATGCAGGCCGCTGTCGCCCAGCAGCCCGACAACGCCCCGGCCTGGCTGATGCTCGGCGCGCTGCACCTGGAGCTGAAGCAGTCCGACCCCGCGGAACGCGCGGTGCGGCGCTACCTTGAGCTGGCCACCGGGCCGGGCGCCGCTGTCCCAGGCTCCCCGGCCGCGCCGCTTGCCCAAGACGAAGACGAGGACGAGGACGATGCGAACAGGATGGACGGCGCCACCGCCCAGGCCTGGCTGATGCTGGCGCAGGCGGCCGAACTGCGGCAGGACTACGCCGCGGCCGAGACCTATCTGCAGCGTATCGACAACCCGCAGCGCCTGCTGGAGGTGCAGACGCGCCGTGCAGGCATGCTCGCCCGCCAGGGGCGTGTGCACGAGGCGCGCGAGCTGCTCCGCAAGGTGCCAGAGCGCGAGGAGGACGACGCCCGTGCCAAGCTCGTGGCCGAGGCCCAGTTGTTGCGCGACCTGAAGCGCCACGCCGAGGCCTACGAGGTTTACGAGCGCGCAGTCCAGCGCTGGCCGCGCGACCTGGACCTGCTGTACGAGCAGGCCATGGTCGCCGAGAAGGCGAACCGCCTGCAGGACATGGAGCGCCTGCTGCGTCGCGTCATCGAGCTCAAGCCCGATCATGCCCATGCCCACAACGCACTGGGCTACTCGCTGGCCGACCGGGGCGTGCGCCTGCGGGAGGCGCGCGAGCTGATCGTCAAGGCGCTGGAATTGATGCCCGGCGACCCCTTCATCACCGACAGCCTGGGCTGGGTCGAGTTCAGGCTCGGCAACCGCGCAGAAGCGCTGCGCCTGCTGCAGCAGGCCTACGCCGCCCGTCCCGACGCCGAGATCGCTGCCCACCTGGGAGAGGTGCTCTGGGTCGAGGGCCGGCGCGACGAGGCCCTGCGCATCTGGCGCGAGGGCCGGCAGCGCGATGCCGGCAACGAGGTCCTGCGAGAGACCGTGGCGCGCTTCCGCGCCGAGCCCTGAATGGCCCGGGTAGGCAGGGACCCAGGCATGGGCAGTCCATGACGCCCGGGCTGACGGCGCCGGCGGGCGCTCGCCCGCTGGCGGGGCTGCGCCGCCGCCGCGTCCTGGGCCTTGCCCTGGTCCTGGCCCTGGGAGCCTGCGCCTCCACGCCGCCGCGTGCGGTACGCGAGTCGGTCGTCGGCCGCCTCGTGCTCCAGGTCTCGGGCACGGAGAGCGAAGCCTCCCGCATCTTCAGCGCCGGGTTCGAGCTGCGGGGCGAACCGGCGACCGGGCAGCTCGATCTCTTCGCGCCCACGGGCACGGTGGTGGCACGCGCGCGCTGGCAACCGGGCAGTGCGCAGCTCGAGACCGCCCAGGGTACGGGTCGTTACGCCAGCCTGGCCGAACTGACCCAGCGCGTCCTGGGAGAACGGCTGCCGTTGGAGGCCTTGTTCGACTGGATCCAGGGACGCCCATGGCCCGGTCTCGGGCACGCGCTGCGGCCCCAGGGCTTCGAGCAGGCGGGCTGGGATGTGGACGTCTCCGCGCTGGCGCGCGGCAGCATCGTCGCGCGCCGCGACAGCCGCCCGGCCGTCACGCTGCGCCTGCGCGTGGAGCCCGCGCCGTGAACACGGCTGCGTCCGATCCGCAGCCCCAGGGGCGATCGTCACGGATGCGCCGCGGAGCGCCGACGTGAGCCTGCGCGCCCTGCACGACCTGCCGGCCCCGGCCAAGCTGAACCTCTTCCTGCACGTGACGGGGCGGCGCGCTGACGGCTACCACCTGCTCGAGTCCGTCTTCGTGCTGATCGACTGGTGCGACACCCTGCACTTCGAGCGCCGCGGCGACGGCCTGCTGCGCCGGCACGACCTGGGCGAGGCGCTGCCACCCGACGACCTGTGCCTGCGCGCGGCCCGCGCCCTTCAGGCGGCCGGCGGGATCGGCCTGGGAGCCGACATCTGGATCGACAAGCGCCTGCCCTCCGGGGCCGGCATGGGGGGCGGCAGCTCCGACGCGGCCACGGTCCTGCTCGCCCTCAACCGCCTGTGGGGCCTGGGCTGGCCGCGCGCGCGCCTGCTCGAGATCGCAGCCACCCTCGGGGCCGATGTACCCTTCTTCGTCCACGGCCACGACGCACTGGCCCAAGGCGTGGGCGAGCAACTGCGCTCGGTGGATCTGCCCGGCACGCGTGCCTACGCCGTCGTCAAGCCGCCAGCCTCGATCGCCACGGCCGACATCTTCGCCAGCCCTCTGCTGCGTCGCGACACGCCTTCAGCTATACTTTTGGGCTCTTTGGAGAGCAGTGCCCTGCTTGCACTCGCCGACCCTCTCGGGAATTTCGGTCACAACGACCTGGAGCCCCCGGCGCGGGCCCGGTGCCCCGAGGTGGCTCGAGCCGCCGAGTGGCTGCAGGTCCGGTTCGGCAACAGCCGGATGACCGGTTCGGGCAGCGCAGTGTTCTCCAAGCTCGACACGGGCGCGCTGCCCGAGGCGACATGGCCCGAGGGTTCGCTGCCCGAGGGTTGGGTCGGCCGGCTGTGTCGGGGCCTCGGTCACCACCCGTTGGTCGACTGGGCTGAGTGAACGGTTCGAGGGCACCGTGCGAATGGTGTCCTGTGTAGGGGAGTCGCCAAGTTGGTTAAGGCATCGGATTTTGATTCCGACATGCGAGGGTTCGAGTCCTTCCTCCCCTGCCAAATGACACGAGGCTGCGTGCGCTGACGCCAAGCGCCTGACCCCGCAGCCTGTCGCGCCGAGGCCCACCGTGCTCTTCAACACCGTGCTCTTCAGCGGCAACGCCAACCCGGCGTTGGGCCGCGAGATCGCCTCCAGCCTGGGCATCGAGCTCGGCAAGGCCCACGTGGGCCGTTTCTCCGACGGCGAGGTGACCGTCGAGATCCAGCAGAACGTCCGCGCCCGGGATGTCTTCGTCGTGCAGTCCACCTGCAGCCCGACGAACGAGAACCTGATGGAACTGTTGATCATGGCCGATGCGCTCAAGCGTGCGAGCGCGCGCCGCATCACCGCCGTCATGCCCTATTTCGGGTATGCGCGTCAGGACCGCCGGCCACGCTCCACCCGCGTACCAATCAGCGCCAAGGTCGTCGCCAACCTGCTCGAGACCGTGGGCGTCGAGCGGGTGCTGACGATGGACCTGCACGCCGACCAGATCCAGGGCTTCTTCGACATCCCGGTCGACAACATCTACGCCTCGCCGGTGCTGCTGAGCGACCTGAAGAACAAGAACTATCCCGAGTTGGTCGTCGTCTCGCCCGACGTGGGCGGCGTGGTGCGCGCGCGGGCACTGGCCAAGCAGCTCGGCTGCGACCTGGCCATCATCGACAAGCGCCGGCCGAAGGCCAATGTGTCCGAGGTCATGCATGTGATCGGCGAGATCGAGGGCCGCAACTGCGTGATCATGGACGACATGATCGACACCGCGGGCACGCTGGTGAAGGCCGCCGAGGTGCTGAAGGAGCGCGGGGCGGGCAAGGTCTTCGCCTACTGCACGCACCCGGTGTTCTCCGGCCCGGCGATCGAGCGCATCGCCAACTCGCAGCTCGACGAGGTCGTGATCACCAACACGATTCCACTGGGCGAAGCCGCCCGCGGATGCCGCAAGATCCGCCAGTTGTCGGTGGCCTTCCTGTTCGCCGAGACGATACGCCGTATCTCCGACGGGGAGTCGGTGACCTCGCTCTTCGCGGAGCAGAACAACAACTTCTGAGTGTCCAGTGTTCGCCTGCCGGCGCGCGAGCGGCGGCGGGCAGCAAGCCGCGCGGGCATGGCGCCCGCGCACCTACAGCGCCTGGTCGCGGGCGCTTCCCAACGGAGTCCAAGATGAAATTCACCGCTTTCGAGCGTACGCTGCAGGGGACCGGAGCGAGCCGCCGCCTGCGCAACGCCAGCAAGGTGCCCGGCATCGTCTATGGTGCGGGCACGCCCACGATGATCGAGCTCGATCACAACGCGCTGTACTTCGCACTGAAGAAGGAAGCCTTCCACTCCTCCATCCTCGAGATGGAGCTCGGCACCCAGGTGCAGAAGGTGCTGCTGCGCGACTTCCAGATGCACGCCTGGAAGCAGCAGGTCCTGCACATCGACTTCCAGCGCGTGGACGAGTCGACGCGGCTGCGCAAGAAGGTGCCCCTGCACTTCACCGGCGAGGAGAACTCGCCCGCCGTCAAGACCGACAAGGGCCTCGTCAGCCACGTGCGGACCGAGCTCGAGATCGAGTGCCTGGCCTCGCAACTGCCTGAGTTCGTCACGATCGATCTGTCGGGCCTGGTCAAGGGCCAATCGCTGCACGTGAGCGACCTGAAGCTGCCCGAGGGCATCAAGGCGGTGCGCCACGGCACGCTGAACCCGGTGATCGTGGCAGTCACCGTGGCCAAGGAAGAGGAAGAGGCCGCCCCGGCAGCCGTCGTGGCGCCCGCGGCCAAGACGCCGGCGAAGAAGAAGGACGAGAAGCAGAACAAGAAGTGAGCTGCCTGCCCGCCGCGGCTGGCGCGCCCTGCGCGTCCGGCCCGCGGGCGCAGCCCTTCCTGGCAGGGCTCCACCCGGCGGTGGAGCCCTTTTTCCTTGCGGGCGATCCATGATCAAGCTGCTGGTCGGCCTGGGCAACCCGGGCCCGGAATACGAGCACACGCGCCACAACGCGGGCTTCTGGTGGGTGGATGCGGCCGCGCGCAGGCTGGGCGTGCGTCTGGCCACCGACCGCGCCTTCTTCGGTCTGGCCGGCCGGGCTGCCCATGCCGAGGGCGCGGTGTGGCTGCTCGAACCGCAGACCTTCATGAACCTCTCGGGCAAGGCGGTGGCGGCGCTGGCGCGCTTCTACAAGATCGCCCCGCAGGAACTGCTGGTCGTGCACGACGAACTCGACCTGCCACCGGGGCAGATGAAGCTCAAGTTCGGCGGTGGCCATGCCGGCCACAACGGCCTGCGCGACATCCACGCACAGATCGGCAGCCCGGACTACTGGCGCCTGCGCCTGGGCATCGGCCACCCCGGCGTCAAGGCCGAGGTGGCGAACTACGTGCTGCGCAAGCCCCCGGCCGCCGAGCGCGAGGCAATCGAGCAGTCGATCGACACCTCGGTGGCCCAGCTCGACCTGCTCGTCGCCGGGCGGATGGAGCAGGCGATGATGAAGCTGCACGCCCGGCCGGCGACCGGCGCTCCGGCGCTCAAACCGTCGGGGCCGGATGCGCAGGCGCCGGAAGGCCCGTCAGGCGCTCGTACTTCATCCGCAACTGCTCCCGCGTCTCGACGTGGTCCGGGTTGACCGGGATGCAGGAGACCGGGCAGACCTGCACGCACTGCGGCTCGGCGAAGTGGCCGACGCACTCGGTGCACTTGTGCGGGTCGATCTCGTAGATCTCCTCGCCCATCGAGATCGCCTCGTTGGGGCACTCGGGCTCGCAGACGTCGCAGTTGATGCACTCGTCGGTGATCCACAGGGCCATGGTGCTGGGGCTCGCGCGGAAGTCGGGGTGGGCGTCGGGCTGCCGGGCTGACGGGCTTCAGGCGCTGGCGCTGCGGCCGACGCGGGCCATCACGCGCTGGAAGACCGAGGGCGCCACGAGGCCCGAGACGTCGCCGCCCAGGGTCGCGATCTCGCGCACGAAGGTGGCGCTGACGTGCTGCAGCGTCGCCCCAGGCGTGAGGAAGACCGTGTCCATGGTGGGCATCAGGCGCCGGTTCATCCCGGCCATCTGGAACTCGTAGTCGCAGTCGCTCGTCGTACGCACGCCGCGCAGCACCACCTGGCCGCCGATGCGGGCCAGGAAGTGGGTCAGCAGGCCGTCGAAGGGCTCGACCTCCACGTTCGGGTGCCCGGCTGCGACCTCGCGCACCATCTCCAGGCGCTCGTCGAGCGTGAACATCGTGCGCTTGTGGTGCCCTACGGCCACCGCGAGCACGAGGCGGTCGAACAGGCGCGCGCCGCGGTCCATCAGGTCCATGTGGCCGAGGGTGATCGGGTCGAAGGTCCCGGGGTAGACGGCGGTGACGGGGGGACGGGCGCTCATCGAGGCAGGGTGTGCAGACTGGGACGCAGTTTAGCGGCGCGACCCGGCCCGCCGGATCGAAGGGGCGGCGCCCGCCAGCCGCCCGGAGGTGGCGCCGACCCCGGGCTCCGAGGGCATCAGAGCCTGAGAGTTTTTCCGCCGTGCCCGAAAGGCGCGCCAAAACGCCCCGTATCTAGGCGCAAACCACAGCCATAGCTCGGGCTATGGCGCGGATTTGCAACGACGAGACGGGGTGTTTTGGGGTGCAAGGCGGGCATGGGGGAAAGACTCTCAGGATCTCAGCCCTCGTCGATGCTGCGCAGCAGCTTGGTCGTCGGCTCGACCGCGAGGTTGAGCAGACGCGAGATCTCGGTCACGTCGTCGGGAATGGCTGGGTCGTCCCAGCCGAGCGCGCTGTGGCGCGCGATGCGCACCGCCAGCTGCACGGTGCGCACCTGCAGCGAGTTCGGGTTGCGGTGGGCGTCGGTGATGGCCAGCAGGCGCGCCGGCAGGTGCCAGTGGTGGCTGAGGGCGCGCTGCAGGTCCACCAGGCGCACGTTGAGCAGCAGCACCTGCACGTCGGTCGAGCGCAGGCCGGGGCGCGCGCGCTGGCGCCGCCGCATCTCCAGCGCCAGGTGGGGGGCGGTGAACCACAGCAGCAGCTCGGCGAAGTCGTGCAGCAGCGCGGCGCTGTGGATCAGCACCGCGTCGTGGTCCATGCGCTGGACGGCGAAGGCGAGCGCGAACCGGGCCGCCCGCTGGGCACGCGCCATGACGCCGGCAAAGCCCGCCAGCGCCTCCGGCCAGCCCGCGAGCGCCTGCTCCACGGTGCGCTGCGGGCCGAAGGCGCGGAAGAAGGGGCCGACTCCCAGCATCACGAGGGCGCCCGTGACGTCTTCGGGGACGCTGCCGGCATGCAGGCCGCGCGCCCTCGCCACGTGCGCGAAGACCTTCAGCGTCATCAGCGGGTCGTTGCGGATGACTTCGCCCAGCGCGTGCAGGTCCACCGCGTCCTCGTCGGCGCGCCAGCGTTCCAGCGCCTCGGCCGTGCGCGCGAGCACCGGCAGGTCCCGGATCTCGAACCGGACCAGCCATTGCTCCAGCGTGGCCGGCGCGCGCTGCAGGAAGCCCGGACGTGGTGCGACGGGCTGGTAGCCCGGCCCGTCCTCGAGCGAGACGCCCGGGGCCGCGGCCGGGGTGCTGCCGCCCGCCCCCGGCCAGACCGAGCGTGACGAGCGCAAGGCCGCCGCGGACGCGGCCGGGATCGCACCGCCCGGGCCCGGCGGCGGCGGCCGCGCGGCGCCGGTGCCGCCGGGCGGGTGGCCAGATGGGCCGCCAGGCCGGTCCTCGGGCGCACCGCCAAGCGGGGCGGCGGCATCGGCACGCTGCATCGCCTGCAGTTGTTCGCGCAGCTGCACCACCTCGCGACCGAGCCGCTCCACCGCGGCCAGGCACTGCTGCAGCGTCAGGGCGGTGGCGGCACGGTCCTCGGCCATGGGCCGATCTTGTGCCGAAGCCGCATCGCTTGTCCAGTGCACGGCACCGAGGGCGCGCGCGGGGGACGGCAAGCCACCCCCGCGGGAGCGTCACATGCTGCGCCGGTACTGCCCACCGACCTCGAACAGCGCGCTCGTGATCTGGCCCAGGCTGCAGCAGCGCACGGCGTCCATCAGCACCTCGAAGACGTTCGCGTTGTCGATGACCGACTGCTTGAGGCGCTCCAGCATGGCCGGCGCCTGGGCAGCGTGGCGCGCGTGGAAGTCCTGCAGGCGCTGCAGCTGCGACTGCTTCTCGTCCTCGGTCGAGCGCGCAAGCTCGATGTGCTCGGGCACCGGGTCGCCGGCCGGGTTGCGGAAGGTGTTGACGCCGATGATCGGATGCTCGCCGGTGTGCTTGAGCATCTCGTAGTGCATGCTCTCTTCCTGGATACGGCCACGCTGGTAGCCCGTCTCCATCGCGCCGAGCACGCCGCCGCGCTCGGCGATGCGCTCGAACTCGGCCAGCACCGCCTCCTCGACCAGCTCGGTGAGCTCGTCGATGACGAAGGCGCCCTGGTTCGGGTTTTCGTTCTTCGCCAGGCCCCACTCGCGGTTGATGATGAGCTGGATCGCCATCGCCCGGCGCACGCTCTCCTCGGTGGGGGTGGTGATGGCCTCGTCGTAGGCGTTGGTGTGCAGGCTGTTGCAGTTGTCGTAGATCGCGATCAGCGCCTGCAGCGTCGTGCGGATGTCGTTGAAGGCGATCTCCTGCGCGTGCAGGCTGCGGCCGCTGGTCTGGATGTGGTACTTCAGCTTCTGGCTGCGCTCGTTGGCGCCGTAGCGCTCGCGCATCGCCACCGCCCAGATGCGGCGCGCCACGCGCCCAAGCACCGTGTACTCCGGGTCCATGCCGTTGCTGAAGAAGAAGCTCAGGTTCGGCGCGAAGTCGTCGATGTGCATCCCGCGTGCGAGATAGGCCTCGACGAAGGTGAAGCCGTTGGACAGCGTGAAGGCGAGCTGGCTGATGGGGTTGGCGCCGGCCTCGGCGATGTGGTATCCCGAGATGCTGACCGAGTAGAAGTTGCGCACGTCGTGGTGCACGAAGTGCTCGGCGATGTCGCCCATCACCTTCAGGCTGAACTCGGTGGAGAAGATGCAGGTGTTCTGCCCCTGGTCCTCCTTCAGGATGTCGGCCTGCACCGTACCGCGTACGTTGGCCAGTGTCCAGGCGCGGACTTTCTGCGCCTCGTCGTCGGTGGGTTCGCGCCCGTTGTCGGCGCGGAACTTCTCCAGGTTCTGGTCCATGGCGGTGTTCATGAACATCGCCAGGATCGTGGGCGCCGGGCCGTTGATGGTCATGCTGACCGAGGTCGTCGGGTTCGTCAGGTCGAAGCCCGAGTACAGCACCTTCATGTCGTCCAGCGTCGCGATCGACACGCCCGAGTTGCCCACCTTGCCGTAGATGTCGGGGCGCAGGTCGGGATCGTGGCCGTACAGCGTCACCGAGTCGAAGGCCGTGGACAAGCGCTTGGCCGGCATGCCCTCGGACAGCAGCTTGAAGCGCCGGTTCGTGCGGAAGGCGTCACCCTCGCCGGCGAACATGCGCGTCGGGTCCTCGTTCTCGCGCTTGAAGGCGAAGGTGCCGGCGGTGTACGGGAAGGAGCCGGGCACGTTTTCCAGCAGCAGCCACTTCAGCAGCTCGCCGTGGCACTCCCAGGTCGGCAGCGCCACCTTGCGGATCTTGCTGCCGGACAGCGTGGTGTGCGTGAGCGTGGTGCGGATCTCGCGGTCGCGGATCTTCACCACGTACTCGTCGCCGGCGTAGGCCCTCACCATCTCGGGCCACATCGCCAGCAGCTTGCGCGCGCGCGGATCCATCCGACCCTCGCGCTCGTCGGCCAGGGTCAGCGCGGCTTCGGCGGCGCGCGGCTTGTCGGGTTTGCTGGCCGCCAGCATGCCGGCCGCGGCGCGCAGTTGCTGCACCTCGCGCGCCAGCGCCGCCTGCTCGCGCGCGCGCCGCTTGTAGCCGCGCACGCTGTCGGCCACGTCGGCCAGGTAGCGCACCCGCGCGCCAGGCACGATGGCCACCTGCTGCGTGCTGTGGCGCGTGGCCACCGGCAACAGCCGGCCAGGGGCGAGCCCCAGCCCCAGCTCGCCCAGGCGCGGCTTCAGCGCCTGGTACAGCGCCGTCACGCCGTCGTCGTTGAAACGGCTGGCCATGGTGCCGAAGACCGGCATCTCCTCGGGCCGCCTGCCCCAGGCCTCGCGGTTGCGCTGCACCTGCTTGGCCACGTCGCGCAGCGCGTCCGGCGCGCCCTTGCGGTCGAACTTGTTGATCGCCACGAACTCGGCGAAGTCCAGCATGTCGATCTTCTCGAGCTGGCTCGCGGCACCGAATTCCGGCGTCATCACGTACATGGGCACGTCCACCAGCGGCACGATGGCCGCGTCGCCCTGGCCGATGCCCGAGGTCTCGACGATGATCAGGTCGAAGCCCGCGCACTTGCACGCGGCGATGACGTCGGGCAGGGCCAGGCTGATCTCGCTGCCGAAGTCGCGCGTGGCCAGGCTGCGCATGAAGACACGGGGACCGGACCCTGCCCCGCCGCCGCCGGGACGCCCCGAGGCCGCGCTCCATTCACCGATGGCGTTCATGCGGATGCGGTCGCCCAGCAGCGCGCCGCCGCTCTTGCGCCGGCTCGGGTCGATCGAGATCACCGCCAGACGCAGCGCGTCGTCCTGGTCCAGGCGCAGGCGCCGGATCAGCTCGTCCGTCAGGCTGGACTTGCCCGCCCCGCCCGTGCCGGTGATGCCCACCACCGGCACCCGCACCTGCGTCGCCTG
Organism: Rubrivivax sp.; assembly: GCA_044375195.1. Taxonomy (GTDB): domain Bacteria; phylum Pseudomonadota; class Gammaproteobacteria; order Burkholderiales; family Burkholderiaceae_C; genus Rubrivivax. The sequence continues at coordinate 15,040 of JBILNB010000026.1, read as the reverse complement.
CGCGTGCAACGCGGCCTTCAGCGCGGGGTCGGCGCGCCCGTTCTCCAGCGCCGTGATCGCCTGCGCCAGCGCCCGCCAGGCCGCCCCGGTGTGCCCCTGCAGCGCGGCCGCATCCCGGGGCGCATGCACCGAGAGGTCCCGGTCACAGCGCATCAGCATCTCGCCGATCATGCCCTGCAGCCCCATGCGCTGCCCGTCCTCCGGGCTGTAGATGCGCGTGACGCCGTAGTCCTGCAGTTCGCGGATCTCGGCCGGGACGATCACGCCGCCGCCGCCGCCGAAGACCTGCACGTGCGCCCCGCCGCGCTCGCGCAGCAGGTCCACCATGTACTTGAAGTACTCGACGTGCCCGCCCTGGTAGCTGCTGACGGCGATGCCCTGCGCGTCCTCCTGGAGCGCGGCGGTGACGACCTCGTCGACCGAGCGGTTGTGGCCGAGGTGGATGACCTCCGCGCCCATGCCCTGCAGGATGCGGCGCATGATGTTGATGGCTGCGTCGTGCCCGTCGAACAGGCTGGCCGCCGTCACGAAGCGCACCTTGTTCACCGGCCGGTACTCGGCCAGGCCCTTGAATTCGGCGGAGAGGTCGGTCATCTGCAGGCTCCCGGTTGACGTTAACGTCAATTGCAATGATGCCATCCCTGGCTGACGCGGGTCTGCCATCCCCACGCCAAGCCCCCGCACAACCTGCGACGGCGCGTCACGTCGCCTGTGGTTAGGATTCGGGTCCGCAGCAAGGGGGAACGGCGAGGTCGCGGCTCATGGGCTTTCTGGCAATCGACATCGGCAACACGCGGCTGAAATGGGCCGTGTTCGACTCCGGGCACCCGGGGGCCCGGCTGCAGGCCCAGGGCGCGGTCTTCCTCGAGCACATCGACACGCTGGCTGAAGGCGATTGGCGCACGCTGCCGGCGCCCGAGGGCATGCTGGGCTGCAACGTAGCCGGCGACGCAGTGCGCAAGCGCGTCGAGGAGCAGCTCGAACTCTGGGACATCTCCGGCCGCTGGGTGGCCTCGGGCCCCAAGGGCGGCGGCGTGCTCAACGGCTACGACCACCCAGGGCGGCTCGGCGCCGACCGCTTCGTGGCGCAGGTCGGCGCGCGCTGGCGCTGTCTCGCGCGCGGGCATCGGGGGCCGGTGCTCGTCGTCATGATCGGCACCGCCGTGACGGTGGACGCGATGGACGCCGACGGCCGCTTCCTCGGCGGCCTGATCCTGCCCGGCCACGGCATCATGCTGCGCGCGCTCGAGGGCGGCACCGCAGGCCTGCGCGTGCCCACGGGCGACGTGGTCGACTTCCCGAAGAACACGAGCGACGCGCTCACCAGTGGCGGTACCTACGCCATCACCGGCGCCATCGAGCGCATGCACCGCCACCTCAGCGCGCATTGCGGCCAGGGGCCGCGCACCGTGATGACCGGCGGCGCGGGCTGGAAGGTCTCGCCCTATCTGGACATCCCGCACGAACTGGTCGACGCGCTGATCTTCGACGGCCTGCTGGTGCTGCAGGCCGAGCGCGCGGGGAGTTACCCCGGCTCCGGCAACTGAGAACCCGGCCGCGCAGGAAGACCTTCGGCCGGGCTGAAGTTCACAGCACGTAACGCGACAGGTCCTCGTTGCGGGCCAGCTCGCCCAGGCAGGCGTCCACCTGCGCCGCATCCAGGCTCACCGCCTGGCCTCCGCGCTCCGGCGCGTCGAAGCTGAGCTCGTCGAGCAGCCGCTCCATCACCGTGGCCAGGCGCCGCGCGCCGATGTTCTCGGTGCGCTCGTTGACGTCGCAGGCAATCTGCGCGATGCGGCGCACCGCCTGCGGCGTGATTTCCAGCGTCACCCCCTCGGTGGCAAGCAGCGCCTGGTACTGGCGCACGATGCTGGCATGGGTGCTCGTCAGGATGGCCTCGAAATCGTCCACCGTCAGCGAAGCAAGCTCCACGCGGATCGGGAAGCGGCCCTGCAGCTCGGGGATCAGGTCGCTCGGGCGCGCCAGGTGGAAGGCGCCGGAGGCGATGAAAAGGATGTGGTCGGTCCTGACGATGCCGTACTTGGTGTTGACCGAGGTGCCCTCGACCAGCGGCAGCAGGTCGCGCTGCACGCCCTGGCGGCTGACGTCGGCGCCGCCGTGCTCGCTGCGCGTGGCGACCTTGTCGATCTCGTCGATGAAGACGATGCCGGAGGACTCGGCGTGCGCCAGCGCCGTGGCGCGGATCTCCTCCTCGTTGACGAGCTTGCCCGCCTCCTCGTCCACGAGCAGGCGCAGCGCCTCGCGCACCTTCAGGCGGCGCGTGCGGCGCCGGCCCTGGCCGAGCTGCGAGAACAGGCCCTTGAGCTGCTCGGCCATCTCCTCCATGCCCTGCGGGCCCATGACCTCGAGAGCGGTGCGGGCCTCGGCGACCTCGAGCTCGATCTCCTTGTCGTCTAGCGTGCCTTCGCGCAGGCGCTTGCGCATGACCTGGCGCGCGGTGTTGTCGGCGCCGCCGGACGATGCCTGGCCGAACTCCGAGCGCGGCGGCGGCACCAGCACGTCGAGCACGCGGTCCTCGGCCGCGTCCTCCGCCTGGGTGCGCTTGGTGCGCACCTGGCGCTCGCGCTCGTGCTTCACCGCTACCTCGACCAGGTCGCGCACGATGGTGTCGACGTCCTTGCCGACGTAGCCGACCTCGGTGAACTTGGTCGCCTCGACCTTGACGAAGGGGGCGTCGGCCAGGCGCGCGAGGCGGCGCGCGATCTCGGTCTTGCCCACGCCGGTGGGGCCGATCATCAGGATGTTCTTGGGCGTGATCTCGGCGCGCAGCTTCTCGTCGACCTGCTGGCGCCGCCAGCGGTTGCGCAGCGCGATCGCCACCGCGCGCTTGGCCGCGGTCTGGCCGACGATGTGGCGATCGAGCTCGGAGACGATCTCGCGGGGGGTCATCGGCAGCGTCACTCCAGCACCTCGATCGTGTGGCGTTGGTTGGTGTAGATGCACAGCTCGCCGGCGATCGCGAGCGCCTTGGCCACCACCTCGGCCGGGGCGAGCTCGGTATGCTCGGTCAGCGCCAGCGCCGCCGCCTGAGCGTAGGCCCCACCCGAGCCGATGGCGACGATACCGCGCTCGGGCTCGAGCACGTCGCCGTTGCCGGTGATGATGAGCGAGCTCTCGCGGTCGGCCACCGCGAGCATGGCTTCCAGGCGGCGGAGCACGCGATCGGTGCGCCAGTCCTTGGTCAGCTCGACGGCCGCGCGCACCAGGTGCCCCTGGTGCTTCTCGAGCTTGGCCTCGAAGCGCTCGAACAGCGTGAAGGCGTCGGCCGTTGCGCCGGCGAAGCCCGCGAGCACCTGGTCGCGGTGCAGCTTGCGCACCTTGCGCGCGCTCGACTTGACGACGATGTGGCCCAGGGTGACCTGGCCGTCGCCGCCCATGGCCACGCTTGCGCCGCGGCGCACGCTGAGGATGGTGGTACCGTGAAAGGTGTCGTTCATCGCGTCGGGCCGGGCTGGCCGGCAGGCGGGGGCAGGAGGTCCAGTTCGAGGTCGACGGCGCGTTCACATTCGCGCGCGAACTTGTCGATGTCCCGGAGCAGCCGGGCCGCCTCGGCGCGCCCGGAGGTCACCGCCGGAGCAGACGCCACCGGCCCGGCCGGCGGCCATTCGCGCTGCCGTACGAGGGCCTCCCGGCGCCGCCGGTGCGCGCGGCGCGGCAGGCGCCCAGGCATGGGCAAAGGCCTCTCAGTCCCCGAACATCTTCTGCTTGAGTTCGCGCCGCTGCTGCGCCTCCAGCGACAGCGTGGCTGTGGGGCGTGCCAGCAGCCGAGGCAGGCCGATGGGCTCGCCGGTCTCGTCGCAGTAGCCGTACTCGCCGGTGTCCAGGAGCGCCAGCGCCTGACTGATCTTCTTCAGCAGCTTGCGCTCGCGGTCGCGGGTGCGCAGCTCCAGGGCGTGCTCCTCCTCGATCGTGGCGCGATCGGCCGGGTCGGGCACGATGGTCGTGTCCTCGCGCAGGTGCTCGGTGGTCTCGCCGGCGTTGGACAGCAGGTCGTCCTTCTGGCCCTGGAGCCGGACTCGGAAGAACTCGAGCTGCTTGTCGTTCATGTACTCCGACTCGGGCATCGCCAGCAACTCGGCTTCGCTCAGGTCGCGCCCGGCCTTGGTCTTCCAGGCGTTGGCCAGCTTGGGGTCGGGCTTGACCGGGGTCTTCAAGGATGGCATCGGTTCAGGGTGGGTCCGGGCCGGCGCGCGCGCCGGCCCGAAGCGGTCGGAAAAGGAATGGGTCGATGGGGTCGGGGTGGTCGCTGCCGCGGACGCACCCGTGCCGGCAGGGGCAGCCTTGCCACCCCCGGGCTTGGCGCCGGCACCCTTGGGTGCGGCAACCGGCTTGGCAGAGGTCTTGCTCACGGCTTTCTCCTGACCTGTGGCCCATCCTGGCGTCCCGGTCACGGAACGCAGCGGGTGCTTGCCGGGTTCGACGGACAGCGCGGGCCTTGCGGACCGACGCCCCCCTCCCCGTCGAAGCGCGCGGATTGTAGCCACGGCTGCGCAAGGCCGTGGAGCCGTCGCAGAGCCCTGGTGAAACCCCGGCGCGCGCTCAGGCCAGGCACTGCTCCAGACCCTGCTCGAGCACCTCGCGCGGCAGGTCGATGCCGATGAAGACCATGCGGCTTTCCTTCTTCTCGGCGGGCGCCCACTTCGGGCCCAGGTCGCTGCCCATGAGCTGGTGCACCCCCTGGAAGACGACCTTGCGGTCGCTGCCCTTCATGTGCAGCACACCCTTGTAGCGCAGCATCTTCGGGCCGTAGACCTGGACCATGGCACCGAGGAAGTCCTCGAGCTTGGCCGGGTTGAACGCACGGTCGGCACGGAAGACGAAGGACTTGACGTCGTCGTCGTGGCGGTGGTGGTGAGGGTGGTCGCAATGCTCGCCGTGCTCGTGGTCATGGTCGTGATGGTGTCCATGATCGTGGCCGTGGCCGTCGTCGACATTGAGGAAATCGGGGTCGATGTCGAGCTTGGCGTTCAGGTTGAAGCCCCGCAGGTCGAAGACCTCGGCGATCGCCACCTCGCCGAAGTGCACCGCCCGGTGCGGCGCGCGCGGGTTCATGTGCTTGAGCCGGTGCGTCAGAGCGTCCACCGCGTCCTGCGGCACGAGGTCGGTCTTGCTGATGAAGATCTGGTCGGCGAAGCCCACCTGGCGACGCGCTTCCTGGCGCGTGTCGAGCTGCTGATCGGCGTGCTTGGCGTCCACCAGCGTCAGGATGGAGTCCAGAAGGTAGCTGCCCGCGACCTCGTCGTCCATGAAGAAGGTCTGAGCCACCGGGCCCGGGTCGGCCAGGCCGGTGGTCTCGATCACGATGCGGTCGAACTGCAGCTCGCCCTTGCGCCGTTTCTCGGCCAGTTCGGCCAGCGTGGTGCGCAGGTCCTCGCGGATCGTGCAGCAGACGCAGCCGTTGCTCATCTGGATGATCTGCTCCTCGGTGCTGACCGAGAGGATGTCGTTGTCGATGTTCTCGGCGCCGAATTCGTTCTCGATCACGGCGATCTTCTGGCCGTGGGCCTCGGTCAGCACGCGCTTGAGCAGCGTCGTCTTGCCGGCGCCGAGGAAGCCGGTGAGGATGGTGACGGGAATCAGGGACATGGCGTGGAGCGCGCGCAGGCGCTGGCAAGAGGATGGCGAAGGTGCGGTGCGCGCCGGCGGAATTCAAGCCGCCCGGCAGGCCGCGGGGCCGCTTCACGGCACCGTGCGGCCGGCGCTGCGGTATTCTCCCGCCTGTCGCCACTTCCGGCACGACCGTGTCAGAAACTCCGCCAGCCAAGGCGCCGCGCTCCCAAAACGCTCGCGGCGCCGGCAAGCCCACCGACAGGCGCACGCTGTTCGAGCGCCTCGTCGAATTCATCTCCCCCGGCCCCGACTCCCGCGACGAGCTGATCGAGTCCCTCGCCGACGCCGAGCACCGCGAGTTGATCGAGCCCGAGTCGCGCGCCATGCTCGAAGGCGTCATCCGCATGGCCGACATGACGGCCGGCGACGTGATGGTCGCCGCGCCGCGCATGGACCTGCTCGACATCAACGCGCCCTATGACGAGCTGCTGGCGCTGGTCATCGACACCGGCCACTCGCGCTTCCCGGTGCACGATGGCGAACGCGACAACATCATCGGCATCCTGCTCGCCAAGGACCTGCTGAAGCTGCAGCGCGCACCCGAGCTGAACCTGCGCACGCTGCTGCGCCCGGCCGTCTTCGTTCCCGAGAGCAAGGGCCTGAACGAGTTGCTGCGCGACTTCCGCTCTAACCGCAACCACCTCGCGATCGTGATCGACGAGTTCGGCAACACAGCCGGGCTGATCACGATCGAGGACGTGCTCGAGGAGATCGTCGGCGAGATCGAGGACGAGTTCGACGAGCGCGACGCCGACAGCGGCGTCGTCTCGCTGGCCGACGGCAGCCACCGCGTGGCTGGCGACGCCGAGGTGCGCGTCGTCAACGAGACCTTCGCGGTCGAGCTGTCGCAAGACGACTTCGACACCATCGGCGGCCTGGTGGCCGACCGGCTCGGCCGCGTGCCCCGCCGTGGCGAGGCGGTGGACGTGGCGGGCCTGCGCTTCACCGTCATGCTCACCCGCGGCGGCGCGGTGCGCTGGTTCCGCGTCGCGCGCGTGCCCGGCGACGAAGCCGCCGCCCGCGAGGCGGCGGGCTGAGAGCCGGGGCCGCTGAGCGCCTGGGAACTCTGTGCGCCGGTTCGCTCTGGATACCGCGGCGGTGGCCGCGGCCGGCGCCGCGCTGCCGCTGGCCTGCACCCACACTGGCGCCTGGGCGCTCGCGCCACTGTCCGTGGGCGTGCTCGCCTGGCGGCTGCAGCCGGCCGGCCCCGGGCGCGCGGCCTGGCTGGGCGGCATCTTCGGCACGGCGTGGCTGGTCGCCGCCGTGTGGTGGCTGCACATCAGCATGCACCGCTACGGCGGGTTGCCCGCCTGGATGGCGGGGCTGGCCGTGCTGGTGCTGGCGGCCGCGCTGTCGAGTTACCTCGCGCTGGCCTGCGCCGCCTGGGCGCGCTGGCGCCGCGGCCGGGCCCTGCCCGATGCCGGCCTGTTCGCCGCGCTGTGGCTGCTGGCGGAGTGGGCCCGCGGCGAGCTGTTCACCGGCTTTCCCTGGGCCGCCAGCGGCTACACCCAGGTCGACGCGCCGCTGGCGGGGCTTGCGCCCTGGGTCGGGGTGTACGGCATGGGCGCGGTGCTGGCCGGGGCCGCCGCGCTGGCGGTCTTCGGCGCCCTGCCCCTCGCCGGCCGGCGCGCCGACGCGGCGTCCGGACAGAGCACGGCCCAGGCCGCCGATCGAACGCCGGGCCGACGGGCCGGGTGCATGGCCGCCGCGCTGGCCCTGCTGCTGGCACCCGCCGTGCTGCACCCGCTGGATTTCACCGAGACCGCGGGCCGCATGACGGTGACCCTGCTGCAGCCGCGAGTGGCCCAGGACGAGAAGTTCTCGGGCGAGCGCATGCCGCAGAACCTGGCCTGGTTGCGCGAGGCCCTCGTGCAGGCGCGCGGGCAGCTCGTCGTCGCCCCGGAAACCGCCGTGCCGCTGCTGCCGGCGCAGCTCGACGTGCTCGCCCCCGGCTGGTGGGCAGGGCTGGCGCGGCACTTTCAGCAGTCCGGGCAGGCAGCGCTCGTCGGCGTGCCGCTGGGCAGCTTCGAGAACGGTTACACCAACTCGGCGGTGGGCCTGCGGCCAGGCCAGGAGGAGGCCTACCGCTACGACAAGGCCCACCTCGTACCTTTCGGCGAGTTCATCCCGCGCGGATTCCGCTGGTTCACCGAGCTGATGCAGATCCCGCTCGGCGACTTCGCCCGCGGCCCGGTGAACGCGCCGTCGATGGCCCTGGGTGGCCAGCGCCTGGCCCCCAACATCTGCTACGAGGACCTGTTCGGCGAGGAACTGGCCGCGCGCTTCGTCGACCCGGCGCGCGCGCCGACGGCGCTCGTCAACCTCAGCAACATCGGCTGGTTCGGCGACACGGTGGCCATCCCACAGCACCTGAACCTCTCTCGCCTGCGCGCGCTCGAGCTGCAGCGGCCGATGCTGCGCGCCACCAACACCGGCGCCACCGCCATCATCGACCACCGCGGCCGCGTCACCCACCGCCTCGAGCCCCGTCAGCGCGGCGTGCTCGACGGCGAGTTCGAGGGCCGCACCGGCACCACGCCCTATGCCGCCTGGGCCGGGCGCCTGGGGCTGTGGCCGCTGTTCGGGTTGGCGCTGGCCCTGGCCGCCGCCTGCGCGCGCAGGCGCTCCCCAGCCCCCTGAACCGGGCTCGGTGCCCCCTGCCCCGTAAACTTTGCGGTTTTCCCAGATCGGGGGGCCCTCCCCGGCCGCTGCCATGCTGACCTTCCAGCAGATGATCCTGAACCTGCAGTCCTACTGGGACGCGCAGGGCTGCGCGCTGCTGCAACCCTACGACATGGAGGTCGGGGCCGGCACCAGCCACACCGCGACCTTCCTGCGCGCGCTCGGGCCCGAGCCGTGGAAGGCCGCCTACGTGCAGCCCAGCCGCCGCCCCAAGGACGGGCGCTATGGCGACAACCCGAACCGACTGCAGCACTACTACCAATACCAGGTGGTGCTGAAGCCGGCGCCCAAGGACATCCTCGAGCTCTACCTCGGCTCGCTGCAGGCCCTGGGCCTGGACCTGAAGCGCAACGACATCCGCTTCGTCGAGGACGACTGGGAGAACCCCACGCTCGGGGCCTGGGGCCTGGGCTGGGAGGTCTGGCTCAACGGCATGGAGGTGACCCAGTTCACCTACTTCCAACAGGTCGGCGGAATCGACTGCAAGCCCGTGACCGGCGAGATCACCTACGGCCTGGAGCGCCTGGCGATGTACATCCAGGGCGTGGAAAACATCTACGACCTGGTCTGGACCGAGGGCGCGCCGACGGCGGACGGCTCGCCCCCGCGGCGCCTGCTCTACCGCGACGTCTACCACCAGAACGAGGTCGAGCAGAGCACCTACAACTTCGAGCACAGCGACGTGGACTTCCTGCTCGGCGCCTTCGGCGCGCACGAGAAGACGGCGCTGCGCCTGATCGCGCAGCAACTCGCGCTGCCGGCCTACGAGCAGGTGCTGAAGGCGGCCCACTCCTTCAACCTGCTGGACGCGCGCGGCGCGATCAGCGTCACCGAGCGCGCCGCCTACATCGGCCGCATCCGCAACCTCGCCCGTGCCGTGGCGCAGAGCTACGTCGACAGCCGCGCCCGGCTGGGCTTCCCGATGGCGCCGCGCGCCTGGGCCGACGAGGTGCTGGCCCAGCGCGCCGCGCAGGCCCCGCAGGCGCAGGAGGCCTGAGCCATGGACGCCATGAACACCCGGACCCTGCTGGTCGAGCTCTGCGTCGAGGAACTGCCGCCCAAGGCGCTCAAGCGCCTGGGCGAGGCCTTCGGGCAGGCGCTGCACGACGCGCTGCGCGCCCAGGACCTGCTGGCCGAGAGCGCCACGCTGACGAGCTACGCCTCGCCGCGCCGGCTGGCCGCCCGCATCGGCGCCGTGCGCGCCGTCGCGCCGCCCAAGGCCGTGTCGAGCAAGCTGATGCCGGTGGCGGTGGGGCTGGACGCCGCCGGCGCGCCGACACCGGCGCTGCTGAAGAAGCTCGCCGCGCTCGGCGCCGACGCCTCGGCGGTGGCCGGCCTGCGCCGCGCCGTCGACGGCAAGGCGGAAGTCCTGTTCCTCGACAGCGTGCAGCCCGGCGCCACGCTGGCCGCCGGCCTGCAGCGCGCCCTCGACGAGGCCCTGGCGAAGCTGCCCATCCCCAAGGTGATGCGCTACCAGCTCGACGACGGCTGGACGAGCGTGGACTTCGTGCGCCCGGCGCATGCGCTCGTGGCGCTGCACGGCGCCGACGTGGTGCCGGTGTCGGCGCTCGGCCTCGTCGCCGGCCGCCACACGCACGGTCACCGCTTCGAGGCAGCCGTCGACCCGGTCGTCATCGACAACGCCGACGGCTACGAGCAAGACCTGCTCGAGCAGGGCTCGGTGATCGCCGGCTTCGCGGCGCGGCGCGCCGAGATCGAGCGCCAGTTGAACGATGCCGCGGCGGCCGAGGGCCTGCGCCCGGTCGACGACGAGGCCTTGCTGGACGAGGTGACCGCGCTCGTCGAGCGCCCGAAGGTGCTGCGCTGCAGCTTCGAGGCAGAGTTCCTGGCCGTGCCTCAGGAGTGCCTGATCCTGACGATGAAGGCGAACCAGAAGTACTTTCCGCTGCTGGACGCGCAGGGCAGGCTGACGAACCGCTTCCTCGTCGTCAGCAACGTGAACCCGGACGACCCCTCGCGCGTGATCACCGGCAACGAGCGTGTGGTGCGGCCGCGCCTGGCCGACGCCAAGTTCTTCTTCGACCAGGACCGCCGGCGCACGCTGGCCTCGCGCGTGCCCGGCCTGGCCAAGGTGGTCTACCACGGCAAGCTCGGCACCCAGGGCGAGCGCGTCGAGCGCGTGCGCGCGATCGCGCGCCAGATCGGCGAGCAGATCGGCGGCCTCGCGCTGGCCGACATGGCCGACGAGGCCGCGACCCTGGCCAAGGCCGACCTGCTGACCGACATGGTCGGCGAATTCCCGGAACTGCAAGGCATCATGGGCGCGTACTACGCGCGCCACGACGGCCTGCGCGACGCCATCGCCGACGCGGTCGAGGACCACTACAAGCCGCGCTTCGCCGGTGACGCGCTGCCGCGCGGCGACGCCGGGCTGGCGGTGGCGCTGGCAGACAAGCTCGAGACGCTGGCCGGCCTGTTCGGCATCGGCCAGTTGCCCACCGGCGACAAGGATCCGTTCGCGCTGCGGCGCCACGCGCTGGGCGTGATCCGCATGCTGGTCGAGCGCCGCCTGCCGCTGGCCGTGCCGCCACTGGTGGAGATGGCCTTCCGCGCCTTTCCCGAAGGCCACGGCCAGGCCCAGGCCGAGGTGCTGCGCTTCCTGCACGAGCGCCTGTCGGGCTGGCTGCGCGAGCAGGGCTGGAGCGCGCAGGAGGTCGACGCGGTGCTCGCGCTCGCGCCCGCGCAATGGGCGGCGCTGCCGCAGCGCCTGGCCGCCGTGCGCGCCTTCGCCGCGCTGCCCGAGGCGGGCGCGCTTGCGGCGGCGAACAAGCGCGTGGGCAACATCCTGCGCAAGTCCGACGACGCGCCCGAGGTGGCCGTCGACCCTGCGCGTCTGGTCGAGCCCGCAGAGCAGGCGCTGGCGGCCGCGCTGGACGCGGTGGCCCCGCGCGCCGAGGCCGCCTTCGCGGCCGGCGACCTGACCGCATCGCTGCAGGCGCTGGCGGCGCTGAAGGCGCCGGTGGATGCCTTCTTCGACGCCGTGATGGTGAACGCCGAGGACCCGGCGCTGCGCGCCAACCGCCTGGCACTGCTGCGCGCGCTGCACCGCGCGATGAACCGCGTGGCCGACCTGGCGCGCCTGGCCTGAGAGGCTGAGGTCGGTCAGGCCGCCGGCAGCGCCCACGATAATCGCCGCCGTGAAGCTGATCATCCTTGGCCGCGACGGCATCCTGAACGAGTACCGCGAGGACCATGTCAAGTCCGCCGAGGAGTGGGTGCCGATCCGCGGCGCGCTCGATGCGCTGTCGCGCCTGAACCACGCCGGCTGGCACGCGGTGGTGGCCACCAACCAGGCCGGCATCGGGCGCGGCATGATCGACATGGCCGCGATCAACGCCATCCACCAGCAGATGGTGCGTCTGGCGCAGGGCAGCGGCGGGCGCATCGACGCGGTCTTCTTCTGCCCGCACCCGCCCGAGGAAGGCTGCGACTGCCGCAAGCCGCTGCCCGGGATGATGCTCGACATCGGCCGCCGCTACGGCGTGGACCTGCGCTCGGTGCCGATGGTGGGCGACACCTTGCGCGACCTGCTCGCGGCGCAGGCCGCCGGCTGCGCGCCGCATCTGGTGCTCAGCGGCCGTGCCGCGCACCTGGACGAGGACGGCCTGCAGCAGATCCTGCAGCAGGTGCCGGGCACCACTGTGCACCGTGACCTGGCGGCCTTCGCCGACCACCTGGTCGGCAGCCCGCGCGGCAGCACGGCCGCGCCGGCCCCCGCAACGCGGGGGGCTGCCTGATGCGCGCCGTCTGGGCCCTGCGCTCGCTGCTGTTCATCGCCTGGATGGCGGTCACGGTCGTGCCCTGGGCCGTGGCGATGCTGCTGCTGTCGATCGTCTGGCGCGGGCAGAAGCTGTACTGGCCCACCATCGGCTGGCTGCGCGTGGCGATGTGGGGCGCGCGCGTCATCTGCGGCGTACGGCCGCAGGTCACCGGCCTCGAGCACCTGCCGACCTCGGCGCAGGCGCGCTCGGCCGTGCTGCTCGCGCCCAAGCACCAGTCGACCTGGGAGACCTTCTTCTTCCCGACTCTGATGCCACACCCGCTGGCCTACGTGTTCAAGCGCGAGTTGCTGCGCATCCCCTTCTTCGGCTGGGCCATGGGGCGGCTGGACATGGTGCACATCGACCGCAGCCGCCGCACCGAGGCCTGGGCGCGCGTGGCCGAGCAGGGCCGGCGCCTGTTCGACGAGGGCGTGTGGGTCATCATGTTCCCCGAGGGCACGCGCACGCCGCGCGGCAGCCAGGGCACGTACAAGAGCGGCGCGGCGCGCCTGGCAATCGCTGCCGGCGTACCCATCGTGCCGATCGCCGTGGCCTCGGCGCGCTGCTGGCCGCGCAAGAGCTTCCTGCTGCGGCCCGGCACGGTGCCGGTGTCGATCGGGCGGCCGATCGACAGCACCGGACGTCAACCCGACGAGCTGATGCGCGAGGTCGAGGCCTGGATCGAGGCCGAGATGCGTCTCATCGACCCCGAGGCCTACGCCCCGGGGGCCGCGGGCAGCCAGGGCCGGCGATGACAGCGCCACCCCTGCCCGGGCCGTCCAGTCGGGCATCGTCGCCGGGCGCGGGCCGACGTCCCGCGTCCGCGCAGCCGGCCACCGACGCCGCCCGTCCGGCTCAGCTCTCCCTCTTCGACATGCTGTTCGGTGCCGAGGCGGCGCCGTCTGCCGGCGCGGCCCCGGCAGCAGCCGATCCCGCCACAGCCCACCGAGGCGAGGGCGGCATGGCAGCGCCGAAGCCGCGGTCGCCTGAGCCGGCGACCGCCGCCGCAGGGGCCGCCGCAGGACCCGCCGCCCGGGGCGGCACAGGCGTGGCCATCGCGACCGTCCGCTTCGAGCACCCGCGCGCCAGCCGAGAGCTCGCGCTCGAGGGGCACACCGTGGCCTTCGAGCTGCGGCGCGCGCGGCGGCGCAGCATCGGCTTCGTCATCGGCCCGGAGGGCCTGAGCGTGAGCGCGCCGCGCTGGGTGGGCGCTGGCGATATCGAGGCGGCGCTGCGCGCCAAGGCAGGCTGGATCCTGCGCAAGCTGCACGAGCAGCGCGAGCGCGCCCGCCGCCTGGAGCAGGCGCGTATCGAGTGGCGCGACGGCACCACCCTGCCCTTCCTCGGCGAGACGGTGATCGTGGTCGTCGACCCGCGCAGCACCGGCGCCGTGCTGCGCAGCGCCGAGGACACGCTGCCCGGGGTGCCGCGACTGACGCTGCACGTGGGCCTGCCGCACGGCGCCGAGCCGGCGCGGCTGCGCGACGCGGTGCAGGGCTGGCTGCAGCGCCAGGCGCGGCGCGTGTTCGAGGAGCGCTGCGCGCTCTACGCCACGCGCCTGGGCGTGCGCATGCGCCGCCTGTCGCTGAGCTCGGCCTCCACGCGCTGGGGCAGCGCCAGCGCCGACGGCTCGATCCGCCTGAACTGGCGCCTCGTGCACTTCGGGATGCCGGTGATCGACTACGTCGTCGCGCACGAACTCGCGCACCTTCGCGAGATGAACCACTCCGAGGCCTTCTGGAGCGTGGTGCGCTCGGTCGTGCCCGACGTGGAGGCCGCGCGCGGCGCGCTGCGCAGCGAGGTGCTGCCCGTGCTGGATTGAGACCGCGGCTCAGGCTGCAACCCAGCGCCGGATGCCGTCGGCCCCGTCGCGCGGGCCCAGTACCCCCCGGCCCCACAGGCAGTGCGCATGCGCCACCGCCTCGCCCAGCGCGAACGGGATCTGCGAGGCATCCAGCGGCCGGCGGAACAGCCCGGGCAGCAACTCCAGCGCCGAGCGCGGCGCCTGCGCGCAGGAGCGCGCCACTTCCTCCAGCCGTTCGGCATGGTGCGCCTGTAGCTGGGCGATGCGCTCGTGCAGCCCGACGAAGGGCTTGCCATGCGAGGGCAGCACGAGCACGCCCGCGGCCAGGGCACGCATGCGCTCCAGCGACGCCAGGTAAAGCGTCAGCGGGTCGCCCTCGGGCTCGTGGCCGTAGACACTGATGTTGGTCGAAATGCGCGGCAGCACCATGTCGCCGGCGATCAGCACGTCCAGCGCCGGGCAGTGCAGTGACATGTGCTCGGGCGCGTGGCCGTGGCCGGCATGGCAGACCCAGTCGCACCCGCCGATGCGCAGCACCTGGGCGTCCATCAGGCGCCGGTGGCTCGTGGGCACTGCCGGCACAAGGGCCGCGTAGTCGCTGCGCTGCGAACGCACGCGCTGCAGGGCCTCGGGGTCGGCCAACCCGTGCAGGGCGTAGAAGACGGCGGCTTCCTCGCCCGCCGGGCCGGTGCTGCCACGGGCGGCGTTGCAGGCGGCGTTCCAGTCGCCGGTGCTGATCCACAGCCGGCACTCGCGGCCGGGCCCGCTCCAGCGCGCGGTCAGCCAGTGCGCGAGGCCGATGTGGTCCGGGTGCATGTGCGTGACGATCACGCGCAGCACCGGCAGGCCCTGCAGCTCGTGCTCGAAGACCTGCTCCCACACGGCCCGCGTGGAGGCGCTGTCCACGCCGCAGTCGACGACGGTCCAGCCCGCGCGGCCGTCGAGCTCGTCGCGCAGCAGCCAGAGGTTGATGTGGTCGAGCACGAAGGGCAGCGGCATGCGCAGCCAGCGCATGCCCGGCGCGAGCTCCAGGCTGCGGCCCAGGTCGGGCAACGTGTCGCCCAGGGGGTACTGCAGGGCGTGCTCCAGCGGATGGCTCATGTCGGGTTCGGGTTACATTGACGTTGACGTCAACGTCAGT
>JBILNB010000082.1:0-17478 GCA_044375195.1 Rubrivivax sp. | reverse complement strand
CCCAGGCCGACCTGTGGCTGCAGGGCCGGCCCCACCTGCTCGCCACGGCCGAGGAGGCCTTGGCGGTGCAGGAACTGGTGGAAGGGATGCTGGCAGGGGAGGGGGGCGGCGTGGGGTGACGCATCGCCGGCTCGAGCCGCGTTCCAGATCGTTTCGAGACCCGAGGAGCCTTGCGCATGCTGAACGACGACCTCCGCGCCTGCGCCGAGCGGGCCACGCTGTGCTGGCTGGCGACGGTTGACGCCGCCGGGCAGCCGAATGTCTCGCCCAAGGAGATCTTCGCGGTCTTCGACGAGGCCCATCTCGTCATCGCGAACATTGCCTCGCCCAACAGCGCGCGCAACATCGGGGCGGGCGCGCGCGTGTGCGTCAGCTTCATTGACCTCTTCGTCCAGAAGGGCTGGAAGGTTGCCGGGCAGGCGCGCCACGTCGGCCGCGCTGCGGCCGACCATGCGCACTGGGCAGCGCCACTGGTGGCGATGGCCGGGCCGCGCTTCCCCCTCCACGGCGTGATCGTCGTCCGCGCCACCGCGGTCGAGCCCATCGTCGCCCCGAGCTACCGCCTCCACCCGACCGAGACGACCGAGGCCTCGCAGGTGGCCTCGGCGCTGCGCGCCTACCGGGTCGAGCCGGCGGCGGGTTTCTGGCGCGGGCGTAAGCGGGCCGCCTGATGAGCTGCTGGCCTGATCTTCCAACCTGAGCGGTTCATCCGGCCGGTGTGCCCGTCACCTCTGGGTGGGTTGCAGTCGAGTTTCCGGACGGCCCTGCAACACAATCCTGCGTGATGGCTTCCACCCCCCGCATCCTCCTCACCGGCTTCGAGCCCTTCGGCGGCGACCCCGTCAACCCGAGCGCGCGCGTGTGCCGCGCGCTGCACGGCCAGCGCGTGGCGCACGCCACGGTGCACACGGTGGAACTGCCCTGCGTCTTCGGGCGCGCGCTGCAGGTGCTGGACGAGGCGCTGGCGGCCCACTCGCCGGTGTTCGTGCTCGCCCTCGGCCTGGCGGCCGGCCGCGGCGAGATCTCGGTGGAGCGCGCGGCGCTGAACATCGACGACGCGCGCATCCCGGACAACGCCGGCGCGCAGCCGGTGGACGTGCCCGTGGTCGCGGGCGGCCCGGCGGCCTGGTTCAGCACCTTGCCGGTGAAGGCCATCGTCGCGGCGCTGCGCCAGGCCGACCTGCCCGCGGTCGTGTCGCAGAGCGCCGGCACGTTTGTGTGCAACCACGTCTTTTACGGCCTGCAGCACCGGCTCGCCGGGACGGGCGTGCGCAGCGGCTTCGTGCACGTGCCGCTGCTCGACACCCAGGCGGCCGCGCACCCGGGCCTGCCGACGCTGCCGCTGGCGGACCTGGTGCGCGGCGTGCGCATCGCGCTCGAGGTGGGGCTGACGCACGTGGGCGGTGACGCCCGCGTCACGGGTGGCGCGATCGCCTGACCCGTTGCGATTGGCTCGCATGCTCTACCCAGCAGCCACGCGCCGGGAGCCTGGTCTTCAGCCCCTCTACCCTCGCGGGAGAGGGTTGGGGGACAGGGGGCGCCAGCCGGCCGAGCGCCCGTCGTGCGGTCCCGAACCCGGCCGCCGCCCATGATCGACCGCCACGCGCTGCGCCTCCTCACGCCCGCCCTGGGCGTGCTGGCGCGAGCGCTCGCGCGGGCCGGGGTGGGCGCCGACGCGGTGACGCTGGCCGGCTTCGCGCTCGGCATGGCCGCGGCGGTGGCGATCGCGCTGCAGGCGTGGTGGCTGGGGCTCGCGCTGATGCTCGCCAGCCGCCTGTGCGACGGCATCGACGGCGCGCTGGCGCGGCTGACGCAGCCCACCGACCGCGGCGCCTTCCTCGACATCACGCTGGACTTCCTGTTCTACGCCAGCATCCCGCTGGCCTTCGCCGTCGCCGACCCGGCGCGCAACGCGCTGGCGGCGGCGGTACTGCTGGCGGCCTTCATCGGCACGGGCTCGAGCTTCCTCGCCTTCGCGATCCTGGCCGAGCGCCGCGGCCTGGCGCGCACGGCCTACCCCAGCAAGGGCTTCTTCTACCTGGGCGGGCTGACCGAGGCGACCGAGACGCTGCTGGCCTTCGTGGCGATGTGCCTGTGGCCGCAGGCCTTCCCGTGGATCGCCGGGGTGTTCGCGGCCCTTTGCGCAATCACGGTGCTCACGCGCCTGGCGGCCGGTTGGCAGGCCTTCGGTTCGCGGTGACACTTCGCGCATGAAGAACAGTCGCTGGGTCCTGCTTGCCGTGCTGGCCGCGGCGGTGGCCGTCTTCTTCGCGCTCGACCTCGGCCGCTTCCTGAGCCTGGAGTACCTGCGCGGCGCGCAGCAGGAGTTCCGCGCCCTGTACGAGGCGCGGCCCGCGCTCGTCGTCGGGGGCTACTTCGCGGCCTACGTCGCGGTGACGGCGCTGTCGCTGCCGGGCGCGGCGGCGATGACGCTGCTGGGCGGGGCCATCTTCGGCCTGGCTGTCGGCACCGTCGTCGTGTCCTTCGCGTCGACGCTCGGCGCGACGCTGGCCATGCTGGCCTCACGCCACCTGCTGCGCGGCGCGGTGCAGGCGCGCTTCGGCGCGCGCCTGGCCGAGCTCGACCGCGGCATCGCGCGTGATGGTCCCTTCTACCTCTTCACGCTGCGCCTGGTGCCGGTGCTGCCCTTCTTCGTGCTGAACCTGCTGATGGGCCTGACGGCCATGCGCGCCTGGACCTACGCCTGGGTCAGCCAGCTCGGCATGCTGGCGGGCACGGTGGTCTACGTGAACGCAGGCACGCAGCTGGCGCAGATCGATTCGCTGGCCGGCATCCTCTCGCCGGGGCTGCTGGGCGCCTTCGCGCTGCTGGGCGTGTTCCCGCTGCTCGCGCGGCGGCTGGCGGGCGCGGTGCAGGCGCGGCGCGTCTACGCCCGCTGGGCGCACCGGCGCCCGAAGCGCTACGACCGCAACCTCGTGGTCATCGGAGCCGGCGCAGCCGGGCTCGTGACGAGCTACATCGCCGCCGCGGTCAAGGCCCGGGTCACGCTGGTCGAGGCGCACCGCATGGGCGGCGACTGCCTGAACACCGGCTGCGTGCCCAGCAAGGCGCTGATCCGCACCGCCACGCTGGTGCGCCAGATGCGCCATGCGGCCGACTACGGCGTGGCGCGGGCCGATGTCACGCTCGATTTCGCGCAGGTGATGGAGCGGGTGGCGCGCGTCGTGCGCGAGATCGAGCCGCACGACTCGGTCGAGCGCTACCGCGGCCTGGGCGTGGACGTGCAGCAGGGCCACGCGCGCATCGTCGACCCCTGGCACGTGGAGATCCGCCACGACGACGGCACGACGAGCACGCTGTCCACGCGCGCCATCGTCGTGGCCACCGGCGCGCGCCCCTTCGTGCCGCCGCTGCCCGGCCTGGCCGAGGCCGGCGTGCTGACCAGCGACACCCTGTGGTCGCTGCGCGAGCTGCCGCGCCGTCTGCTCGTGCTCGGCGGCGGGCCGATCGGCTGCGAGCTGGCCCAGGCCTTCGCCCGCCTGGGCGCGCAGGTGACGCAGGTGGAGATGGCGCCGCGCCTGCTGGCGCGCGAGGACGAGGACGTGTCGGCCTTCGTGCGCGCGCGACTCGAGGCCGACGGCGTGCGCGTGCTCACCGGGCACCGGGCCCTGCGCTGCGAGCGGGTGGCGGCCGGACCGGCCGCCGAAGGTGGGGGCTGGGAACTGGTCACCGAGCGCGACGGCGTGGACGTTCGCATCCCCTTCGACCGCGTGCTGTGCGCCGTGGGCCGGGTGGCCCGGCTCGAAGGATTCGGGCTGGAGGCGCTGGGCATCGCCACCGGCCGCACGCTGCCGGTGGACGAGTACCTGCAGACCACCTACCCCAACATCCTGGCCTGTGGCGATGTCGCCGGGCCCTATCAGTTCACGCACGTGGCGGCGCACCAGGCCTGGTACGCGGCCGTCAATGGCCTGTTCGGCATGCTGCGCCGCTTCAAGGCGGATTACCGCGTCATCCCCTGGTGCACCTTCGTCGACCCCGAGGTGGCGCGCGTGGGCCTGAACGTGCAGGAGGCGCGCGAGCGCGGCATCGCCTTCGAGATCACGCGCTACGGCATCGACGACCTCGACCGCGCCATCGCCGACAGCGCGGCGCACGGCTGGGTCCAGGTGCTGACCGAGCCCGGGCGCGACCGCATCCTCGGCGTCACCATCGTCGGCGCCCACGCCGGCGACCTGCTGGCCGAGTACGTGCTGGCGATGAAGCACGGCCTGGGCCTGAACAAGATCCTCGGCACCATCCACACCTACCCCACGCTGGCCGAGGCCAACAAGTACGCCGCCGGGGAGTGGAAGCGCGCGCACCAGCCGCACGGCCTGCTGCGCTGGGTGCAGCGCTTCCACGACTGGAGGCGGGGGTGAGGCGGCTGCTGCGTCCCGGCTGGGCGGGCGCCGCGGTGCTGCTGGCGCTGGCGTCGGGCCTGGCGGCGCGGGCCGCGCCCCTGCTCGCCCCGCTGGGCGAGCCGCCGGCCTGGGCCCCGGCGCCCTTGCCGGCGCAGAAACTGCCGCCCACGCGCTTCGAGGTCGTCGACCTCGAGGGTATGCGCAGCCTGCGCATCGTCGCCGAGGGCAGCTACGGCAACCTCGTGCACCAGGTGCCGCCCGCGGCGGCGACGGCGGGCACGCTGCGCTGGCGCTGGCGCCTCGAAGAGCCCATCGCCGGGGCCGACCTGAAGACGCGCGCGGGTGACGACGCCGCGGTCAAGGTCTGCGCTCTCTTCGACCTGCCCGACGAGCGCATCCCCTTCGTCGAGCGGCAACTGATGCGCGTGGCGCGCCTGGCCTCGGGCCAGCGCCTGCCCGGGGCGACGCTGTGCTACGTCTGGGCGCCGTTGGTGCCAGCCGGCCAGGTGCTGCCGAATGCGCACACCCGGCGCATGCGCTGGATCGTGCTGCAGGGACAGGGCGCGCCGCTGGGCTCCTGGCGCGAGGAGCGGCGCGACCTGCGGGCCGATTTCCTGCGCGCCTTCGGCGACGAGGCGACCGAGCCGCCGCCGCTCGTGGCCGTGCTGGTCGGGGCCGACGCCGACAACACCGGCGGCCGGGGCCGTGCCGTGCTGCAGGCGCTGGAGCTGGCGCCTTGAAGCGGCTCGTGCTGCTCGGCGGCGGCCACGCGCACGTCTTCGTGCTGCAGGCTCTGGCGCGGGAGCCCCTGCCGGGGGTCGAGACGGTGCTCGTCACGCCTTTCGACCGCCAGGTCTACTCGGGCATGGTGCCGGGCGTCGTGGCCGGGCACTACGCCGTGGACGAGGCGGTGATCCCGCTGCCGCCGCTGGTGCGCCAGGCGCGGGTGCGGCACCTGGCGACCTCGGCCGTCGGCATGGACGCGCAAGCGCGCCAGGTGCGCCTGGCCGATGGCAGTGTGCTCGATTACGACGTGCTCTCGGTGGGCACGGGCGCCGTGGCCGACCGCGACGCCATTCCCGGCGCGCGCGAGCATGCGCTGTTCGTGCGCCCGATGGAGCACTTCCTGCAACTGCTGGACCGCCTGCGCGCGCGGTGCGCCAGCGGCGCCGTGGACCTGGTCGTGATCGGCGGCGGCGCCGCCGGCTTCGAGCTGTCGCTGGCGCTGGCGCATGCGCTGGGGGAGGGCCGTCCCGGCGTCGGTGCCGGCGGCGCGCGTGTCGCGCTGGTCACCGGGGGCGGCGACCCCTTGTCGAACTACCCGCCGGGCGTGGTGGCGCGCGGCCTGCGGGCGCTGCAGCGCCAGCGCGTCACGGTGCTGCGCGGCCTGTGCACCGGCATCGAGCCCGGTGCCGTGATCCTGGGTCAGGGCACGCGCGTGGCCTGCGATGCGCCAGTCGTCGCCGTGGGCGCGGCCGCGCCGTCCTGGCTGCAGGGCAGCGGCCTCGCGCTGGACGGACGCGGCTTCATCGCCACCGGCGCGACGCTGCAGAGCACCTCGCACCCGGAGGTGTTCGCCGCCGGCGACGTGGCCAGCCGCGCCGACGCGGCGCACCCGAAGAGCGGCGTCTACGCGGTGCGCGCCGGGCCCGCGCTGGCGCTGAACCTGCGCCGCGCGCTCGCCGGCGGTGAGCTGCTGCCGCACGCGCCGCAGCAGCGCACGCTGAACCTGCTGTCCTGCGGCGACCGCCACGCGATCGCCGCCTGGGGCCGCTGGTCGGCCGAGGGGCGCTGGGTCTGGCGCTGGAAGGACCGCATCGACCGCGCCTTCATCGCGCGCTTCAGCGCGTCAGGTCCCGGGGCCTCAGGATCACGAGCAGACCCTCCCTGGTGATCTGCGGCGGCACCTGGCCGTTGATGTCGGGCGGCAGGCGCTCGGTCTTCTCCAGCGCGCGCACGACAGCGTCGTCCCAGACGCGGCTGCCGCTGGGGCGGGTGATGCGGATCGAGGTGATGCGGCCGTCGGGCCGCGCGGTGACGAAGACCTCGGTCTCGAAATTCGTCTCGCTCGAATCGGCGTAGACGATATTGGGCTGGATCGCGGCCACGAGCAGGCCGCCGTAGGCACGCGACGGCGCGGCGTCGGCCGCCGCCGTGCCACGGCCTGACGGGTTGGGGGTGGTCGGCGCAGTCCCCGGAGCATCCTTGCGCGGCTCGGCCGGGGCCTTCTGCGCGGGCGCGGATTTCTCGGCCGGCTTCTCCGGGGCCTTCTCGGCAGGCTTCTCGGGAGGCTTCTCGGCCGCCTTCTCCGGCGCTTTCTCGGCCGGCTTCGCAGGCTCGGCCTTGTCGCTCTTGGTCGCGGGCCTCTCGGCTGCCTTGCGCTTGGCGGCCTCTTCGCGGGCCCGATCTTCCTCCTCCTTCTTCTTGCGGTCCTGGGCGTCCTTCTCCTTCTTTCGGCGATCGTCCTCGCGCTCCTTTTCCTTCTTCTTGCGATCGTCAGCTTCCTTCTTCTTGCGCTCGTCTTCCTTGCGCTTGCGTTCGTCGGATTCCTTCTTCTTGCGCTCCTCGGCCTTCTTCTCGCGCTCCTGGGCGTCCTTCTTGCGCTTTTCCTTCTCGCGGCGGTCGCGTTCGATCTCGGCCTGCCGTTCCTGCTCGATCTCCTTGCGCAGGGCTTCCTCGCGTTGGCGTTCCTGCTCGAGGCGACGCTCCTCGTCCTTGGCGCGCTGGGCCTCGCGCTGGCGCTCCTGTTCGCTCTGGCGCTGTTGTTCCTGTCGCGCCATCGCGGCGATGCGCGCCTTCATGTCCTCTTCGGCCTGCGCGCGCTCTGCCTGCGACGGGCGCGGCGCGGGCGCCGGCTCGGCGGGCTGGGGAACCGGGTTCTCGGCCGGCGGCGTGTCGACTCGGGGCGCGGCCTGCTGGGGTGTTGCCGCCCACAACTCGGCCGAGACCAGCACCGGTGCCGGCGAGCTCCAGCTCACCCCCCAGGCCAGCGCCGCCAGCAGCAGGCCGTGGATGGCCAGCGACACCGCCAAGCCGGCGCCGGGCCTCTCCGTCAGCGGTTGAGACGGCGCCGCTGGGGCCGTCGCGACCGGGGTGGGCGTGCTTGCCATGGGCTCGGCGGCCAAGACTCTCAGGCTCTCAGCCCCCTTGCTTGACCGACAGCCCGAGGCGCTGCACACCGGCGCGCTGCAGGGTGTCCATCACGCCGACGACACGCTCGTAGCGCACCGTGCGGTCGCCGCTGATGACCACGGGCACCTGGGCGTCGCCAGCCTGGGCTTCGCGCACGCGCTCGGCCAGCTTTTCCAGCGTCACCGGGGTGGGGTCGGTGTTGGGGTCGGTGCGCATGCGCAGCACCGTGCCGGGGCCGACCACGACCTCGACCACGCGCACCGGACGCTGTTGCGCCTTGCCGATGCTGGGCAGATCGACGACGCCGGTGGTGATCAGGGGCGCGCTCACCATGAAGATGATCAGAAGCACCAGCATCACGTCGATGAACGGGACCATGTTGATCTCGCTCATCGAGCGGCGGCGCGACCCGCGGCGGCCTGAGGCGACGGCGGGCATGGCTTACCTCGGCGCCGGGGCAGGCGCGGGCGCCGCCGAGGCGTTGCGCTGGAGGATGTTCGTGAACTCCTCCATGAAGGTCTCGAGCTGGTTGGCGATGCGGTCGATGTCGTTGGCGAAGCGGTTGTAGGCCACCACGGCCGGGATCGCCGCGAACAGTCCGATCGCGGTGGCCACCAGCGCCTCGGCGATACCCGGGGCCACGTTGGCCAGCGTCACCTGCTGCAGGTTGGACAGGCCGACGAAGGCGTGCATGATCCCCCAGACGGTGCCGAACAGGCCGATGTAGGGGCTGACCGAGCCGACCGAGGCGAGGAAGTTCAGGTTGCGCTCGATGCCGTCGAGCTCGCGCTGCAGGCTGGCCCGCATGGCCCGGCGCGAGCCGTCGATCAGCAGCGCCGGCTCCAGGCGGCGCTCGCGCAGCTTCATGAACTCGCTCATGCCGGCAGCGAAGATGCGCTCCATCGGTGCCGCGTCGCGCTTCTGCTTGGCCACCTGGTGCAGCTCGGTCAGGCTGCGGCCGGACCAGAAGTCGCGCTCGAAGGCCTCGTTGCCGGTGCGCACGCGCTTGAGGCTGAAGATCTTGCCGAAGATCACCGCCCAGCTCGTGACCGAGCCGACCAGCAGCATCGCCATCACGAGCTGGACGATCAGGCTCGCGTCGATGACGAGCTTGATGATGGACAGGTCAGGGTTCATGGGGCGGACGTTCCTCCAGGGGTTGGATTGTTGCAGGCCCGCAGGCACTCCACCAGCATCGCCGGAAGCCGCCGCGGCTGCAGCGTCGCGGCGTCGGCGCAGGCCACGCGCACCGTGCCCTCGGCCAGTACCAGGCCGCCGCGCTGCGCCTGCTGCGCCAGCGTCAGCGTCGCGCGGCCCAGCTCGGCCACGGCCACGCTCACCTGCAGCAGGTCGTCCAGCCGCGCCGGTGCCAGGTGGCGCACCGCCGTCTGGCTGACGACGAACATCAGCCCGGTCTGCTCGCGCAGCGCCTGCTGCTGCACTCCGAGCGCGCGCAGCCACTCGGTGCGCGCGCGCTCGAAGAACTTCAGGTAGTTGGCGTAGAACACGATGCCGCCGGCGTCGGTGTCCTCCCAGTACACGCGCACCGGGTGGACGAAAGGTGCCGCGGGCGGGTTCATCGGGCCCGGCGTCGCGCTTCAGCCGCGGTCGAGCTCGCGCCGCAGTCGCTGCAGGGCGGCCTGGAGGTCGTCGATCGAGCTGGCGAAGCTCAGGCGCAGGTGGCGCGCCGCGCCGGCGGGGCCGAAGTCCCGCCCCGGCGTCAGCGCGACGTGGGCGCTGTGCAGCAACTGGTGGCAGAAGTCCCAGCTGTCGGCGCTGTGGGCGCTGCAATCGGCCCACGCGTAGAAGGCGCCGTCGGGGAGCACGGGCACGCGCAGACCGATGGCGTCCAGGCCGGCCACGGCAAGGTCGCGGCGGCGCTGCAGTTCGCCGCGGCGGCGCTCGCATTCGGCGATGGACTCGGGGCTGAAGCAGGCCAGCGCGGCTTCCTGCGCCAGCGTCGAAGGACAGATGTAGAGGTTCTGCGCCAGCCGCTCCACCGGCCCCACCAGCTCGGGCGGCAGCACCAGCCAGCCCAGGCGCCAGCCCGTCATCGAGAAGTACTTGGAGAAGCTGTTGACCGAGATGATGTCTTCGCCCAGGCCGAGCGCGCTGCGCGCGTAGCGCGCGTCGTAGCTCAGGCCGAGGTAGATCTCGTCCACGATCGTGACCCCGCCGCGGGCGCGCACGGTCTCGACGATGTCGCGCAACTGCGCCGGCTCGATCGAGGTGCCCGTGGGGTTGGACGGCGAGGCCAGCAGCACCCCGCGTGTGGCCGGGCCCCAGGCTGCGGCCACGGCCTGAGCGTCCGGCTGGAAGCGCTGTGCCGGCCCGCAGGGCAGCAGGCGCGCCTGGGCGTCGGCCGCGGCGACGAAGTGCCGGTTGCAGGGGTAGCTGGGGTCGGGCATCAGCACCTCGTCGCCGCGCTCGAACAGCGCCAGGCAGGCGAGCTGCAGCCCGGCGGAGGCGCCGGCGGTGACGACGATGCGCTGCGGCGCCACGTCCAGACCGTGGTGCTGCGCATACCAGCGCGAGATCGCCTCCCGCAGCGCCGGCAGGCCCGTGGCCTGGGTGTAGGGGGTGCGGCCAGCGTCCAGGCAGGCGCGGGCGGCGGCCACGGCCGCGGGCGGGGCGCCGAAATCGGGCTCGCCGATGTTCAGGTAGATCATCGGCTCGCCGCCGTGCGCGGGGTCGCAGCCGGGGGCGGCTGCGATCTCGCGCGCGGCCTTGGCCATCTCCATGACCCAGAAGGGGTCGATGCGCTCCAGGCGCGAGGCGAGCTTCACGTCCGGCGCGGTGCGGAGCGCGCCTGCGCCACCTCGACGGAGCGCAGGTCGGCGGCGGTGCGGTCGAGCACGCCGTTGACGTACTTGTGGCCGTCGGTGCCGCCGAAGGACTTGGCCACTTCCACCGCCTCGTTGATGACGACCTTGTAAGGGATCTCGATGCAGTTCGAGAGCTCCCAGGCGCCGATCATCAGCGCCGCGTGCTCCACCGGCGACAGCGCGCTCGTGCGACGGTCCACATGGCGCGCCAGCGCCGCGTCCAGCGCGGCCGCGTCGCGGATGCAGCCGTGCAGCAGGGCGTCGAAGTGCGCGCTGTCGCAGCGCTCGAAGCCCTCCTGCTCGCGCATGTGGGCGTCGATCACGCCGGCGTCGCTGCCCGAGAGCAGCCATTCGTACAGGCCCTGCAGCGCGAATTCGCGAGAGCGGCGCCGGGGCGAGGGCCCCGGGCGGCGTGCGCCAGCGGGCTTTTGCGGCGCGGAGGGCGCCGCCCCGGTGTCGGGGGCGGCGGGGGTGTCGGTGGGTGTCGTCATGTCAGGGGCCGGTTCGGAGCGGGGCTGGGCGCAGGGGCCGGGCGCTCGCCTCCGGTCAGGCCAGGTCGTTCATCAGCAGCGCCATCTCGACGGCCACGCGCGCGGCGTCGCGGCCCTTCTCGGCCACGCGCTCGCGCGCCTGGGCTTCGTTCTCGACCGTGAGGATGGCGTTGGCGATCGGGATGATGTGGTCGAGCGCGACACGCGTCACGCCGGCGCCGCTCTCGTTGGCCACGAGCTCGAAGTGGTAGGTCTCGCCGCGGATCACGCACCCCAATGCGACGAGTGCGTCGTGGTCGCCGCTGTCGGCCATGGCCTTCAAGGCCACCGGCACCTCCAGCGCGCCGGGCACGGTCACCAGGCGGATGTCCTCGTCGCGCACGCCGAGGGCGGCCAGCTCGGCCAGGCAGGCCTGCGCCAGGGCCTGGGTGACGGCGTCGTTGAAACGCGCGCGGACGATGCCGATGCTCAGGCCCTCGCCGTCGAGCGGGCGCGCCTGGCCCTGGTCAGCGTTCTTCATCGGGCAGCGTCCTCGTCGTCAGGCGGCGGCTTCGTGCGCCGGGCCGGCCGGCACGAAGCCGGTCACCTCTAGGCCGTAGCCGGTCATGCTGGGCATGCGGCGCGGCTTGCCCAGCAACTTCATGCGGCCGATGCCCAGGCCGCGCAGGATCTGGGCACCCACGCCGTAGGTGCGCAGGTCCCAGGTGCCGCGTGTGGGCGCGGAGCCGGCCGCCTGCGGCAGCAACTGCCCGAGCAGCGCCTCGCCGTCCTGCCCGCAGTTCAGCAGCACGGCCACGCCCGCCGGGGCGGCCTGCAGGCGCTGCAGCGCGGCCGGCAGGGGCCAGGAGTGGCGGGTCTCGACCACGTCCAGCAGGTCCAGCGCGGTGAAGGGCTCGTGCACGCGCACCAGCACCTCGTCGTCGGCCGCCCAGCGGCCGTGGGTGAGCGCCAAGTGCAGTTCGCCGCTGCGGTCGCGGTAGGCGATGCATTCGAACGCGCCCTGGGCGGTGACCAGCCTGCGCTGGCCTACGCGCTGCACGAGCGATTCGTGCTGGCTGCGGAAGTGGATCAGGTCGGCGATGGCGCCGATCTTCAGGCCGTGGCGCTGCGCGAAGACCTCCAGGTCCGGCAGGCGCGCCATCGTGCCGTCGTCGTTCATGACCTCGCAGATCACCGACGCCGGGCTGAGCCCGGCCATCGCGGCGAGGTCGCAGCCGGCCTCGGTGTGACCGGCGCGCATCAGCACCCCGCCGTCCTGCGCCTGGAGCGGGAAGACGTGCCCGGGCTGCACCAGGTCGGCAGGGCGGGCGTCGCGCGCCACCGCCACCTGCACGGTGCGGGCGCGGTCCGCGGCGGAGATGCCGGTGCTCACGCCGGTAGCCGCCTCGATCGAGACGGTGAACGCGGTGCCGTGCTTGGTGCCGTTGCGGCTGACCATGGGAGGCAGTTGCAGGCGCTCGCAACGCTCGCGTGTCAGCGTCAGGCAGATGAGGCCGCGCGCGTGGCGCGCCATGAAGTTGATGGCCTCGGGGGTGACGTGGTCGGCCGCGATCACGATGTCGCCTTCGTTCTCGCGGTCTTCCTCATCCACCAGGACGATCATGCGGCCGGCGGCAAGCTCGGCCACCAGCTCGGGTATCGGGGACAGGGACATCACCGGATTGTAGAAGGCGGTCGCCCGCCGCCCCGCGACCTACACTCCCGGCCAAGCCCCCACGGCCACCCGGCTCGCCACCTGCAGGCAGCATCCATGCCGTGCCGCCGCCGCCCCCCGCGCCGGCCCGAGCCCAGGAGACCCCCCATGAAGCCCCGACACCTCTTGCTGCCCGCCACCGCCCGCGCGCTGGCCCAACCCGACGCCGCCGCACCCGGTCGCCGCCGCCTACTGGCGGGTGCGGCCGCCGCCGCGGCCACGCTCGTGGTCGGCGCCCCCCGGCCTGCCCGTGCTCAGGATGCCTTCCCCTCCAAGCCCATCCGCCTGGTCGTGCCCTTCACCCCGGGCGGCGTCACCGACACCAGCGGCCGCGTCATCGCCGAGTTCCTGGGCCGGCGCCTGGGCCAGCAGGTGGTCGTCGACAACAAGCCGGGGGCCTCGGGCAACATCGGCACGCAGATCGTCGCCACCGCACCGGCCGACGGGCACACCTTGCTGCTCGGCTTCGACGGCACGATGGTCATCAACCCGCACGTGTTCGCGAAGGTGCCCTTCGACACGCTGAAGGACTTTGCCCCGGTGGGCAAGATCGGCGACGCGGTGCTGATCCTCGCCGCCAATCCCACGCTTCCGGTGCGCACGCTGCAGGAGCTGCTCGCGTTGTCGAAGTCACAGCCTGGCGGCCTGTCCTACGGCACCTCGGGCATCGGCGGCACGCCGCACATCGCCGGCGAGCTGCTGCGCCAGCGCACCGGCGCCAACCTCCAGCACGTGCCCTACAAGGGTGGCGGCCAGGCCATCACTGACACCATCGGCGGTACCATCCCGCTGACCTACACCGCGGTGGCAGGGGCCCAGGGCCACGTCAAGGCCGGCAGGCTCAAGGCGATCGCGGTCTCGAGCGCCGCGCGCGCATCCTCGCTTCCCGAGGTGCCCACCTTCATCGAGAGCGGCATCGCCGACTTCGCCGTCAGCTCCTGGGTCGGCCTGTTCGCCCCGGCAGCCACCCCGCGCGCCGTGGTGCAGCGGCTCAATGCCGAGCTCAACGCCGTGCTTGCCGACCCCGCGGCGCGCGAGCGTCTGGCGGTGCTCGGCATCGACCCGACACCGGGCACCCCCGAGCAGTACCTCGAGGAGGTGCGGCGCGACCTGGCGCGCTACGGCCAGGTCGTGCGCTCGGCCGGGATCAAGGCCGAGTGAGCGTGTCCGGGCACGGTGCCGCTGCGGCGGCCTGCCGCGCCGCCTCGGGCGCCGCCGCTCCCGGCCGCGTCGGCCGGAGTGCGGGCGACGCGCCGCGATGAGCCCCATGGACTGGCGCCTGCTGCTGCAGCCCCGCCGCATCGGCCGCGCCGCGGCCACTGCGGCGGCCGATCCGGCGGAGCTGCGCACCGAGTTCTTCAAGGACTGGGACCGCATCGTCTTCTGCTCGGCGTTCCGGCGCCTGCAGGACAAGACCCAGGTCCACCCGATGGCGCGCACCGACTACGTGCGCACGCGCCTCACCCACAGCCTGGAGGTGGCCAGCGTCGGGCGCTCGCTGGGCATGCAGGCCGGCCGCGCCATCGGCGCGCTCGATGCGGCGCTGAAGGAGCTCGCCGCGCCGCAGGACGTGGGCGCCATCGTCGCCGCAGCCTGCCTGATGCACGACATCGGCAACCCGCCCTTCGGCCACGCCGGCGAAGCCGCGGTGCGTGAGTACTTTGCCGGCCCGGGCGCGCACTGGCTGGAAGGGCTGACCCCGCCGCAGCAGGCCGACCTGCTGCGCTTCGAGGGCAACGCTCAGGGCCTGCGTACCGCGGTGCGGCTGCAGCACCCCGACCAGAGCGGCGGCCTGCAGCTCACCTGGCCCACGCTCGGTGCCTTTTCCAAGTACCCTTGCGACGCGCTCTCGGGCTGTCAGTCGGGTGCAGGCGCGGCGGCGCGCAAGTTCGGCTACATGGACAGCGAGCGTTTGATCTTTGCCGAACTTGCCGAGGGCCTGGGCCTGGCCGCGCGCGGCCCGGGCGCCTGGCAGCGCCACCCGCTGGCCTTCCTGGTGGAAGCGGCCGACGACATCTGCTACGGCGTCATCGACATCGAGGACGGGGTGAAGTCGGGCCACGTCGATTTCGACGAACTGCTCGCGCTGCACGCCCCCTTCATCGACGGCACGCACCAGCAGCGCGCTCAGACGCTGCGCGACCGCCAGCACCGCGCCGAGTACCTGCGCGCGGTGACGATCGGCGTGCTGGTCGACCGCACGGCGCAGGCTTTCCGCACGCACCACGACGCGCTGCTCGAGGGCCGGCACCCCAGCCCGCTGCTGGAGGCCATCGACGGCGCGGCCGAGTTCCAGCGCTTCAAGACGCTGGCGGCCGAGCGCCTGTACGACGAGCGCAGCAAGCTGCAGTGGCAGGTGGCGGGCTTCGAGATCATCGGCTGGCTGCTGCAGGCCTTCTGCGAGGCCGTCGAGGCCGCTGCCGCCCCGGCGGGCGCGCCGGCGGCCGGCGGCGAGCGCGCGCGCATGCTGCTGCGCCTGATCCCGGCGGCCGAGCGCGTGGCCGCCGCCGGCACGCGCTACGAGCGCCTGCTGCGCGTGACCGATTTCGTCGCCGGCATGACCGACCGCTACGCGGTGGACACGCACCGCCGCCTGCGCGGGATGGGGTCGTGAGGACCGGCGGCCCAGCCGCGGGGAGGGCGTGATGAGCTTCAGCTTCTTCTGGCACGACTACGAGACCTTCGGCCGCGACACCCGGCGCGCCGCGCCGGCGCAGTTCGCCGGGCTGCGCACCGACGAGGCGCTGAACGAGATCGGCGAGCCGGTGATGCTGCACTGCCGGCCGCCCACGGACCGCCTGCCCGAGCCCGAGGCCTGCCTGCTGACCGGCATCCTGCCGCAGGACTGCCTGCGCCTGGGCCTGCCCGAACACGCCTTCGCCGCCGCGGTCGAACGCGAGCTCGCGCAGCCGGGCACGGTGGGCGTGGGCTACAACAGCATCCGCTTCGACGACGAGGTCACGCGCCACCTGTTCTGGCGCAACCTGATCGACCCCTACGCGCGCGAGTGGCGCAACGACTGCGGCCGCTGGGACCTGCTGGACCTGGTGCGCTGCGCCTGGGCCCTGCGGCCCGATGGCCTGGAGTGGCCGCGCAACGCCGAGGGCAAGCCGAGTTTCAAGCTCGAGCACCTGACGGCTGCCAACGGCGTGGCGCACGAGGCCGCGCACGACGCGTTGTCCGACGTGCGCGCCACGCTGTCGGTGGCGCGGCTGCTGAAGGCGCGCCAGCCGCGCCTTTGGGACTACGGCCTCACGCTGCGCCACAAGGCCACCGTGCAGTCGGTGCTGGCCGCCGGCCGGCCGGTGCTGCACGTCTCGGGCCGCTACCCGGTGGAGCGCGGCTGCATGGCCCTGGTCTGGCCCTTCGCGAGCCACCCGCTGAACCGCAACGAGGTCATCGCCTGGGACCTCGCGCACGACCCGGCCGAGCTGATGGCGCTGGACGCCGCGGCGATCCGCGCGCGCCTGTTCGTGCGCCGCGAGGACCTGCCCGAGGGCACGCAGCGGCTGCCGATCAAGACTATCCACCTCAACCGCTCGCCCATCGTCATCCGCAACCTCGACACGCTGGACGACGCGCGGGCCGAGCGCTTCGGCATCGACAAGGCGCTGGCCTGGCGCCACGCCGAGACGGCCGCGCGCATCGGCGGCGAGATGGCCGGCGTCTGGCCCGAGGTCTACCGGCGCGAGGCCGCCGCGGCGCCCGTGGACGTGGACGAGGACCTGTACGGCGGCTTCCTCGACGACGCCGACCGCAGCCGCCTGGAGCGCCTGCGCGCGCTGGCGCCGGCCGAGCTGGCGCGCCAGCGGCCGGTGTTCAAGGATTCACGCCTGGAGGAGCTGCTGTTCCGCTACCGCGCGCGCAACTTCCCCGACACGCTGGACGCGGACGAGCGAGGGCGCTGGCAGCAGCACCGCCACGAGCGCCTGCACGAGGGCCGCGACGGCGGGCCGACGCTGGCGGCCTTCCTCGACCGCATCGACGAGCTCGGAGAGAACGCCGACGAGCGCGGGCAGGACCTGCTGGGCGCGCTGGCGGACTGGGCGGCGGAAATCGCCCCGGAGTGAGGGGCGGCTGGCGGGGCGCTCAGCGCGCCGTCAACGTGGCCTCGAGTTCCTTGCAGGACGGGGCGCAGACGAAGTGGGTCTTGCCCATGAGCTTGCGCGACTTGAGCTGCGCGCGCGGGCGGTGCTTGCCGCAGAGGAAGCAGGACATCGTGGCAGCGCCGAAGTGGCCGGTGGCCACGAAGGGCGAGCCCGGCACCTTGGAGTGGTAGCGCAGGCCTTCGCTCGAGACGGTGGTCTTGGGTGGGGTCTTGGCCATCGGGGCGTTCCGGAAGGTATGCTTCGAGGGGCGGGGGCCCGCGGGAATCGGCCGCCCTGGGGCGCTAGGGCGCACCGGGCGGCAGCGGTGTGGCGTGGGCGCCGAAAGGTGGATTATCGCGCGTGTCACCGCCGGCTGCTCGGAGGGCACATGGAACGTGCCGAACGCTTTTACCGCATCGAGACCCTGATCAAGACGCGAGGCTGCGTCGACTTCGCCGCGCTGCTGCGCGAGCTCGAGGTCTCGCCGGCCACGCTCAAGCGCGACCTGCAGTACCTGCGCGACCGCATGAACGCGCCCATCGTCTGGGACGCTTTCGAGCGAGGCTACAAGCTGCAGCCGCAGCCCGGCGGCAGCCGCGCGCCGGTGCAGCACGAGTTGCCGGGTGTCTGGTTCAGCGAGCGCGAGATCCACGCGCTGCTGACGATGCACCAGCTGATCCAGGGCCTGGACGACGGCGGCGTGCTGTCGCGCCACCTGCAGCCGCTGCTGGAGCGCCTGCAGGGCATGCTGGGCACCTCCGAAAAGGAGACCGCGCTGCTGATGAAACGCGTACGTGTTTTCAGCCCCGGGCGCCGCCCGGTGCCGAGCAAGTGGTTCGAGCTCTTCGGCGATGCGCTCGTGCGCCGGCGCCAGGTGCACATGCG
>JBILNB010000140.1:0-4805 GCA_044375195.1 Rubrivivax sp. | reverse complement strand
GCAGCAGCGCCCGGCCCAGGGTGTCGACGATGCCGACGATGAGCGCGCCGTAGAACGCGCCGCGGATCGAGCCGATGCCGCCGGTGACGATGACCACCAGCGTCAGGATCAGGATGGGCTCGCCCATGCCCGCCTGCACCGAGACGATGGGACCGGCCATCACGCCAGCCAACCCGGCCAGGCCGGCGCCGAGGGCGAACACGGTCAGGTTCAGGCCCTTGATGTTCACGCCCAGGGCCGAGACCATCTCCGGGTTGGAAGCGCCGGCGCGGATCAGCATGCCCACCCGCGTGCGGTGGATGATCGCGTACAGCGCCAGACCCACCAGCAGGCCGACGACGATGATCGCGAAACGGTAGGAGGGGTAGGCCAGACCGAACAGATCCACGGTGCCCGACAGCGCCTTGGGCACGTTCATGTAGACCGAGGCCGGGCCCCAGATGAAGCGCACGACCTCGTTGAAGAACAGGATGAGGCCGAAGGTGGCGAGCACCTGGTCGAGGTGGTCACGCGTGTAAAGCGTGGCCAGCGCGATGCGCTCGACCAGCACCCCCAGCAGCATGGTGCCGGGTACCGCGATCAGCACGGCGGCGAGGAAAGAGCCGCCGAAGGCGTTGTAGCCCGCAGCGGCGAAATAGGCCCCCATCATGTACAGCGAACCGTGGCTCAGGTTCACGAAGTTCATGATGCCGAAGACCAGCGTCAGCCCGGCCGACAGCAGGAACAGCAGCACCCCAAGCTGCAGCCCGTTGAGCAGTTGCGTGAGCAGGAGGCCGGTGGTCATGGCACGACGGGTGCAGGGGCGCTGGCGGACCGGGACGGACCGGGGCGGCACAGGGGCCGCCCCGGTGTCTCAGCCGCGCCGGCGGACCGGTCTTACATCTTGCACAACGGAGCGTAGGCGTCGCCGTGGTTCTTCAGCGGCGTGGCCACGGTCTTCAGGCTCACCCGACCCTTGGCGTCCTTGGCGACCTCGAAGATGTGCTGGTCCTGGATGGGGAAGTGGTTGCTGTTGAACTTGAAGCTGCCGCGCACCGACTGGAAATCGGCTGCCTTCAGGGCCGCGCGGAAGGCGTTCTTGTCGGCCACGTTGCCCTTGACCTTGCCGATGGCGGAATCCAGCAGCTGCGCCGCGTCGTAGCTCTGCGCCGCGTACTGAGAGGGGATGCGCTTGAACTTCGCCTCGAACTCGTCGACGAAGCGCTTGCTCGCCGGGTTGTTGAAGTCCGGGCCCCAGAAGGTGCCGGAGACAACGCCCAGCGCGGCCTCACCCTGAGCCGGCAGAGTGGAGCCGTCGGTGGTGGAGGTGGACAGCAGCGGGATCTTGCCCAGCAGGCCGGCCTGCTGGTACTGGCGCACGAAGTTCACGCCCAGGCCGCCGGGGTAGAACACGTAGACCGCATCGGGCTTCTTGGCCGCGACCTGGGCCAGTTCGGCCGCGAAGTCGGGCTGGTTCAGCGGGGTGTAGATCTCGTCGATCACCTCGCCCTTGTAGAAGCGCTTGAAGCCGGCGACGAAGTCCTTGCCCGCCTGGTAGTTGGGCGCCATCCCGATCACGCGCTTGTAGCCCTTGTCCATGGCGTACTTGCCCACGACCTCGGCCTGGTTGTCGTTCTGCCACGAGGTGATGAACTGGAAGGGTGAGCACTGCGCGCCGGCGATCGGCGCCGGGCCGCCGTTGGAGCCGATCAGGAACACGCCCTTCTCGGTGATGGGCTTGTGCACCGCCATCATGATGTTTGAGAAAGTGATGCCGGTGATGATGGGCACCCGCTCACGCTCGATGAGCTTCTGAACGATCTGGGTGGCGACGTCCGGCTTGAGCTGGCTGTCCTCGCGCAGCACCTGGACGGGCACCCCGCCGAGCTTGCCGCCGTTGCGCTCGACGACCATCATGAAAGCGTCGTACTGGTCCTGCCCGAGCGCACCCTGCGGGCCGGACAGCTCGGCGACGAAGCCGATCTTGATCGGTGCCTGCGCCTGCACGGCGCCGGCAGCCAGGGCCAGGCTCGCAGCAGCGGCCAGGCGGGTCAGGTTCCTCATCATCTCGATCTCCTTCGGGTGACTTCCCCGTGCGCTGCGCAGTTTAGTGCCGCGATCCTGCCGCGCCGCCCCGGGTCAACCCGGGGCCTGAACCCATGGACCCTGACGGTCCAGCAGCGCGTGCCAGGCCGCGTGGTCGCGCCCGGGGTGGACGGTGCCGCAGCGCGCGCAGGTGCGCTCGGCAGCCGAGCTGTCGTAGAAGCGCTGGTAGGCCGCCGGCAGGTCGGCCACGATGTCGGCGAGCTGCACCTCCAGCCGCCACACCAGGTGCCCGCAGGCCGCGCAGTGCCACTGGAAGGCGTCGCGCAGACCCTGGGGGCGCTGGCGCTCGATCACGAGGCAGCGGCTGGCCGGCTCGGGCCGCTGCGGCGAGTGCAGCACGTGCGGCGGCAGCAGGAAGATGTCGCCCTCCTTCAGGTCCACACGCTCGTAGCGCCCGCGGTCCAGGACCAGCAGGTGCGCGTTGCCCTGGAACTGCCAGAAGAACTCCTCCAGCGGGTCGTCATGGAAGTCGCTGCGCGCGTTGGGCCCGCCCACGGCGGTGACGATGAAGTCGGCGTCCTTCCAGACCTGCAGGTTGCCCACAGGAGGCTTGAGCAGGTGCGCGTGCTCCTGCAGCCAGCGCGGGAAGTTCAGGGGCCGGCCATGGGTGTAGGGTGACGAGGCGGGATCGCTCATGCGCGGTTTCTTCCTTCGTGTGGCATCAAGGCGCGCGCCGATCTTCGCGCATTTCGCGCTCGGCCTGGCACGCGGCGGCGCATCCTTGCACGCCTCCTTCGGCAACGGCCGCCGCGGCGCCGCACGCGCGGGCCCGGGCGGGTCGCGCTTCCGGGGAACAATCGGCGCGTGCCCGGCCCCACCACCGCTCCCGCCGCTGCCACCGATCCGGCCCCGCGCTGGCGCGTGGTCGCCACGCTCGGCTCGGCCCAGACGCTGGCCTGGGCCTCGACCTACTACCTGCCGGCCATCCTGGCCGAGCCGATGGCACGCGACCTCAGCGTGGCCACGCCCACGGTCTTCGTCGCCTTTTCGCTCGCGCTGGTGGTGCTGGCGCTGCTCGGCCCGGCGGCCGGGCGTGCGATCGACCGCCACGGCGGGCGCCCGGTGCTGCTGGCCACCAACCTCGTGTTCGCGCTCGGGCTCGCCGGGCTCGGCCTGGCGCAGGGCCCGACGGGCCTGTTCGCCGCCTGGCTGGTGCTGGGCCTGGGCATGGGATGCGGCCTGTACGAGGCCGCCTTCGCCACCCTGGTGCGCCTGTACGGCAGCGGCGCGCGCAGCCCCATCACCGGCATCACGCTGATCGCCGGCTTCGCCTCCACCTTGGGCTGGCCGCTGTCGGCCTGGATGGCGGCGGAGTTCGGCTGGCGCGGGGCCTGCTTCGGCTGGGCAGCGCTGCACCTGCTGCTTGGGCTGCCGCTGAACGCAATGGTGCCGCGCGCCATGCCCTGCGCGGCGCCCCCGCCTGCGCCAGCCCAGGCCGCGGCGGGCGACCCGCCCGCCGCGGCCGCCCCCATGCGCACCGCCGTGCTGCTGTCCATCGTCTTCGCCCTCGTCTGGTTCATCAGCACCGCCATGGCGACCCACCTGCCGGCGATGCTGCAGGCCGGCGGCGCCAGCCTCGGCGCGGCCGTGGCCGTGGGGGCGCTGGTGGGGCCGGCCCAGGTGGCCGGGCGCCTGCTCGAGTTCGGTGTGCTGCGCCATGTACACCCGCTGCTGTCGGCGCGGCTGGCCGCGCTCGGGCACCCGATGGGCGTGGGCGTGCTGCTCGCGCTGGGCCCGCCGGGGGCGGCGGCCTTCGCGCTGCTGCACGGCAGCGGCAACGGCATCATGACCATCGCCAAGGGCACGCTGCCGCTGGCGCTGTTCGGCCCCCATGACTACGGGCTGCGCCAGGGCTGGATGATGATGCCCGCGCGCGTGGCGCAGGCGGTGGCGCCGGTGGTCTTCGGGGTGATGCTGCAGACCCTCGGCGCCGGCGCGATGTGGGTCTCGGCGGCCCTCGGCCTGGGCGCCTTCCTGGCGCTGATGATGGTGCGGGCCACGCCCGAACCAGCATCCCGGCGCCGGCTGTGAGCTTCAGGCCGGCGCGGCCGGGGCGGCGCCGGCGGTCCCGGCTTCGTCGCCGCCGCCCGCAGCGCCGCCGGCTCCCCGGCCATAGGTCCGCAGCGCGGCGGCGAGCTGTTCGCGCACCGCCTGTACCAGCGCCTGCGGCCCGAGGACGGCGCAGTGCTCGCCGTGGCGCAGCACGTCCATCACGAGCTCGGTCTCGTTCACGTAGGGCAGCGTCATCTCGAAGCGACCGTCCTCGAGCAGGCGCGTCTTCTGCCGCGGGTGCCACTGCTCGCGGCTGACCCAGGCTGCGGCCTCGGCGCT
Source organism: Rubrivivax sp. (assembly GCA_044375195.1). Taxonomy (GTDB): domain Bacteria; phylum Pseudomonadota; class Gammaproteobacteria; order Burkholderiales; family Burkholderiaceae_C; genus Rubrivivax. The sequence continues at coordinate 389 of JBILNB010000140.1, read as the reverse complement.
GAAGACCAGGTGCGCCCACTGCGCCCGAGCGCCGGCGAAGATGCCGTAGCCGGCGTCGAGCTCAGCCTCCACCACCTTGACCGAGACGTCGCGCGCCCGGGTCTCGAGCACGGCAGCACGCTCGACCGCGTCGAGCGCGAAGCGCAGCAGCCGCCCGCGCGCGTGGCACCAGGCGTCCAGATACCAGGTGTTGCGGTAATGCACCAGACGCTGCGGCGAGACGTCGCGCTCGCTCACCGCGCGCCGCCCGCGCGACTGGTAACGCATGTGCACCTGGCGCCGGCGCACGAGCGCATCGCCGAAGAGCTCGAACCACTTGCTCGGCACCGGGCGGCGCCCGGGGCTGAAAACACGTACGCGTTTCATCAGCAGCGCGGTCTCCTTTTCGG
>JBILNB010000025.1:0-54557 GCA_044375195.1 Rubrivivax sp. | reverse complement strand
GCGCTGCCGCACACCGACACCTTGCCCGGCTTCGAGCCCTTCATCCGCGGCCCCCAGGCCACGATGTACGCCGTGCGGCCCTGGACCATCCGGCAGTACGCCGGGTTCTCCACAGCCGAAGACTCCAACGCCTTCTACCGCAAGGCCCTGGCCGCGGGCGGGCAGGGCGTGAGCGTGGCCTTCGATCTGGCCACCCACCGCGGCTACGACAGCGACCACCCGCGCGTGACGGGTGACGTGGGCAAGGCCGGCGTAGCGATCGACTCCGTGGAGGACATGAAGATCCTGTTCGACGGCATCCCGCTGGACAAGGTCAGCGTGTCCATGACCATGAACGGTGCCGTGTTGCCGGTGCTGGCGGGCTACGTGGTGGCGGCCGAAGAGCAGGGCGTGGCGCAAGACCAGTTGTCCGGGACCATCCAGAACGACATCCTCAAGGAGTTCATGGTCCGCAACACCTACATCTACCCGCCCGCGCCGAGCATGCGGATCATCGGCGACATCATCGAGTACACGGCCCGGCACATGCCGAAGTTCAACTCGATCAGCATCTCCGGCTACCACATGCAGGAGGCGGGCGCGAACCAGGCGCTGGAGCTCGCTTTCACGCTGGCCGACGGCAAGGAGTACGTGAAGACGGCACTGGCCAAGGGCCTCGACGTGGACGACTTCGCCGGGCGCCTGAGCTTCTTCTGGGCGATCGGGATGAACTTCTATCTCGAGATCGCCAAGATGCGCGCCGCGCGCCTGCTGTGGTGCCGCATCATGAAGGGCTTCGGCGCGAAGAACCCGAAGAGCCTGATGCTGCGCACGCACTGCCAGACCTCGGGCTGGAGCCTGACCGAGCAGGACCCGTACAACAACATCGTGCGCACCACGATCGAGGCCATGGCGGCGGTGTTCGGCGGCACGCAGAGCCTGCACACCAACAGCTTCGACGAGGCCATCGCGCTGCCCACCGAGTTCAGCGCCCGTATCGCGCGCAACACGCAGCTGATCCTGCAGGAGGAGACGCACATCACCAGCGTTGTCGACCCCTGGGCCGGCAGCTACATGATGGAGACCCTGACGCAGCAGATGGCCAACCAGGCCTGGGCGATCATCGAGGAGGTTGAGACCCTGGGCGGGATGACCAAGGCTGTCGACTCGGGCTGGGCCAAGCTCAAGATCGAGGCCAGCGCGGCCGAGAAGCAGGCGCGCATCGACTCCGGCCAGGACGTGATCGTCGGCGTCAACAAGTACCGCCCGAAGACGCAGGACAAGGTCGACATCCTGGAGGTCGACAACGTCAAGGTGCGTGAGGGCCAGGTCGCCCGCCTGCAGCAGGTGCGCTCCGGCCGCGATGCGGGGCGGGTGCAGGCGGCGCTGGACGTGCTGACCGGATGCGCCCGCAGCGGGCAGGGCAATCTGCTGGCGCTGGCCATCGAGGCCATCCGGGCCCGTGCCACGGTCGGCGAGGTCAGCGACGCGCTGGAGCAGGTCTTCGGGCGCCACCGCGCCGACATCCAGAAGGTGACCGGCGTGTACGCCGCGGCCTACCAGAGCGACGACGACAGCCCCGAGGGCTGGGAACGCCTGAAGGGCGAGATCGCCGCCTTCGGCGAGCAGCACGGGCGCCGGCCGCGCGTGATGATCGCCAAGCTCGGCCAGGACGGCCACGACCGCGGCGCCAAGGTGGTGGCCACGGCCTTTGCCGACCTGGGCTTCGATGTCGACATCGGCCCGCTCTTCCAGACGCCCGAGGAGTGCGCGCGACAGGCGATCGAGAACGACGTCCACGCGGTGGGTGTTTCCACCCTCGCCGCCGGTCACAAGACCCTGGTGCCCGCCATCATCCAGGCGCTCAAGGGCCAGGGCGCCGACGACATCATCGTCTTCGTCGGCGGCGTGATCCCGGCGCAGGACTACGACTTCCTCCAACAGGCGGGCGTCAAGGGCATCTACGGGCCGGGCACGCCGATCCCGACGAGCGCGCGCGACGTGCTGGAGCAGATCAGGCGGGCGGTGGGGGCTTGAGACGTGCCGGGACGGATCAGGCCAGCGATGGGGGACTCGGACGCGCTCGAGCAGATCAGGCGGTCGGCCGGGGCCGAGAGGGGGGACGCGTGGATGTCCTGCGCGACGTCCCGACGAGTCCTCCAGCGCAGCCGTTCGGGCTGAGCCTGTCGACGCCCTGCGCACTTTCCAGCGATGCGTCCGTTTCACGTCTACATGCTTCAGTGTGCCGATGGCAGCTACTACGTCGGCCATACCGATGAGCTCGAGCGCCGTGTCTTGCAGCATCAGGCAGGTGAAGCGCCCGGCTACACGCACGACAGGCGGCCGGTGACGCTGGTGTGGCAGCAGGAGACCGCCACGCGCGAGGAGGCCCTGGCGGCGGAACTGCAGCTCAAGGGCTGGTCGCGCGCGAAGAAGGAGGCCCTGATCGGGGGGGACTGGAGGCGGGTGCAGGCCTTGGCAAGATCGAGGCAGGGCAGCGCTCGCCGCGCTTCGACAAGCTCAGCGCGAACGGGGGGCGAGAGCGGCGCTTCGACGGGCTCAGCGCGAACGGAGGGGAAGGGTGGCGCTTCGACGGGCTCAGCGCGAACGGAGGAGGAGGGCGGCGCTTCGACGGGCTCGGCGCGAACGGAGGGCGAGGGCGGCGCTTCGAAGGGCTCAGCGCGAACGGAGGGCGAGGGCGGCGCTTCGACAAGCTCAGCGCGAGCGGAGGGCGAGGGCGGCGCTTCGACGGGCTCGGCGCGGACGGAGGACGAGGGCGGCGCTTCGACCGAGCCCGCGCGAACGGAATCTTCCGTTTCGCCGAACCACACATCCCCGTTCGCCCTGAGCCTGTCGAAGGGCGCGCGTGTCCTCTCGCCGGGCCCGGTGCCAGTGAAGGATGCCATGAACCTGGCCCAAGCGCTTCTCGCCCCCCCTGGCCCTGCCCAGCGCCGCGCGCTGGCCAAGGCCATCACGCTGCTGGAGTCCACCCGACCCGACCACCGCGCCCAGGCCGACGAACTGCTGAACGCGGTGCTGCCCCACACCGGACGTTCCTTTCGCCTGGGCATCAGCGGGGTGCCCGGGGTCGGCAAGAGCACTTTCATCGAGGCCCTGGGCCTGTTCCTCATCGAGCGGGGCCACCGGGTGGCGGTCTTGGCCGTGGATCCCTCCTCCAGCGTCAGCGGCGGCTCCATCCTGGGGGACAAGACGCGCATGGAGCGCCTGAGCATGGACGAGCGCGCCTTCATCCGCCCCAGCCCGGCCGCGGGCAACCTGGGCGGTGTGGCCGAGAAGACGCGCGAGGCCATGCTGGTGTGCGAGGCCGCCGGCCATGACATCGTCATCGTCGAGACCGTGGGCGTCGGCCAGAGCGAGACCGCTGTCGCGGGCATGACCGACCTCTTCTGCCTGATGCAGCTGCCCAACGCCGGCGACGACCTGCAGGCGATCAAGAAGGGCGTGATGGAGCTCGCCGACCTCGTCGTCGTCAACAAGGCCGACCTGGACGAGGCCGCCGCCACGCGCGCGCAGGCCCAGGTCACGAGTGCGTTGCGCCTGCTGGGCCTGCACGGGCACCCCGAGCGCGCCGCGGCCGATGCCGCCTGGCAGCCGCAGGTCCTGCGCCTGAGTGCGCTGCAAGGGCAGGGCCTGGAGGACTTCTGGGCCGTGGTCGGGCGCTTCCGCCATCTGCAGCAGGCCAGCGGCAGGCTGGCCGCGCGCCGCCGCGCCCAGGACGAGGCCTGGATGTGGGAGCGCATCGACGCCGGGCTGCGGCAGCGCTTCCGCGCCCACCCGGCCGTGCGCGCGGCCTTGCCGGGCGTCCTCGACGACATCCGTGGCGCGCGCCTGGCGCCCTCGGTGGCCGCGCGCCGCCTGCTCGACCTCAGCACCTGACCTCCAACGTAGAACCTTGTCACCGGGAGCCGACCCCCCATGCACGACATCATCGAGGAACTCGAACGCAAGCGCGCCGCGGCGCGCCTGGGCGGCGGGCAGCGGCGCATCGACGCCCAGCACGCCAAGGGCAAGCTGACCGCGCGCGAGCGCCTGGAGCTGCTGCTCGACGAAGGCAGCTTCGAGGAGTGGGACATGTTCGTCGAGCACCGTTGCACCGACTTCGGCATGGCCGAGCAGAAGGTGCCCGGCGACGGCGTGGTCACCGGCTACGGCATGATCAACGGGCGCCTGGTCTTCGTCTTCAGCCAGGACTTCACCGTCTTCGGCGGCGCGCTGTCCGAGGCCCATGCGGAGAAGATCTGCAAGGTCATGGACCAGGCGATGAAGGTCGGCGCCCCTGTGATCGGCCTGAACGACTCGGGCGGCGCCCGCATCCAGGAGGGCGTGGCCTCGCTCGGCGGTTACGCCGAGGTCTTCCAGCGCAACGTGCTCGCCAGCGGGGTGGTGCCGCAGATCAGCCTGATCATGGGGCCCTCGGCCGGCGGCGCGGTGTATTCGCCGGCGATGACGGACTTCATCTTCATGGTGCGCGACAGCGCCTACATGTTCGTCACCGGGCCCGAGGTGGTGAAGACCGTCACGCACGAGGAGGTGACGGCCGAGGAACTCGGCGGCGCCGGCACCCACACCACCCGCAGCGGCGTGGCCGACCTGGCCTTCGACAACGATGTCGAGGCCCTGCTGATGCTGCGGCGCTTCTTCAACTACCTGCCGCTGAACAACCGCGAGAAGCCCCCGCTGCGCCCGAGCGGCGACCCGGCGGACCGCGTCGACCTGTCGCTGGACACGCTGGTGCCCGACAACCCGAACAAGCCCTACGACATCAAGGAGCTGATCCTGAAGGTCGTGGACGACGGCGACTTCTTCGAGCTGCAGCCCGACTACGCGAAGAACATCGTCATCGGCTTCGGCCGCATGGATGGGCGCCCGGTGGGCATCGTCGCCAACAACCCGATGGTGCTGGCCGGCTGCCTGGACATCAGGAGCAGCATCAAGGCCGCGCGTTTCGTGCGCTTCTGCGACGCCTTCAACATCCCGGTGGTGACCTTCGTCGACGTGCCCGGCTTCATGCCCGGCACGAGCCAGGAGTACGGCGGCATCATCAAGCACGGCGCCAAGCTTCTTTATGCCTACGCCGAGTGCACGGTGCCCAAGGTCACCGTCATCACGCGCAAGGCCTACGGCGGCGCCTACGACGTGATGAGCTCCAAGCACCTGCGCGGCGACGTCAATCTCGCGTGGCCGAACGCCGAGATCGCGGTCATGGGCGCCAAGGGCGCGGTGGAGATCATCTTCCGCGAGGACAAGGGCGACCCGGCCAAGCTCGCCGCGCGCGAGGCTGAGTACAAGACGCGCTTCGCCAACCCCTTCGTGGCCGGCGCGCGCGGCTACATCGACGACGTCATCCAGCCGCACGAGACGCGCAAGCGCATCTGCCGCTCGCTGGCGATGCTGAAGGACAAGAAGCTGGAAAACCCGTGGCGCAAGCACGGCAATATCCCGTTGTAGGGCCCCCAGGCTCCCTGCGGTCGCCACCCCCCGAGGGGGCTCTTGCGACGGACCGGCGGAGCCGGATCCGTGCAAGGGCTTGATCTGCGCTCTCACTCTGTCTTTGAGGTTTTCATGTTCACCAAGATCCTGATTGCGAACCGGGGCGAGATCGCGTGCCGCGTCATCAAGACCGCGCGGCGCATGGGCATCGCCACGGTGGCGGTGTACTCGGAGGCCGACCGCGACGCGCGGCACGTGGCGCTGGCCGACGAGGCGGTGCTGCTGGGCCCGGCGCCCAGCCGCGAGAGCTACCTCGTGGCCGACCGGATCATCGCCGCCTGCCAGGCCACGGGGGCGCAGGCGCTGCACCCGGGCTACGGCTTCCTGTCGGAGAACGAGGACTTCGCGCGCCGGGTCGAGGAGGAGGGCATCGTCTTCATCGGCCCCAAGCACTACAGCATCGCGGCCATGGGCGACAAGATCGCCTCGAAGAAGCTGGCGCGCGAGGCCGGGGTCAGCACGATCCCGGGCTGGAACGATGCGATCGAATCCCCCGAGCGCGCGGTGGAGATCGCGCGCGGCATCGGCTACCCGGTGATGATCAAGGCCAGCGCCGGCGGCGGCGGCAAGGGCCTGCGCGTGGCCTTCAGTGACAAGGAGGCCTTCGAGGGCTTCTCGTCCTGCCGCAACGAGGCGCGCAACAGCTTCGGCGACGACCGCGTCTTCATCGAGAAGTTCGTCGAGCAACCGCGCCACATCGAGATCCAGGTCCTGGGCGACGCCCACGGTCACATCGTCTACCTGCACGAGCGCGAGTGCTCGATCCAGCGCCGCCACCAGAAGGTGATCGAGGAGGCGCCCAGCCCCTTCATCAGCGAGGCCACGCGCCGGGCCATGGGCGAGCAGGCGGTGGCCCTGGCGCGGGCGGTGCGCTACCAGAGCGCGGGCACGGTGGAGTTCGTCGTCGGCGCCGACCAGGGCTTCTACTTCCTGGAGATGAACACGCGGCTGCAGGTCGAGCACCCGGTCACCGAGAGCATCACCGGCATCGACCTGGTCGAGCAGATGATCCGTGTGGCCGCGGGCGAGAAGCTGCCCTTCACCCAGGCCGACATCCCGCGCCGCGGCTGGGCCATCGAGTGCCGCATCAACGCGGAGGACCCCTTCCGCGGCTTCCTGCCGTCCACCGGCCGCCTGGTGCGCTACCAGCCGCCGCCGCAGACGATGGAAGCAGCGCAGCCTGTCCCCTATGGATGGGATGCCGCCGGCGGCCTGGCCGCGGGCGGCGGCGTGCGCGTGGACACCGGCGTCTTCGAGGGCGGCGAGATCCCGATGCACTACGACTCGATGATCGCCAAGCTCATCGTCCACGGCGTGGACCGGGCGGATGCGATCGCGAAGATGCGCGAGGCCCTCAACGGCTTCGTGATCCGCGGCGTGGCGAGCAACATCCCGTTCCAGGCCGCCCTGCTGGCGCACCCGAAGTTCGTCGCCGGCGACTTCAACACCGGCTTCATCGCCGAGCACTACGGGCGCGGCTTCCGTGCCGAGGATGTGCCGCACGACGACCCGGACTTCCTGGTCGCGCTGGCCGCCGCCGCGCAGCGCCGCTACCTGCAGCGCGCCGCCGGCATCACCGGGCAGCTCGACGGCCACGGCGTGCGCATCGGGCGCGACTACGTGGTCGTCGTCAAGGGGCAGGGCGGGGCGCACGCCCAGGTGCCGGTACAGGTGCGCAGCGAGGATGCGGTGGTCGTCACCCTCGGCGGCAAGACCTACGAGATCGCGCACGACTGGTCCTTCGGCGGCATCCGCGCCGTGGGCACCTGCAACGGCCGCCCGTTCACCGCCCAGGTCGAGCGCGACGGGCTGTGGATCCGCGTCGTGCACAACGGCCGGCGCATCGATGCCATGGTGCTGACTGCGCGCGCGGCCGAGCTGCAGGCCCTGATGCCCTTCAAGGCCCCGCCCGACACGAGCAAGTTCCTGCTTTCTCCCATGCCGGGGCTGCTGGTCGACATCGCCGTCAAGCCCGGCCAGGCTGTCCAGGCGGGCGAGCGCCTGGCGGTGATCGAGGCCATGAAGATGGAGAACATCCTCACCGCCGCCCAGGACGGCACGGTGGCCGAGCTGATGGCCGCGCGCGGCGAGAGCCTGGCCGTGGACCAGCCCATCCTGAAGTTCGCTTGATTCGTGTCGCATCCTTTCGGGTCTGCGCCCTCCGTTCGGGCTGAGCCTGTCGAAGCCCGGGGTCAGGTGGGTCCGCCGTTCGTCCCCTCAGCGAGCCCTGTCCCATGAGCCCACAGAAACCCTTTCGCATCCTCGGCATCCAGCAGATCGCCATCGGCGGGCCCGACAAGCAGCGCCTGAAGGCGCTGTGGGTCGACGTGCTGGGCCTGAGCGTCAAGAGCACTTTCGTCAGCGAGCGCGAGAACGTCGACGAGGACATCTGTGCCCTCGGCCGCGGGCCCACGGCGGTGGAGGTCGACCTGATGCAGCCGCTGGACCCCGAGCGCAAGCCCGCGGTCCACGCCACCCCGCTCAACCACGTCGGCCTGTGGGTGGACGACCTGCCCCGCGCCGTCGAGTGGATGAGCGCGCACGGCGTGCGCTTCGCGCCGGGCGGCATCCGCAAGGGCGCGGCCGGCCACGACATCTGTTTCATCCACCCCAAGGGCAACGAGGAGTTCCCGCTCGGCGGCGAGGGCGTGCTGATCGAGCTCGTGCAGGCGCCGCCCGAGGTAGTGCAGGCGCTGGGGTGATGCCGGGCCCACTTGCCCGTACACAGTGTCCGGGCAGCAGGCGTTCGCTAGAGTGAAGCGGACTTCTTCTGGAGGAACGCATGAGCGCCCAATCACTGCTCGAACAGTTGCTGAAATCGGGTCTGTCTGTCGTCGGCGGCTCGTCCGGATCGCTCGGCAAGGTGCTCGGAGGTTCGGCTGGCGGGCACCTGGGCAAGTACGCGGCGGGCGCGGGCGCCGGCGGCGCGCTGGCGCTGCTGCTGGGCAGCCAGCGCGGGCGCAAGATCGGCGGGGCGGCGCTGAAGTACGGCAGCGTGGCCGCGCTCGGCGCGCTCGCCTTCAAGGTCTACCGGGACTGGCAGGCGACGCAGGCCGCGCAGGCGAGCGCAGCCACCCCTTCGCGTCCGGCGCCGCCGGCGCCGGTGGAGTTCGCGCGCCTGCCGGCACCCCAGGTGGAGCAGCACAGCCAGGCGATGCTGGGCGCGATGATCGCGGCGGCCAAGGCCGACGGTCACATGGACGAGCGTGAGCGCGAACTCGTCGAGGCCGAACTGCACCGCCTCGAGGCCGACCCGGCGCTGCGCCGCTGGGTCGACGACCAGCTGCGCCGCCCGGTTGACCCGGCCGCCGTGGCCGCCGCTGCGGCCACGCCCGAGATGGCCGCCGAGATCTACCTGGCCAGCGTGCTGGTGGTCGACGAGACGACGGTCATGGAGCGGGCCTATCTCGACGAGCTGGCGCGGCAGCTGCGCCTGGACGCGGGCCTGAAGGCCGAACTGGAGCGCCAGGCCGCGGGCTGAGGGGGTGTCCGCCCCGGGGTGCCCGGGCTTGGGGCGAGAATAGGAGGTTTGTTGCATCCCGAGCCGCCATGACAGGACGCACCCTTTACGACAAGCTGTGGGACGACCACGTCGTCCACACCGAGGAGGACGGCACCGCCATCCTCTACATCGATCGTCACCTCGTGCACGAGGTCACGAGCCCACAGGCCTACGAGGGCTTGCGCCTGGCCGGGCGCAAGGTCTGGCGCGTGAGTTCGGTCGTCGCGACCGCCGACCACAACACGCCGACCACCGGTTGGGAAGACGGCTACGACGGCATCCGCGACCTCGTCAGCAAGCAGCAGGTGCAGACGCTGGACGCCAACATCCGCGCCTTCGGCGCGGCGGCCTACTTTCCCTTCCTCGACCGGCGCCAGGGCATCGTCCACGTGATGGGCCCGGAGCAGGGGGCCACGCTGCCGGGCATGACAGTGGTGTGCGGGGATTCCCACACCTCCACGCACGGTGCCTTCGGCGCCTTGGCGCACGGCATCGGCACGAGCGAGGTCGAGCACGTGCTCGCGACGCAGACGCTGCTGGCGCGCAAGGCGAAGAACATGCTCGTCAAGGTCGACGGCCGGCTGCAGCCGGGCGTCACGGCCAAGGACGTCGTGCTGGCCATCATCGGCCGCATCGGCACTGCCGGCGGCACCGGCTACACCATCGAGTTCGGCGGCTCGGCCATCCGCGGCCTGAGCATGGAAGGCCGCATGACGGTGTGCAACATGGCCATCGAGGCCGGGGCGCGCGCCGGCCTGGTGGCAGTGGACGACAAGACCCTCGAGTACGTCAAGGGCCGGCCCTTCGCGCCCGGCACCGACAAGGTCAGCGGCCGCTTCGTCGGCGGTGTGGAATGGGAGCAGGCCGTCGCCCACTGGCGCACGCTGCACTCTGATGCCGACGCGTCGTGGGACGCCTTGATCGAACTCGACGCCGCGCAGATACGGCCGCAGGTGACCTGGGGTACCAGCCCCGAGATGGTGCTGTCGATCGAGGACCGCGTTCCCGACCCCGACAAGGAGAAGGACAGCGTCAAGCGCGGCGCGATCGAGCGCGCCCTGGCCTACATGGGCCTGGAGCCGAACAAGGCGATCGCCGACATCGTGATCGACAAGGTCTTCATCGGCTCGTGCACGAACAGCCGGATCGAGGACCTGCGCGAGGCCGCTGCCGTGGTGCGCCGGCTGGGCGGGCGCGTGGCCTCGAACGTCCGGCTCGCGATGGTGGTGCCCGGCTCCGGTGTGGTCAAGGCGCAGGCCGAGGCCGAGGGCCTGGACAAGGTCTTCACCGGCGCGGGCTTCGAGTGGCGCCAGCCCGGCTGCAGCATGTGCCTGGGCATGAACGCCGACCGGCTCGAGCCCGGCGAGCGCTGCGCCTCCACGAGCAACCGCAACTTCGAGGGCCGCCAGGGCGCCGGCGGCCGCACCCACCTCGTCAGCCCGGCGATGGCGGCGGCTGCCGCCTTGCAGGGCCACTTCGTCGACGTGCGTCGCATCGCCTGAACGCCACCGCCATGAGCACCTTGCGCCTCTTCACCTTGCTATCGACCCTGGCGGCGCTTCTCGCGCTGCCCGGATGCAACACCGTCAAGGGCATCGGTCAGGACCTGCAGAAGGTCGGCGAGAAGATCGAGGACGCATCCAAGAAGAAGTGAGGCGCCCGGGCCGGCGGTCGTTCGCTTCCGCAGGCGGTCATGCCCCTCCCACCCGGATCACACCATGCAAGCCTTCACCGTGCACCAGGGCCTCGTCGCCCCGATGGACCGCGAGAACGTCGACACCGACGCGATCATCCCCAAGCAGTTCCTGAAGTCGATCGCGCGCACCGGCTTCGGCCCCAACCTCTTCGATGAGTGGCGCTACCTCGACAAGGGCGAGCCCGGCCAGGACCCGGCCGGGCGCAGGCCCAACCCCGACTTCGTGCTGAACCAGCCGCGCTACCAGGGCGCCTCGGTGCTGGTGGCGCGACGCAACTTCGGCTGCGGCTCCAGCCGCGAGCACGCGCCCTGGGCGCTGCAGCAGTACGGGTTCCGCGCCCTGATCGCGCCGAGCTTTGCCGACATCTTCTTCAACAACTGCTTCAAGAACGGCGTGCTGCCCATCGTGCTGCCCGAGGAGCAGGTGGCGCGCCTGTTCGACGAGGTGCATGGTTTCGTCGGCTACTCGCTGACGGTCGACCTGCCGCAGCAACTCGTCATCAAGCCCGACGGCACCGCGTTGCCCTTCGACGTGCAGCCCTTCCGCAAGTACTGCCTCGTCAACGGCTTCGACGACATCGGTCTCACGCTGCGCCAGTCCGAGAAGATCCGCGCCTTCGAGGCCGAGCGCCTGGCGCGCCAGCCCTGGCTCGCCGCGAACCGCGCGGCCTGAAGCCTCCCCGCGCTCCCGGTGCCGCGCGTGCGCGTCCCGGCCTCACGACCCCAACAGAGCATCCCAAGCATGAAGATCGCCATCCTGCCCGGTGACGGCATCGGAACCGAGATCATGGCCGAGGCCGTCAAGGTCCTCGGCGCGCTGGACCTGAAGTTCGAGACCGAGAGTGCGCTCGTTGGCGGCGCGGCCTACGAGGCCCACGGCCACCCTCTGCCCGAGTCCACGCTGAACCTGGCCAAGGCGGCCGACGCCGTGCTGTTCGGCGCGGTGGGCGACTGGAAGTACGACAAGCTCGAGCGCGCGCTGCGCCCGGAGCAGGCCATCCTCGGCCTGCGCAAGCACCTGGGGCTGTTCGCCAACTTCCGCCCCGCGATCTGCTACGAGCAACTCACCCACGCCTCGAGCCTGAAGCCCGAGCTCATCGCCGGACTGGACATCCTGATCATCCGCGAGCTCACCGGCGACATCTACTTCGGCCAGCCGCGCGGCCGTCGCACCGCCATCGATGGCCACTTCCCGGGCGCCGAGGAAGCCTTCGACACGATGCGCTACAGCCGCCCGGAGATCGAGCGCATCGCCCACGTGGCCTTCCAGGCCGCACGCAAGCGCCGTGGCAAGGTCACCAGCGTGGACAAGGCCAACGTGCTCGAGACCTTCCAGTTCTGGAAGGACGTGGTCACCGAGGTGCATCGGGACTACCCCGATGTCGAACTCGAGCACATGTACGTGGACAACGCGGCGATGCAGCTCGTGCGCGCGCCCAAGAAGTTCGACGTCGTTGTCACCGGCAACATGTTCGGCGACATCCTCTCGGACGAGGCCGCCATGCTCACCGGTTCGATCGGCATGCTGCCCTCGGCTTCGTTGGACCGGCACAACAAGGGCCTGTACGAGCCGAGCCACGGCAGCGCGCCCGACATCGCGGGCCAGGGCGTGGCCAACCCGCTGGCTACAATCTTGTCCGCCGCCATGATGCTCCGTTTCTCGCTGAACCAGCCCGAGGCTGCCGACCGGATCGAGTCGGCGGTCAGGGCCGTGCTCGCCACAGGCCTGCGCACGGGCGACATCTGGAGTGAAGGCACTCGCCGCGTGGGCACGCGCGACATGGGTGACGCGGTCCTGGCGGCCCTCACCGGCAAAACCATTACGAAGAGCTAGCCGCTCTCGGGTCGTCTCGCCACCACGTTCTGGACCCCGGCGAAACGAGCCGGGATGCAGGGCTGGGTCCGGATTCACTGGAAAGGCAAGACTGACATGGCAATCAAGACGAATTCCCTCGTTGGCCTGGTGGGCTGGCGCGGTATGGTCGGGTCTGTGTTGATGGACCGCATGCAGGCCGAAGGCGACTTCGACCTCATCGAGCCATTGTTCTTCTCGACTTCCAACGCGGGCGGCTCTGCCCCCGCGGTGGCGAAGAGCGAGACCCGACTTCAGGACGCGCACAACATCGAGGCGCTCAAGCGATGCGAGATCGTCATCACCGCCCAGGGCGGCGACTACACCACCGAGATCTATCCGAAGCTGCGCGCTGCAGGCTGGCGCGGGCACTGGATCGACGCCGCCTCGACGCTGCGGATGAAGGACGATGCGGTCATCGTCCTCGACCCGGTCAACCTGCCGGTGATCCGGCGCGCGCTGTCGGCCGGTGGGCGCGACTGGATCGGCGGCAACTGCACCGTGAGCTGCATGCTGATGGGCGTGGGCGCGCTGTACAAGGCCGGACTCGTCGAGTGGATGAGCACGCAGACCTACCAGGCGGCCTCGGGCGGGGGCGCGCAGCACATGCGCGAATTGCTCACGCAGTACGGGACGCTGAATGCGCAGGTGCGGTCCTTGCTGGACGACCCGAAGAGCGCCATCCTGGAGATCGACCGGCAGGTGATCGCGCGCCAGCGTGCGATGTCAGCCGAGGAGATGGCGAACTTCGGCGTGCCGCTGGGGGGCTCGCTGATTCCGTGGATCGACAAGGACCTGGGAGTCGGCAAGGGCCGGGACGAGCCCGGCTGGGGCGTCTCGCGCGAGGAATGGAAGGGCATGGCCGAGACGAACAAGATCCTCGGCCAGGGCGAAGGCTTCGGCACGGCGGCCGTGCCGGTGGACGGCTTCTGCGTGCGCGTGGGCGCGATGCGTTGTCACAGTCAGGCCCTCACCTTCAAGCTCAAGAAGGACGTGCCGCTGGCCGATATCGAGGCCATGATCGCCGCAGACAATGCCTGGGTGAAGGTCGTTCCGAACACGCGCGAGGACACGCTGCGCGACCTCACTCCGGTGGCCGTCACGGGCACGATGACCATACCCGTCGGCCGTCTGCGCAAGATGGCCATGGGCCCGCAGTACCTGGGCGCCTTCACGATCGGCGACCAACTGCTCTGGGGCGCGGCCGAGCCGCTGCGGCGCATGCTGCGGATACTGCTCGAGGCCTGAGCCCCTCGCACCGGGGGGCGAGACCGTGAAGCGCGAACCTATCCGCAACCTCCTCCCGCACCCGGTGGCGCCGCGCTGGCGCATGGCGGCCTCCGCCGTCGCCGTGGCTGCCTTGCTCGCCTGCGCCGGCACGGCCCAGGCGCTCGGCTTCGGGCGCATGAATGTGCAGTCTGCGCTCGGCGAGCCGTTGCAGGCCGAGATCGACATCACCAGCCTGTCGCCGGAGCAGGCCGCCTCGCTGCGCGTCAATATCGCGCCGGCGGAGGTCTATCGCGCAGCGGGCATGGAGTATTCCGAGCTGCTGCGCGGTGCCAAGGTGGAGGTAGCGCGCCGGGCCGACGGTCGTGCCGTCTTGCGCATCAGCAGCGACCGGGCCGCACGCGACCCCTTCGTGGACCTCATCCTGCAGGCCACCTGGGCCTCGGGCCGGCTCGTGCGCGAGTACACGGTCCTGCTGGATCCTCCCCGGCCTGGGCAGGCGACGATGGAGGCTTCCGCCGGACCGGCGGGCGCCGACCGGCCGGGCACAGGCGCCTCGGGCTGGGGTGCGCCGCTCTCGGCAGCCGCAGGTCCGGCCCCCACGCCCGTGGCGCCGGCCACGCCGACCGCTCGCCAGGGTGGCGAGGCCGGCTCAGGCGCCAAGGCGGTGCCGGAGCGAGCCGAGCGCCCAGGTGCACCGGCTCGGGCCGAGCGACCGGCCGCTCCCTCGCTTCCCGCGCCACCCCCTGGCAGGGCGAGCGCATCGACCACGGCGCCTGCGCCGGCGCCGTATGCAACGCCTGCGCCAGCGCAGGCTCTCGCCACGGCACCGGCTGCGGGCCCAGTGCCCGCGGCGGCGGCTGCGCCTGCCGGCACGCCGGTAATGTCTTCGGCCACAGCGCCTTCGGGCCCGGCCACAGGCAGCAACCTGCCGGTTGCGACTGAACCACCGCCTGCGGTGGCGGCCGCCAGCCCCAAGGGCACCGGCCCTGACAACGCGGCGGCGGCGGTCGAAGCGGCGATGGCCGCACAGGCCGGCAAAGTGGTGTCGCCCGCGGCGGCGGCACCCCCGGTGGCCACGACGGCGGCCGAAGCGCCGGCGCCGGCGCCGGCGCGGACCGCGCAGCCCAAGGCGAGCCGCGGCAAGGCGACTGTCGCCGCAGCCCCGTCCCCCCAGCCCTCTGGCGGCAAGCGGCGCGAGGTGCGCGCTGGCGAGACGCTTTACGCCATCGCGCTCGAGAGCCGGCCGGAGGCCGTTTCGCTCGACCAGATGCTTGCCGCGCTGTACCGCGGCAACCCCGAGGCGTTCGCCGGGGAGAACATGAACCGCCTGCTGGCCGGCGCGGTGCTCCAGGTGCCGGCCGCCGAGGATGCAGGAGCGATACCGCGGGCCGAGGCGCGGGCGCTCATCGAGGCGCACAGCAGCGACCTGGCGGCCTACCGCCAACGCCTGGCGGCCAAGCCCGCTGCTGCCGGGGGCGACGAGCCGCAGCGCCGCGCCAGCGGCTCGGTCCAGGCGCGCGTGCAGGACCGCAAGCAGGCGGCCGCGCCGACCCCCGACCAGCTCAAGCTGTCTCGCAGCGAGGTCAAGGCCTCGGCCACGCCCACGCCCGATGCCACCCTGTCGCGTCAGGCCGAAGCGCGCGAACTCGCGCAACGTGAGGCCGAAGTGCAGCGCAACGTCGAGGCCTTGCGCCAGCTCAAGAGCGGCAGTGCCTCGGCAGGCGGGGGTGCTGGCGCGGGCCCGGCTGGCGACGGTGCTGCAGTGGCGAGAACTGCAGCGGCAGCGCCGTCCACGGGTGCCAGCATGCCCGGCGCCACGCTCGTTGCGGCCGCACCGCCCGCAGCCCTGGCGGCGGCTGGGGACGCTGCCGCCCCGGCAGCGCCCGCCCCGTCCACGCCGGCCTCGGCGGTTGCGGAGCCCGCCGCGGTGGCGGCCTCGGCGGCTTCGGCACCGGCACCTGGCGCCTCGGAACCCGTGCTCGCCTCCCGGCTGCAAGATTCGCTGTTGTCCAGTCCCTACATCCTGGCCGCTGGCGCCGCGCTCGTACTTTCCGTCGCCGGGCTGACGGTCCTGGGCCTGCTGCGGCGCCGGCGCACGCCCGCGCCTGCATCGGCGCCCGGCGCGCAGGAGCGCGCCGAAGACGACCCTGGCCTGAGTTTGGACGATGCGCAGGCTCCGGCGGCCCGCCCGCCGCGCCCGGCCTTCGAGGCTGCCTTGGAAGACGCCACGGCAGTGCCGCAGGACGCCCCCGTCCTGGGCGGTGCCGTCGTCGATCCGCAGCCGTCCGCCCGTCCAGCCGATCCGCTCGCCGAGGCCGAGGTCTATCTCGCCTACGGCCGCGTCGACGAGGCGGTCGCGCTGCTGCGCGCGGCGGTGGACGCCGAGCCCAGGCGTTCCGACATCGTGTTCAAGCTGCTCGAACTGCACGCCTCGCGCCAGGAGGTCGAAGCCTTCAAGGCGGTGGCCGACGTCATATACCAGCAGACTGGCGGGCAGGGTGCCGAGTGGGCGCGCGTGGTCGCCTTGCTGCGCACGCTCGTGCCTGAGGCCGAAGAGATGCCCCCGACCGGCGATCTGGCCGCGCCGGCGCTGCCGGTCCGCGTCGCGACGCCGCCTGCTGCCGCTCAGGCGGGCCCGTCCCGAGCGCCCGTCGCCGCGACCCAGGCGGCGCCGGCGGCGCGCCAGCCGGCTGAGCGGCAGGAGCCTACGTTCGGCCCCGAGCCCGCGGATCTGCCTGCCACCGACTTCGCCCTCGACATGGATTTTGACGCCGCAGACGCAACGCGTCCGGCGGTCGCTCGCCAGGGGCTTGACCTGGGCAGCTTGGAGCACCCGGAGGCTGGGGCGCCGACACGCCCGGCCGGCAATCCGCTCGAGCGCAAGCTCGCGCTGGCCGAGGAGTTCATCCAGATCGGCGACGTCGAGGGCGCGCGCGACCTGCTCGGCGAGGTGGGCAGCCAGGGCGACGGCCCCTTGAGGGAGCGTGCCCGCCGCCTGCTCGATGCCCTGGGCTGACGTGCGCCGATCGCTGACCCCGCCGCGACCGGCGCCCCCCGAGGGGGCCGGTCACGCCGCGGGTTCGGCCGGGCAGCCTTGACGTGGCCGGGAGCGGCACGCAGCGTCTGGCACTCGGCGTGGCCTACGACGGCCGGCGCTGGCAAGGGTGGCAATCGCAGCCGGGCGGTCGCACGGTGCAGGACCGGCTCGAGCAGGCGCTCGCAGCCTTCGCGACCGTGCCCGTGCGCACGGTCTGTGCCGGCCGCACCGATGCCGGGGTCCACGCGCTGAATCAGGTCGTGCATTTTGGCGCGCCGGTCCGGCGTGACGACTTCTCCTGGGTGCGCGGCGTCAACCGCTATCTGGACGCCGACATCGCGGTGCAGTGGTGCCGCGAGATGCCCCCCGATTTCCACGCCCGCAACAGCGCGCGCGGCCGCCGCTACCGCTACCTGCTGCTGGAGTCCCCGGTGCGGCCGGCGCTCGAGGCCGGGCGCTGCGGCTGGACTTTCCGCCCGCTGGACGGCCCAGCCATGCAGCAGGCGGCGCAGCACCTGCTGGGCGAGCATGACTTCAGCGCCTTTCGCGCCGCCCAGTGCCAGGCAGCATCGCCGGTGAAGACGCTGCGCGCGATCACCGTCACCCGCCACGGCGCGTACTGGCGCTTCGACTTCGACGCCAGCGCCTTCCTGCACCACATGGTGCGCAACATCGTGGGCTGCCTGGTGGCGGTGGGTACCGGTGCGCGCGCTTCGCATTGGATGGCCGAGGTGCTGGCCTCGCGCAGCCGCGAGGCGGCGGCGCCCACGCATGCCGCGGCCGGCCTGTACTTCGTGGGTCCGTACTACGATCCAGTCCTGGGTGTGCCCGAGCGCACGCCGGCCATGGACTGGATGCCCTGAGAGCCTGAGGCTGGCTGGCGCGCGCGGCAGCCCGGCTGCGCCCCACTTCTGCGCCCGCGCCCCCCGGGCCACTGCACATGACCTCCCATCACACCCGCATCAAGATCTGCGGCCTGACGCGCGAGGCCGACCTCGACGCCGCCGTCGAAGCCGGCGCCGACGCGATCGGCTTCGTGCTCTACCCGCGCAGCCCGCGCGCCGTGGACGCGCGGCGGGCTGGCGCGCTGGCGCGCCGCCTGCCGCCCTTCGTCACCCCGGTGCTGCTGTTCGTGAACGCATCGCCCACCGAGATCGACGCCGGCCTGCAGGCCGTGCCTCAGGCCGTGCTGCAGTTCCACGGCGACGAGACCCAGGCGCAGTGCCGCGCCGCGGCCCGGCCCTACCTGCGTGCGGTGCGGATGGGGCCCGGTGTCGATTTGCTAGACTGTTCTCGTCAGTACGAAGACGCTCAAGCCCTGCTGCTCGACGCGCATGTCGAAGGCTATGGCGGCGGCGGAAAGGTGTTCGATTGGTCGCTCGTTCTCCCCGGCGTGGCCTCTCGGCTCGTTTTGTCTGGTGGGTTGAATCCTGCAAACGTGACCGATGGGATCGCTCGCGTCCGGCCCTGGGCCGTTGACGTGAGCTCCGGCGTGGAAGCGGCCAAGGGTGTCAAGGACGCCGGGCTGATGCGCCGGTTCTGCGAGGCGGTGCGCGCCAGCGACGCGCGCCTCGCGCCCGACCCGAACCCCTGAATCCCATGCTCGACTACCAGCAACCCGATGCCCGCGGGCACTTCGGGCCCTACGGCGGCACCTTCGTCGCCGAGACCCTCATCCACGCGCTGGACGAACTGCGCGCGGCCTACGACACCGCGCTTGCCGACCCGGCCTTCATGGCCGAGTTCCGGCACGAACTGGCGCACTTCGTCGGCCGCCCGAGCCCGATCTACCACGCCGCGCGCCTGAGCCGCGAGATCGGCGGGGCGCAGATCCACCTCAAGCGCGAGGACCTCAACCACACCGGCGCGCACAAGGTCAACAACACCATCGGCCAGGCGCTGCTGGCGCGCCGCATGGGCAAGCCGCGCGTGATCGCCGAGACGGGCGCCGGGCAGCACGGCGTGGCCACGGCCACCATCTGCGCCCGCTACGGCATGGAATGCGTGGTCTACATGGGCAGCGAGGACGTCAAGCGCCAGTCGCCCAACGTCTACCGCATGCACCTGCTGGGCGCGCGGGTGGTGCCGGTGGAATCGGGCAGCCGCACGCTGAAGGACGCGCTCAACGAGGCCCTGCGCGACTGGGTCACGAACGTCGAGAACACCTTCTACATCATCGGCACGGTCGCCGGCCCGCACCCCTACCCGGCGATGGTGCGCGACTTCCAGAGCGTGATCGGGCAGGAGTGCCTGAAGCAGATGCCCGAGCAGATCGGCCGCCAGCCCGACGCGGTGATCGCCTGCGTGGGCGGCGGCAGCAATGCGATGGGCATCTTCCACCCTTACATCCCGCACGAGGGCACGCGCCTGATCGGCGTGGAGGCCGCCGGCGAGGGCCTGGACAGCGGCAAGCACTCGGCCTCGCTCAGCCGCGGCTCGCCCGGGGTGCTGCACGGCAATCGCACCTACCTGCTGCAGGACGAGAACGGCCAGATCACCGAGACCCATTCCATCTCGGCCGGGCTGGACTACCCCGGCGTCGGGCCCGAGCACGCTTACCTGAAGGACATCGGCCGCGCCGAGTACGTCGGCATCACCGACACCGAGGCGCTGTCCGCCTTCCACCGGCTGTGCCGCACTGAGGGCATCATCCCGGCCCTGGAGTCCAGCCACGCCGTGGCCTACGCGATGCAGCTCGCCGCCACGATGCGGCCGGACCAGCACCTGCTCGTCAACCTCTCGGGGCGCGGCGACAAGGACATCGGTACCGTGGCCGACCTCTCCGGCGCCGACTTCTACTGCCGCCCCTCCTGCCGCGGGCAGGGCGTCAAGGGCGGCTCGGTCATCACCGTGACCGGGGGCCGCGCATGAGCCGCATCCAAGGTGTGCTGGGCGCCTTGCAGGCGCAGGGCCGCAAGGCACTGATCCCCTACGTGACCGCCGGCGACCCCGACCCCGCGGAGGCGGTGGCCATCATGCATGCGCTCGTGGCGGGCGGCGCCGACGTCATCGAGCTCGGCGTGCCCTTCTCCGATCCCATGGCCGACGGTCCGGTGATCCAGAAAGCGAGCGAGCGCGCGCTCGCTCGCGGCGTGGGCCTGGCGCAGGTGCTGCAGTGGGTGCGCGAGTTCCGCGCCACCGACGGCGCCACGCCCGTGGTGTTGATGGGCTACGCGAACCCGATCGAGCGCTTCGACCTCAAGGGCGGTCCTGGCGCCTTCGTCGACGCGGCGGCGCAGGCCGGGGTGGACGGCGTGCTCGTCGTCGACTACCCGCCGGAGGAGTGCGCAGGCTTCGCCGCGCAACTGCACGCGCGCGGCATGGACCCGATCTTCCTGCTCGCACCCACCTCGACCGAGCAGCGCATGCGCGAGGTCGGACGTATCGCCACGGGCTATGTCTACTACGTCTCGCTCAAGGGGGTGACGGGGGCCGGCCACATCGACACCGAAGCCGTGGCGCAGATGCTGCCGCGCATCCGCCAGCACGTTCGCGTGCCCGTGGGCGTGGGTTTCGGCATCCGCGACGGTGAGACGGCGCGCGCCGTGGGCGCGGTAGCGGACGCGGTGGTCATCGGCAGCCGGCTCGTGCAGCTCATGGAGTCCGCGCCGAGCGACAATGCGCCGGCGGTCGCGCAGGAGTTCATCGCCGGGATCCGGGCCGCACTCGACGGTTGAGGAGCGTCACCCCATGAGCTGGTTCGAGAAGTTGCTGCCCCCCAAGATCCAGCGCACCGACCCGAGCGAGCGCCGCTCGGTGCCCCAGGGCCTGTGGATCAAGTGCCCGGCCTGCGACTCGGTGCTGTACCGGGCGGACCTCGAGAAGAACCAGAACGTCTGCCCCAAGTGCGCGCACCACCACCGCATCGGCGCGCGTGCGCGGCTGAACGCCTTCCTCGACGCCGAGGGCCGCTACGAGATCGGGCAGGAGGTGCTGCCCGTGGACGCGCTGAAGTTCCAGGACAGCAAGAAATACCCAGAGCGCCTGAAGTCCGCTCTCGAGGCCACCGGCGAGACCGATGCCCTCGTCGTCTTCGGCGGCACGGTCATGAGCTTACCCGTGGTCGCTGCCTGCTTCGAGTTCGACTTCATGGGCGGCTCGATGGGCTCGGTGGTCGGCGAGCGCTTCGTGCGCGGGGTGCAGACCGCCCTCGAGCAGAAGACCGCCTTCGTCAGCTTCGCCGCCACCGGCGGCGCGCGCATGCAGGAGGGCCTGCTGAGCCTGCTGCAGATGGCCAAGACGAACGCCGCGCTCACCCACCTGGCCAAGGCCCGGCTGCCCTACATCAGCGTGCTGACGGACCCGACGATGGGCGGCGTGTCGGCGAGCTTCGCCTTCATGGGCGACGTGGTCATCGCCGAGCCGCAGGCCCTGGTGGGCTTTGCCGGGCCGCGCGTGATCGAGAACACCGTGCGCGAGAAACTGCCCGAAGGCTTCCAGCGCGCCGAGTTCCTGCTCGGCAAGGGGGCCATCGACATGATCGTCGACCGGCGCGAGTTGCGCCCGACAGTTGCGCGCGCGGTCGCCATGCTCACCGGCCAGGCGGCCGACGCCGTGGCCTGAAATCGCCGACTCAGCCCCTGCGTTGCGTCCCATGTCCTTGCCGGACACCCTCGAGGCGTGGCTCGCCCACTGCGAGCGCCTGCACCCGAAATCGATCGACATGTCGCTGGACCGGGTGCGCGCCGTGCGCGACCGCATGGGTCTGGGCTTCGACTGCCCCGTCGTCATCGTCGGCGGCACCAACGGCAAGGGTTCCACCTGCGCCATGCTCGAGGCCATCGCGATGCAGGCGGGCTACCGCGTCGGCGTCTACACCAGCCCGCACCTGGTGCATTTCGAGGAGCGCTGCCGCGTTCAGGGCCAGGCGGTCAGCGCCGAGGCGTTGCTGCCGCATTTCGCCGCGGTCGAGGCCGCGCGCGCCGGGCAGTCGCTCACCTACTTCGAGTTCACGACGCTGGCCATCCTGCGTCTGCTGGCGCAGGCGGGGCTGGACCTGGCGGTGCTGGAGATCGGCCTCGGCGGGCGCCTGGACGCCGTCAACGTCATCGACCCCGACTGCGCGGTGCTGACCAGCATCGACCTCGACCACATGGAGTACCTCGGTCCCGACCGCGAGAGCATCGGGCGCGAGAAGGCGCACATCATGCGCCCGGGCCGACCCGCCATCGTGGGTGACCCGGTGCCGCCGCGCAGCGTCGTTGCCCACGGTGAAGCGATTGGCGCCGACCTGTGGCTCGTAGGCCGCGATTTCCGGCATTCGGGGGATCGCCAGCAGTGGAACTGGGCCGGCCGCACGCAGCGCTACAACGGCCTGGCCTACCCGGCGCTGCGCGGGGCCAACCAACTGATCAACGCCTCGGGCGTGCTCGCGGCGCTCGAGGCGCTGCGCACGCGCCTGCCCGTGCCGGCTCAGGCCGTGCGCAACGGTCTCGCGCTCGTCGAGCTGCCCGGGCGCTTCCAGATCGTGCCGGGGCAGCCCACCCTGGTGCTCGACGTCGCGCACAACCCGCAGTCGGTGGCTACGCTGGCGGTCAACCTGGACCAGATGGGCTTCTTCCCCCGCACGCACGCGGTCTTTGGCGCGATGCGCGACAAGGACCTGAGGCCCATGCTCGCGCGCATGGCACCGCTCGTCGATGCCTGGCACTTCTGCGACCTCGACACGCCGCGCGCGCTCACGGCCGAGGGCATGGCGGCACTGTGGGACGAGGTCCGCGCCGCGCGTCAGGACGCGCGCGAGGTTCCGGTGGTCCGGCATGCCGGGCCGGCGCAGGCCCTGCAGGCCGCGCTGGCCGCGGCGGACCCGGCCGATAGAATCCTCATCTTCGGTTCCTTCTACACCGTGGGCGGGGTGCTGAAGGCGGGCCTGCCCCGCCTGGGCGGCGCGCACACGGGTTGACCTGCCTCCTGGCTGCAGCCCGCGTGCCCGCCCGGGCCGACGCCGATGGCCCCTGACCATGCCTCTGCCTGCCCTGATCCAGCGCCTTTGGCGCCGTTCCGCTGACGCGCCCGAAGCCGGTGGGGAGGGTGGCGGGGCCGGCGAGGCTGGGCGCACCCCGCCTGACGCCGTCACTGCGGCGCGCACCGTCGCCCGCCGCCGCCTCATCGGTGCGTCGGTGCTGCTGGCCCTGGCGGTCGGCGTGTTTTCGCTGGTCTTCGAGTCCCGGCCGCGCCCGCTGCCGCTGGACACCCCGATCGAGCTGGCCGGGCGGGCCCCGGGCGCACCGGCGAGCGTTGCCGCGGTCGTCAAGCCCGTGACGCCGCTGCCGGTTGCGACCGCCTCTGCGCCGGCTGCCAGTGCGCCGGGCCCGCAGGCCGTGCCTGTGCCGGTGGAGCCGTTGGCGCCGATGGCAGAGGCGCCGTCACCCACGACGGCCCCGGCCCCTGCGCCCGCGCCTGCGACCCCTAAGGAGCCGGCCCCAGCCCGCGAGGCGTCATCCTCGGCGGCGCCGAAGACCGCTGCGGCTGCGCCGAAGTCGGCTGCAGCGCCGGCGCCGGCCGCCGCCTCGCGCCCGACCGCAGCCGAGGGCCGCTTCGTCGTCCAGGTGGGCGCCTTTGCCGAGACAGGCCAGGTGCGCGAGCTGCGTGCCCGGCTGGACAAGCTGGGGCTGCGCCCGCACTACGTCCAGACCATCGAGGCCAAGGGCGGGCAGCGTGTCAACCGTGTACGCCTTGGCCCCTACGCCACGCGCGACGAGGCCGAGCGGGCGGCTGGGCGCTTGAAGGACGCCGGACTGCCGGGCCAGGTGCTCGAGCTGTGAGTGACTTCGCCTGGGTGGACGCCGTGCTCGGCGCCCTGGTGATGGTCTCCGTGGGCGTGGGCTTGGCGCGTGGCCTGGTCTACGAGCTGATGGGCCTGGCGGGCTGGGTGGTGGCCTATTTCGGCGGGGCCTGGCTGGCGCCGAGCGCGGCACTGTGGATCCCGGTCGGCGTGCCGGGGTCGGCGCTCAACCATTCGGCGGCCCTGCTGCTGTGCTTCCTCGCCGTTCTCATCGCCTGGGGGCTGCTCGCGCGCGTGATGCGCTGGCTCGTCAGCGCCACCCCGGCCTCGCTGGCCGACCGCGTGCTCGGTGGCCTCTTCGGCCTGCTGCGCGCCATGCTGCTGGCGATGACGCTGGCCACGGTCGTGATGCTGACGCCGGCGGCACAATCGCCGGTCTGGCAGGCCTCGGTGGCCGTGCCTTGGATCGTGGTCGCGGTCAAGGGGGTCCGGCCCCTGCTGCCGCCTGAACTCTCGCGGTGGCTGCCGGGCTGAGAAGCCAGTTGCGCAGCGGCTGCTCCAGGAAACCCATCATGTGCGGCATCGTCGGCGTCATCTCCCGGGCGCCCGCCAACCAGCTGCTCTACGACGCCTTGCTGCTGCTGCAGCACCGTGGGCAGGACGCTGCCGGCATCGTCATGATGCAGGGCACGACCTGCCACATGCACAAGGCACGCGGCATGGTGCGCGACGTCTTCCGCACGCGCAACATGCGTGCGCTGCCGGGCCCGGTGGGCCTGGGGCAGGTGCGCTACCCCACGGCCGGCAACGCCTTCAGCGAGGAAGAGGCGCAGCCCTTCTACGTCAACGCGCCCTTCGGCATCGTGCTCGTGCACAACGGCAACCTGACGAACGCGCCGGCCCTGAAGGCCGAGCTCTTCGAGGTCGACCGCCGCCACATCAACACCGGCAGCGACACCGAGGTGCTGATCAACGTGCTGGCGCACGAGCTGGAGCTCGCCGCGCGCGAACTGCCCTTGACGCCGCAGCAGGTCTTCCGCGCCGTGGCCGGCGTGCACCGGCGCGTGCGCGGCTCCTACGCCGTGATCGCGCTCATCGCCGGGCACGGCCTGCTGGCCTTTCGCGACCCGCACGGCATCCGCCCGCTGTGCTTCGGCGAGGGCAGCACGCCCGAGGGCGCGCAGTTCATGGTCGCCAGCGAATCGGTTGCGCTCGAGGGGACCGGGCATCGCCTGCAGCGGGACGTGGCCCCTGGCGAGGCGCTGTTCGTCGACCTGCAGGGACGGGTGCATGCGCAGCAGTGCGCCGAGCACGCGACGCTCCAGCCCTGCCTGTTCGAGTATGTCTACCTCGCGCGGCCGGACTCGGTGCTCGACGGAATCTCGGTCTACCAGGCGCGGCTCAACCTCGGCGAGTCGCTGGCGCAGCGCGTGGTGTCGACCATGCCGCCGAGCGAGATCGACGTCGTGATCCCCATCCCCGAGTCCAGCCGCCCGAGCGCGATGCAACTGGCCTACCGCATCGGCCGCCCCTACCGCGAGGGCTTCGTGAAGAACCGCTACGTCGGCCGCACCTTCATCATGCCCGGGCAGGCGGTGCGCAGGAAGAGCGTGCGCCAGAAGCTCAATGCCATCGGCATGGAGTTCAAGGGCCGCAACGTGCTGCTGGTCGACGACTCCATCGTTCGCGGCACGACGAGCAAGGAGATCGTGCAGATGGCGCGCGAGGCCGGCGCGCGCAAGGTATACATGGCCTCGGCGGCGCCGCCGGTGCGCCACCCCAATGTCTACGGCATCGACATGCCCACGCGCGAGGAACTGGTGGCCTACGGGCGCAGCGTCGAGCAGGTGCGCGAGTTCATCGGCGCCGACGCGCTGATCTACCAGGACGTGGAGGCGATGAAGCGCGTCGTGGCGGCGCTGAATCCGCGCCTGGACGGCTTCGAGGCCAGTTGCTTCGACGGCCGCTACATCACCGGCGACGTCAGCGCCGAGGAGTTCAGCCAGCTCGAGGCCGGCGGCCGCGCCCGCGCTGGAGAGGACGAAGACCCGGCGTCGGGCCGCCTGGCCCTGCACGCAGCCGCAGAAGGACAACGATGACCGATTTGAAGAAGACCCTGCCGCGCGTGGCGCTGCCCGCCGACGCCCGGCTCGACACCCTGGCCGTGCGCGAGGGCCTGCCCGCCTCGGCCTGGGGCGAGAACTCAGAGGCGCTGTTCCTGACGAGTTGCTTCGTCCACCCGGACGCCGCCACGGCGGCGCGGCGCTTCAACAACGAGGAAGAGGCCTTCGTCTACAGCCGCTTCTCCAACCCCAACGTGACCATCATGGAGCGCCGCCTGGCCGCGCTCGAGGGCACCGAGGCCTGCATCGGCACCAGCAGCGGCATGGGCGCGATCCTGCTGCTGCTGATGGCCCTGCTGAAGTCGGGCGACCACGTGGTGTGCTCGCGCAGCGTCTTTGGCGCCACGATCAAGCTGCTGCAGACGGAGTTCGGCAAGTTCGGCGTGGAGTCCACCTTCGTCGCACAGACCGAAGTGGCTCAGTGGAAGGCCGCGATGCGGCCGAACACGCGGCTGCTGTTCGCCGAAACCCCCACCAACCCGATGACCGAGGTCTGCGACATCCAGGCCCTGGCCGACATCGCGCACGAGGGCGGTGCGCTGCTCGTGGTCGACAACTGCCTGTGCTCGCCGGCCCTGCAGCAGCCGGTGAAGTTCGGTGCCGACATCGTGATGCACTCGGGCACCAAGTTCCTCGACGGCCAGGGCCGCGTGAACGCCGGGGCGCTTTGCGCGAGCGAGGCCCTCGTGGCCGGCAAGTTCGTGCCGCTGATGCGCAGCGCCGGCATGAACCTCTCGCCCTTCAACGCCTGGATCGTGGCCAAGGGCATGGAGACGCTGTCCGTGCGCGTGCGCGAGCAGAGCGCACGCGCGCTGCAGCTCGCGCAGTGGCTCGAGTCTCACCCGGCCGTCGAGCGCGTGCTGCACCCCGGGCTCGCCTCGCACCCGCAGCACGCGCTGGCCATGCGCCAGCAGAACGGGCAGGGCGGGGCGGTGGTGAGCTTCATCGTCAAGGGCGGGCGCGAGGAGGCCTTCTCGGTCATCGACGCCACGCAGGTCTGCAGCATCGCCGCCAACTTCGGCGACGTGCGCTCCATCATCACTCACCCGGCCACCACGACCCACGGCCGGCTGACCGAGGAGCAGCGCCAGGCCGCCGGCATCGGCCAGGGCATGATCCGCCTGGGCGTCGGGCTCGAGGACGTCGAGGACGTCAAGGCCGACCTCGCGCGCGGGCTGGACCGGCTGGTGTCCTGACGCCGGGCGGCATGTTTCGAACTCCGCCGGCCCCACCGCGACTTCGCCATGTCGTCGGTCGCCCAGGCGCCCGGCCCCTTGCGGCCCGCGCCGGCGCCGCACCCCCCTTGAACACCAGGATGCCATGACTGTCCGCACCCGCATCGCCCCCTCGCCCACCGGCTTCCTGCACCTGGGCACGGCCCGCACCGCGCTGTACTCCTGGGCCTACGCGCGCCACCACGGCGGGCAGTTCGTGCTTCGCATCGAGGACACCGACGTCGCGCGCTCGACGCAGGACTCCGTCGACCAGATCATCGCCTCGATGCGCTGGCTTGGACTGGATTGCGACGAGGGCCCCGTCTTCCAGATGCAGCGCTTGGCGCGCTACCACGAAGTGGCCGAGCAACTCATCACCGCGGGCCTGGCCTACCGCTGCTGGTGCACGCCCGAGGAGCTGGACGCCATGCGCGAGGCCCAGCGCGCGCGCGGCGAGAAGACGCGCTACGACGGGCGCTGGCGCCCCGAGCCGGGCAAGGTGCTGCCGCCGGTGCCGGCAGGCGTCAAGCCGGTGGTGCGCTTTCGCAATCCGCTGGACGGCGAGGTGACCTGGAACGACCTCGTCAAGGGGCCTATCACCATCTCCAACCGAGAGATCGACGACCTCATCATCCTGCGCCACCCGCCCGAGGATGCCACCGCCGAGCTGCCCGAGGCCGCGCGCACGCTGGGCGTGCCGACCTACAACTTCGCCGTCGTCGTCGACGACCGGGACATGCGCATCACGCACGTCTTCCGCGGCGACGAGCACGTCAACAACACGCCGTGGCAGATCAACCTGTTCAATGCCATCCTCAGCTTGCCCGAGTCCCTGTTCCCAGCGCTTGCATCAGTGCCGTTTCCAGCGCTGCCGCAGTACGGCCACCTGCCCATCATCCTCGGCGACGACGGATTGAAGTTGTCCAAGCGCCGCGGCGCCGTCAGCGTCACCGCCTACGAGGACGCCGGCTACCTGCCCGAGGCCATGCTGAACTACCTGGCGCGCCTGGGCTGGAGCCACGGCGACGAGGAGCTGTTCACGCGCGAGCAGATGGTGGACTGGTTCGACGGCGCGCACTTGTCGAAGAGCCCGGCGCAGTGGGACCCGGCCAAGCTGGCCTGGGTGAACGCGCACTACATGAAGCAGGCCGCGAGCGAGCGTCTGGCGGAGCTCGTGACGCGGCAGCTCGCGACGCGCGGCGTGGACATGGCGCCCGCCTTCGACCTCGAAGGCGCCTGCGCCTTGTTCAAGGACCGCTGCAGCACCGTCGTCGAGCTCGCCGACTGGGTGGAGATGTTCTTCGTCCCCGCCCGCCCGGCCGTCGCCGACCTGCAGGCCCACGTGAGCGAATCGCTGACGCCCGCGCTGCGCGCGCTGCGCGAGCGCCTGGCCGAGGTGGCCTGGGACAAGGCGGCGATCGCGCAGGCGCTTAAGGACACGCTGGCCGAGCATCGGCTGAAGATGCCGCAGCTCGCGCCCGCCGTGCGCGTGCTGGTGTGCGGCCGAGCGCAGACGCCGTCCATCGACGCCGTGCTCGCCCTGTTCGAGCGCGACGCCGTGCTGCAGCGGCTTCAGCATGTCTGACCGTGCGGGCCGCGGAGCGGCTGCCGCGCATCGATTGCACGAGGCTGCGCGGTCGGGCGAAATTTCGGGCTATACTGCAGGGCTCGACTGAACGGCAGCTTGCCAGTCGGTCCTTGGACCGGGGGTATAGCTCAGCTGGGAGAGCGCTTGCATGGCATGCAAGAGGTCAGCGGTTCGATCCCGCTTACCTCCACCAACGCAGGTTGCCGTTCATGTTGCGATGAAGGTTACAGTCCCCTTCGTCTAGAGGCCTAGGACACGACCCTTTCACGGTTGTAACAGGGGTTCGAATCCCCTAGGGGACGCCAAGTTGCGGTGGCGCTTGGGGCTCGCAAGAGCCTGAAGCCGCCGGCCACGCGGAGTGGTAGTTCAGTTGGTTAGAATACCGGCCTGTCACGCCGGGGGTCGCGGGTTCGAGCCCCGTCCACTCCGCCAAGCTTTTCAGCGAAACAGCCACCCCCGGGTGGCTGTTTCCGTTGGTGCGTGTCATTCGCAGCCCCGAGCACAGCGCACGGCCTGTGTTCAGGCGGCGCGCACATGGTGGAACTGCCAGGGGTCGGCGCGCGCGCCCGGCGGTGCCCGTGCCGCCGCGCCACCGAAGCCCAGCGCGCGCCCCTGAAGCGGCGTCCAGTCCGTGCGGACGGCAGCCAGGGTACCGAGGTAGGGGCGGACGATGTCCAGGATTGCTTCGTGCGGCAGGTCGTCGGGCTCGAGCAGGCCGCCCCATGGGTGGTTCACCGCCCACACGGCCGCGGCCATTACGCCGGCGGCCACCTGCAGGCTGGTGGCACTGTTGTCCGGGCAGGCGGTGCGCGCCTGCTCCAGCGTGAGCTGCGAGCCCAGCCACAGGGCCCCGCCGGGCGGGCCGCCGAGCAGCACGCCGAGTTCGTCCATGCCGCTGACCAGGTCTTCGGCCAGCAGGCGCGGCGCCGTGGGCGGCGCCCAGCCGCTGGCCTGCAGTTCGTGCAGCGACAGCAGCGCGTCGTCGCAGGGGCGGTAGGCGTAGTGCACCGTCGGCCTGTAGTCCGGTGCCTGCGGATCGCCCAGCGTCAGGTACTCGGCGATCGAGATCGACTCCGCGTGCGTGACCAGGTGGCCCAGCAGCGCGCCGCCCAGCGGTGTCCAACTGCGCACCCGCACGGCAGCGCCGGGCTGGTCGAGCCATATCGCCGCCGGTGAGCCCGCGGCATGCCGTCGCGCGTCTGCGGGCCAGGTGCGCTCGTGCGTGCCCCAGCCAAGTTCGGCCGGCTGCAGCGCCTCCTCGACGAAGCCAAGCACCGACCAGGTGTTGACGAACTCGCCCGCTCGGCGCCGCGCCATCGACCACTGCGTGTCGCGCTCGGCGATGTGGATCGCGCGTACACCCAGGTCGCGCGCCAGGCGCGCCCAGTCCTCCCGGCTGCGGGGTGAGGCCGCGCCCGCAAGGTGCTGTAGGGCCTGCTTGACGAAGTGCGACACCAGCCCCGGATTGGCGCCGTGCGTGATCACGGCCGTGGGCGCGCCCGGCGCGCGCCCGAGCGCGAGCGCGGCCTCGCGCCGGGCGTGGTTGCTGCGCTGCGCCGGCGCGTGCAGCGGCTCGTCGGCCCAGGGCTCGAGCGCGGTGTCGACGTAGAGCGCGCCGCGCTGCCGCGCGAGCGCGATCAGCGGCACCGAGTCCACCCCCACCGAGAGGTTCAGCAGCAGGTCGCCGGGATGCAGCAGCGGGCCGAGCACGGCCTCGAAGCCGTGGCGCTGCAGCGCGAGCGGCCGCACGTCCAGGCCTTGCGCTGCGGCGCGCTCGAGCGCCGGGCTGGGGGGGCTGAGGAGGGTGTAGCGCCCGGCTTCCGGGGCGAGGTGCCGCCGCATCAGCGGCAGCACGCCCTGCGCGATGCAGCCGAAGCCGACGACCACCACGCGGCCTGCCCAGGCAGGCGGGAGCCGGTTCAGTGCGCCATCCACACCGGCAGCGTCATCGACTGCAGCACGCTGCGGGTGGCCCCGCCGAGCAGCCACTCGCGCGCCCGGGTATGGCCATAGCAGCCCATGACCAGCAGGTCGGCGTCGGTGTCCGCGGCGCGGGACAGCAGCAACTCGCCGATGTCGGCGCTGGCGTCACCCTCGTGCGTGATGCGGGCGTTCACGCCGTGGGCCTGCAGCCAGTCGCGCAGCCAGGCGTCGCTCGGCGGCGGCATGCCGGGCTGGTCGGGTGCGCCCTCGCCGTAGCGCCAGCCCGGCTCGTTCCAGCGCGCGATCTCCACGCGCTGCGCCGTCTTCAGCCAGGGCAGGGCGCTCCCGAGCGCGCGCGCGGACTCGCGCGAGGACTTCCACGCCACCAGGACGCGCCGCCCGACCGTCTCGAAGTGGCCGACGCGCGGCACCACCAGCGCCGGCCGGCCGCTGGCCGTCAGCACGCCCGGGATCAGGTCCGAGGGCACGCCCCAGGTCAGGGGGTCGTCGCGGTCCTGCTGGCCGAGCACCAGCACGTCGCTGCACAGCGCGCGCGCCGCCAGGCGCGTGATGGCCGGCATCAGCGCGCCGCCACCCTGCGCCGCCGGTCCGTTGCTCCAGGACAGCGGCGCACCGGGCCGCGTGGCCTCGGCATCGAAAAGGCGGCGGGCGGCGCGCTGGCGCTCCTCGTCGGCCTGTTGCAGCAGCACGACGGCGCCGCCGTCGCCCAGCGCGCTCATCGGCAACTCGGTCCACACCGGGGTGACGGCGTGCATCGCGAGCACCTGGCCCCCTGCCACCTGCGCCAGTCGCCGCGCCAGCGCCAGGCGCTCGGCGCTGCGCGGCGAGCCGTCGATGTGGACCAGCCACTCGGCGTAGGCCTGCAGCGGTCCGTTGGCGGCCACGGGACGCGCCGGGGCCGGAGCGGCGCCGGCCATGGCCGTTCCGGGCTCGCGGCGGTGAACGGGGCTCGCGCCAGGGCCGGTGTCGCGCAGGGTCACTTCGTCCAGCATGGTGTCCGTCCCTCAGAAGCGTGTGGACACACCTGCGCTCAGCAGGTCACTGTCGATCCGGTCTGCGCCGAGCTTGACGCGCATGCGTTCGAACTCGATGCGCGCGCTCGTGTTCTTCGTGAAATCCCAGCCCACGCCGAGCCCCCAGGCGCCGCGGGCGTCGGTCTCGCGCAGCGGGCTGCCCAGGCCGGCCGCGCTGCCCACGCCCTGGGTGCGCATCCAGCCCACGCCGAGCTTGCCGAACAGGTTCAGCGAGCCCTGGCGGAAATTGCCGAGCGCGTACAGCCCCATGCCGTAGGTCTTGAACTCGTCGCTGACGGTGGCGCTGCCCACCGTCCCGCTCAAGTCCGCCTTGCCGTGGTGGCGCAGGTCGACCTCGACCCCGAAGTTCGGATGGAACATGTAGCCGCCGTAGACCTTGCCGCCGACCGCGTTGCGGTCGCACTCGATCGTGCCGCTGCAGTCCAAGCCGGCGCGCGACTGCCCGAGCGCTACTCCGAGGTAGGCCTGGCCGGGCGCCCAGCCCTGCGCCTGGGCCCATGGGGACGCCAGCGCCATGACGATGGCCGACGTGGTCAGCATGCGGGATTTCATCGTGCGTGCTCCTGAAACCGTGGACAGGCGGCGGGTGAACCCCGGCCGCGATGCCGCGATCTTGGAGCCGGCCGTGCGGCTGGGGCTTGCGCAGGCTCAGGCCGCGCCCGGGGCCGGCCCGGTGCCGCGCCGGTCAGGCGACGACGAAGGGCTGCAGGGCGTCGGCGTCCACCTCGATGCCCAGGCCGGCCTCGGCGGGGGCCTCGAAGCCGCGGGGCCCGAGCCGCCAGTGCGTGCGCAGGGCCGCTGGGAGCCGATTCGCCAGCCCGGCCTGGTACTCGCAGGGCAGCTTCGGTGTCGCGACCGTGGCGAACTGCAGCGTCGCGGCCTGCATCACGTCCAGCGCGCCTCCCATGTGGGGCGTCACACTGATGCCCAGCGGCCGCGCCGCGGCGAGCATGCGCCGGGCCTGCACGAAGCCGGTTCGGCCGATGTCGGGCTGCAAGACCTGCAGGGCCCGTGCATCCAGCCAGGGCTGGGCCTGCAGCGCGGTGCGGAAGTGCTCGCCAAGCGCGATCGGGCAGCCGGGGGCGGCCTGCAGCGCCACGTGCCCGGGCAGGTCCTCGGGCAGCAGCGGGCACTCGAGCCAGCGGGCGCCACGCTCGCCGTGGGCGCGACGCGCCTGTGCCGCCCGGTCCCGGCTCTCGCAGGTCCACAGTGCATCCACCGCCCACCACGTGATCTCGGGCAGGGCCTGCCGCAGCGCGTCGAACTCCTCGAGGTCTGCCTCGGGCTCGCCGCGCAGGAACAGCTTGACCGCTGCCGAGCCCGTCTCGGCCCAGTGCCGGACGCCCGCGATCCTGCCGGCCCGGTCGGGTGCGCGTGCGCCCGAGAGGTAGGCCGGCACGAAGGGACGCGCCTCGGGCGAAAGCAGGTGCCGCACCGCGCAGCCGGCGCGGCGCGCCAGCGCGTCGTGCAGCGCGATGTCCAGCGCCGCGGCCGCGTCCTGCAGGTGGCCTGACAGGTAGCCCCGGCAGCGCTGGGCGTCGTAGAGATGGTCGACCAGCGCATCCACCGACGCGAAGTGCCGCCCGACGGTGATCTCGCGCACGAAGCCGTGGGCCAGGGTGCAGATGACCTCGGGCGCGATCGGGCAGGTGGCCTCGCCCCAGCCCGTGCTGCCGTCCGTCAGGCGCACGCGCAGCAGCACGGACTCGACCGCGCGTGCGTACACCGTCCGCCAGGGCGGCGAGAAATGAAAGCGTTCCCCGTGGCCCGGCCGGGAGGTGCCGGTCGTGCCCTGCCAGTAGTCCGGGCCGGGGGCACGCACGTGGGCCGCCCGGATCTCGGCGATGACGAAACCGGTGTCGACCTGCGGCGTCGGCGCGGGGCTGACCATGCCGCCGGCCGCCGGGGAGGGGCCTGCCGCGTTCGTCACGACCGGCCCGCCAGCGCCATTGCCACCGCCGCACCCCACATCAGCAGGGCCGAAAGACGCCGCAGCGGGCGGGCGCCCAGCCGTCCGGCCAGCCACAAGCCGGGCAGCAGCCCCGCGCACAGCGCCGCGGCGCAGGCAGCGCCCAGCCCCCAGGGCAGGTTACCCTGGGTCGCGAAGGCGGCGCACGCCCCCAGCGCCACCGGCCACTGCGCCACCTGCGCCAGCCGCAGGCGCGCGTGGGCCGACAGCGGCGTGAAGGCCAGCACCGGCAGGGCGGCCATGGGGCCGGAGGTGCCCGTCAGGGCCGACGCGAAGCCGACCAGCGCGCCCCCACCCGCCGAGCGCGCGGTGCCGGGCGGGCGTCGTGCCGCGGCACGCGGCAGCCCGAACCACTCGGCCACCCCGGCCAGCGCGAACAGGGCCGCGATCAGCCCCGTCAGGGCGCCGCCCACCAGGGCGCCGACGGCGAGCGCGCCGACGCCCGCGCCCAGGCCCGCAGCCAGCAGGAAGGCGCGGCCGGCGCCGGGCGTCAGCCCGGGCGGTGCCGTGCCCGGGCCACGGCGGGATGAGGGCGCGAGCGCGGACACCACGCCCGCCGCCAGGAAGGCCAGCGCCGCCGCGGCCACGCTGTCCGCGGGGTCTTGCCCGGCCAGCCACACGAGGGTCGGCACGACGAGAAAGCCGCCCAGGCCCACGGCCCCGACGAGCACGCCCACCAGCGCCAGCAGCAGGGCCGCCCCCAGCGTCAAGCGCCGGCTCCCCAGGCCGGCAGCCCGGTGGCCAGGTGTTCGAGCCACTCGGTGCCGAAGGCCTCCGGCTCGACGCAGGGGTGGCGCACGTGCACCGGCGCGAGGCCGATGCGCTGCGCGAACAGGCGCCGCCCGTAGCACAGCATGTGCTCGGGCGAGGCCATCACGTAGGTCAGCATCGGCAGCAGGCGGGCGTGCAGGCTGGCGCCATCGCGGGCGCCGGCCGCGTCGCCGCGAGTGAGCAGGTCCCAGCAGCGCGCGAGCTGGTCCGAAAGTTCCGGCGCAGGGATCAGCCCGGCGCAGCCGGCGCGGACGCTGGCGGGCAGTTCCAGCCCGCCGCGGCCGTTGAAGATGCGGAACGCGCCGCCCGTCTCCTCGACGAGGCGGCGCACGTAGAGGATGGGACCTTCGCCCTTGAGCAGGCAGATGTTGGCGTGGTTGCGGTTCAGCGTCAGCAGC
This sequence comes from Rubrivivax sp., assembly GCA_044375195.1. Taxonomy (GTDB): domain Bacteria; phylum Pseudomonadota; class Gammaproteobacteria; order Burkholderiales; family Burkholderiaceae_C; genus Rubrivivax. The sequence goes on along the minus strand of JBILNB010000025.1, from coordinate 19,985 downwards.
GCCGAGGCGCTGAGCACCACGTCGAGGTTGACCGGGTTGTTCTGGATCGCGATCGGCAGGTCGACCGCGTCCGCCACGGCGCCGAACAGGCGCACGAACTCCCGCTCCGGCACGTTGCGCAGGGCCGGTGGCTGCAGGATCAGCCAGTCGGGCCGCAGCGGCGCCACGGCGCGCGCGAAGGCGACCTGCCCGGTCTGGCTGGGCTCGCTGACGGTCACGGCCACGGGCAGGCGGCCGCGTGCCGCCTCCATCGTCCACTCGACGATCTGCAGCCTCTCGCGCACGTCGAGCTTGTTGTACTCGCCGACGATGCCCAGCAGGGCGAGGCCGTGCACGCCGGCGGCGATGCAGGCCTCGACCTGTTGCTCGTGCGCGCGGCGGTCCAGCGCGCCGTCGGCGCCGTAGCAGGTGTAGAGCATCGGGTGGATGCCGTGGAGATCTTGGCGCACAGTGGGCCTTTCAGGGGATGGCGTTTCAGTCGATGCGGGCGCCGGAGGCGCTCACCACGCGCGCCCATCGGGCGATCTCCGTATCCATGAAGGCGCGCAGCTGATCCGGATTCAAGGGGCGCACCTGCATGCCCGCACCCGCCAGACGCTCCCGCACCCGGGGCAAGGCCACGGCAGCCTGCAGCTCGCGTGAAAGGCGGGCCGAGACGTCTGCCGGGGTGCCTGCCGGGGCAAACAGGGCGACCCAGCTCGAAATCAGGAAGTCTGCGTGCCCGAGCTCGACCATGGTCGGCACGTTGGGCAGCGTTGGCGCCCGGCCCTGCGTGGTCACGGCAATCGCCTTCAGGGCCCCGGACTGGATGTGTGCCTGCACGTTGGGCAGGTTGTCGATGATCATGTGGATGCGCCCGTCGAGCAGGTCGCCCACGAGCTGGCCGTTCTGGCGATAGGGCACGTGGGTGAGCTGGGTGGAGGTGACGAGCTTGAACAGCTCTCCGCCCAGGTGTTGGCTGGTCCCGTTGCCGATGGAGCCGAAGTTCAGCGCGCCGGGCCGCGCGCGCGCAAGAGCCACGAACTCGGCCAGGGTACTCGCGCCCAGCTTGGCGCTCACGACCAGGACGCCCGGGACCTCGGCGATCATTCCCAGCGGGATGAAATCGCGCCGGGGGTCGTACTTCAGGTCCTTGTACAGGCTCAGGCTGGTTGCGTGCGTGCTGACGCTGCCCAGCGAGATGGCATGGCCGTCAGGGGTTTCACGGGCGGCGCCGGCCGTACCCACCGTGCCCCCGGCGCCGACCTTGTTCTCGATGACAAGGGGCTGGCCGAGTGCCTGGGCCAGCGGCTCGGCGACTACCCGGGCGGCCAGGTCGGCCGTGCCGCCGGCAGCGAAGGGCACGATCAGGCGTACCGGCTTGACCGGGTAGGGGTCGGCGCTGGCGCCGGCGCAGGCCAGTGCGGCACCGAGCGCCAGCAGCGCTCGGCGGCTCAGGGTGGAAGGGGGGTTCGAGGCCTTTGCGGACATGACGACTCCTGCAGGTGGATCTGTGAATCTCAGACGCCGATCTGGCGCCGCATCGCGGAGGCCAGATGGGCCTCGAGCGCTTCGGCAGCCCGTGTGCAGTCGCCGCTGGCCATGGCCTCCAGCACGGCCAGATGCTCGACCAGGGCGGCGCGCATCACGCTGCCGGGGTGCAGCTGGTAGGTGCGGCCGATCAGGCGCTGGCGCTCCCGGTTCTGGCGGTAGATGTCCGACAGCAAGGTGCTGCGCAGCGCGCCGACGATCATGGCATGCAGGGCCCAGTCGGCCTGCGTCGCGCGTTCGAGCGCGGCGGGTGAGGTCTTCGAACCGAGCTCATCGACGCTGCGGGCGGTCTCTTGCTGAACGTGCTCGATGGCGGCGCCGTCGGCGTCGTCCATCCAGCGCCGCAGGCCCTCCAGCTCCAGCAGGCGGCGCAGCTGGAAGGCCTCGCGCACGAAGTCCAGGTCGACCTCGACGACCTGGATGCCCCGCTGCGGATGCACCCGCAGCAGGCGTTCACACTCCAGCCGGACCACCGCGTCGCGGACGGCCGCCATCGGACAGCCGAAGCGTGTCGCAAGCTCACGCAGGGAAAGCATCTGACCGGGCTTGCAATTCCCGCGCAGCAACGCGGCCTTGAGGGCCGCATAGGCCTGCTCGCGCGGCGAGCCGCCTGGGGCGGCGGGCCGGGCTGGCGTGGGCGTCATGCGCGATGAGGTCATGGCTGTGTGCATATTAACCACACACTGTGCGCACAGTCCAGCGAAAAAAAGCCGACCCGCTGGGACGGGTCGGCAGCGGGTGCACGATGCTGCGCGTCAGGAAGACGCGGGGCCGCTCCACGGCGGGCTGCGCCCCACGGGTGCCCCTGTCCGGCGGAACCGGCCCGCTGCCGGACTCAGACCTTGGCCGCGATGTAGCGCGCGCCGAGGTAATAGCGCTTCGGGTCCACCACCTCGGGCACGCGGCCGAAGGTCTTGAACAGCTCGTTCATGCCGCGCAGCCAGTTGTCGACGGTGCCGTCCTCGGTGAAGCGGGCGAACTCGGCGCTGCTGAAGTACTGCGCGTAGCCGGACTCGGTCTCGAGGTTCGCGCGCGGCGCGCCGATCAGCGCGGCGGTGTGGTCCACCGCCTGCGCCAGGTTCTTCTGGCGCCAGTCGTTGGCTTCCTTGATGACGCGGATCATCGCGTCCACCAGGCCCTGGTGGGCCGGGGCCTCGAGCTCATTGCGCATCACGAAGGAGCTGGGGAAGCTGTTCTTCGGCATCGCGTCCTGGTTGCCGTAGAGCTCGACGAGGTCGGGCTTGCGCGCTTTCAGCGTGGCCACGTGCGGGTACCAGATGCCGGCACCGTCCACCTGGCCGGAGGCGAAGGCGGTGACGATGGTGGACGGGTCCATCGTTACGCGCTTGACGTCGGCCACGGTCATGCCCGCGGCCGCCAAGGCCAGGCGCAGCAGCATGTCGCCCGAGGTACCCTCGGGCACGGCCACGGTCTTGCCGCGCAGCTCGCGCACCGACTTGATGCCCGGCTGCGCGATCACCCGGTCGGAGTAGCCGACGACGTTCATCGAGATCAGCTTGGCGCGGCCGGAGATCGGCAGCCACAGGGCCCCGGGCCCGATGTAGCCGAAGTCCAGGTCGCCCGCACCCAGGGCCTGGATCTGGATCGGGCCGTTGGTGAAGGACTTGATGTCCGGGGTGAGGCCGTGCTTCTTCCACAGGTCCAGCCGGTTGGCCACCGCGGTGATGGAGGCGCCGTGGAAGTCGGCGATGTAGCCCACGCGCACGCGCTGCGCCTGGGCGAATACAGGCCTGCCGACAGTGGCTGCGGCGGCAGCCAGGCCGAGCGCAGCCTCGCGCCGGGTGAGGCCGCGGCGGCGTGCGGCGGGGTGGGCGGTGTCTTGCGTTTTCATGGGTGTCTCCTCAAGGGGTGGGGTGGCGGGAAGGGGGCTCGAGGCCGTGAAGTCGAAGGCGGCGGCCCGGTCAGCCGGGCGGGGGTCGGTCGGCAGTTTCCGGCTGGTGGTAGACGGCGGTCCAGACCTCGTTGCGCAGGCGCTGGAACTCGGGCGACAGCCGCGACGCGGCCGTGCGCGGGTGCGGCAGGTCTACGGGCACGATGCGGTGGATGCGCCCGGGCCGCGCCGCCATCACGACGACGCGGTGGGCGAGGTAGACAGCCTCGTCGACGTCGTGGGTGATGAACAGGATGGTGCGGCGGTCGCGCGACCAGGTCTGCAGCAGTTGCTCCTGCATGTGCACCCGTGTCAGCGCGTCGAGCGCGCCGAAGGGCTCGTCCATCAGCAGCACCTTGGGGTCGACGGCGTAGGCGCGCGCGATCGCGCAGCGCTGCTTCATGCCGCCGGACAGCGCCTTGGGCAGCGCGTCGGCGAAGGCGCCCAGGCCGACCAGGTCCAGGCAGCGCGCGACCGTGCGCTCGCGCTCGGCGCGGGGCACGCCCGCGATCTCGAGCCCGAAGGCCACGTTCTCGCGCACGGTCAGCCAGGGGAAGAGCGCGTACTGCTGGAAGATGACGCCGCGTTCGGGGCCGGGCCCGCGCACGGGGCGGCCGTCGACGCTCACCGTGCCGGCGCTGGGCTCCAGCAGGCCGGCGACCATGTTCATCAGCGTCGACTTGCCGCAGCCCGAAGGGCCCACCAGCGTGACGATCTCGCCGTCGCCGACCTCCAGGTCGACGTCGGCGACGGCGCGGAAGGCTGCGCCCTTCAGGTCGAACACGCAGCTCACGCCGCGGAAGGCGATCTTCGGCGCCACGGCCGCAGTGGAGGTCGGAAGGTTGGTCATCGACGCTCCTGCCATGTCGTCAGCCGGCTGTCCAGCCACAGCAGCAGGCGGTCCATCAGCAGGCCCATCAGGCCGATGGTGACGAGCGCGACGAAGATCGTGGCGAGGTCGTAGTAGACCTGGGCCTGCTGCATGCGGTGCCCGAGCCCCTCCTGGGCGGCGATGAGTTCGGCGGCCACGAGCGTGGACCAGGCCGCGCCCAGGCCCGTGCGCATGCCCACCAGGATGAAGGGGGTGGAGGCCGGGATCACGACGCGCCGGAAGACGGCCGCGTCGCGGGCGCCGAGCACGCGCGCGGCATTGATCAGCACGCGGTCGACGCTGACGACCCCCTGGTAGGTGGAGATCACCGAGACGAGGAAGGCCGCCAGCGTGATGACGAAGACCTTCGGCACCTCGCCGATGCCCAGGAAGACGATGGCCAGCGGGATCATCGCCAGCGGCGGGATCGTGCGGAAGAACTGCACATAGGGTTCGAGCAGGCCGCGCGCCACGGTGTACCAGCCCATCAGGAAACCCACCGGGATGGCCAGCAGCGTGCCGATCGCGAAACCCAGCAGCACGCGCTGCAGCGAGGCGGCTGCGTCCTTGAACAACTGGCCGTTGGCCATCAGTTCGAGCGCCTTGGCGCCGACCTCCTGCGGCCCGGGCAGACCCGCCAGTTTCAGGTGGCTGGCCAGCCCCCACAAGGCCAGGCCGATCAGCGCTGACAGCAGGTTCAGCGCCAGCAGCTGGCGGCGCACCGAGCGCTGGCGCAGGCGTTCGCGCTCGGCCTGGGTCGACGCCGTCGGGGGCGTGTCCGAGGGGGTGTTTCGTGCGGAGTTCGTGGTCATGACTGGTAGACCCGGGCGTCGGCCAGCAGGCGATCCAGCGCGACGAGGGCGGCGCCCTGCAGCCCGCCGAGCCGGCCCAGCGCCGTGCGGCGGATGACAAGGGCGTCCAGCAGTTCGGGCTGCGCACGGCCCTGCAGCCGGGCCTTCAGGTCGTCGCCGAAAGTCTGGGAGGCGGCGCCGTAGATGCCGCCCAGCACGACCACGCGCGGGCCCAGGATGTCGATCGCGATGCCCAGGCCGGTGGCGAGGTTGTCCAGCGTCTGGGCGTAGAGTGCCTGGGCCGTGGCGTCGCCTTCGGCGCGGCGCCGCTCCAGCAGCGGCAGTACGGGCTCGCTCGCAGGGGCGATGCCCAGGACCGCGCACAGATAGGCCTCGTTGGTGACGCTGACCAGGTGCCGGTCTGTGGGCACGCGGCTGGCGAAGGCGTTGACCGCCAGCGGGATGTAGCCGAGGTCGCTGGCGCCGTAGTGCCCGTGGCGGCTGGAGCTGGCGCCGTTGACCATGGCCGCGCCCAGGCCGAAGCGGGCCTGGACGAAGAGCATCGGCTGCTCCTCCCCCAGGCCCAGGTGGCGGAACTCGGCGAAGGCCATCGCCCGCGTGTTGTTGTGCACCAGCACCGGCAGCCCGGTGCGGGATTCCAGCGCGTCGGCCAGCGCGAGCTGGCGCCAGCCGATCTGCGTCGAGCGCAGCAGCGTGCGCAGCCGCGTGTCGGTAAGGCCGGGCAGGGCGATCGACACCGCCCGCAGCGGGCGGCGACCGGCGGCGCGCTCCAGGCGCTGTGCCTCGAGCACCAGCCCGGCCAGCTGGTCGACCGACACGGCCGGGTCCTGGCTCGCGAAGGCGGCAGCCTGGCTGCGCATGGGGCCAGGGGAGGCGTCCAGCCCGGCCACGGCGGCATGCACGGCATCGGGCTCCAGCAGCAGACCGAGAACCTTGCAAGCGTCGGGGACCAGCGTCAGCGCCGTGCGCGGGCGCCCGGGCTCGGCCTGGTGCTGCGGCCCGGACTCCTGCACCCAGCCGATCTCGAGCAGATCGCCGATGACCTTGCTCAGCGTGGTGGACGAGCGCTGCAGCCGCGCCCCGAGCTCGACCCGCGATTGGGGCCCGTGGTCGCGCAGCGCGCGCACGACCTCGCCGCGATGGCGGATGCGCAGCTGCTCCACCGGTGTGTGCTTGCGCAGCGCCGCGGACGCGGGACGCCCAGCGCCTTGGCGCCGCCCCGGGCCGGCCGGCGGCAGCGCCGCCGCCGGCACGGGCCGGGCCGTCACAGGGGAAGACTCGGAGGCTTGCACGGAATTATTTCCTGGTGGGGATTAAATAGGTAAACTGGGACGGTGTCAACGGTTCGCCCTGCCCGGTGCGGGGCGGCCGGCCGAGCGGAGCCCCTGATGAACCAGCAGCGCCAGCGCCCGAACATCCTGTTCATCATGGCCGACGACCACGCCGCGCGTGCGATCGGCTGCTACGGCCATGGCATCAACCGCACGCCGCACATCGACCGCATCGCGGCCGAGGGCGTGCGCCTGGACCACTGCTACGTCAGCAATTCCATCTGCACGCCCAGCCGCGCGGCCATCCTGACCGGCACCTACAACCACGTCAACGGCGTCATGACGCTGGACGATGGCATCGACAACCGCCTGCCCCACGTGGCCAAGCACCTGCGCTCGGCCGGCTACCAGACCGCCATCGTCGGCAAGTGGCACCTGGGCGAGGGGCCGGCGCACTGCCCGACGGGCTTCGACCACTGGTCGGTCGTGCCCGGGCAGGGCGACTACTTCGACCCCGTCTTCCACGAGGCCGGTGGCACGGTGCAGCGCCCGGGCTACGTCACCGACGTCATCACCGACCAGTGCCTGCAGTGGCTGGACGCGCGCGATGCGTCGCGCCCCTTCTTCCTGATGTGCCACCACAAGGCGCCGCACCGCTCCTGGGAGAACCACCCGAAGTACGACACGCACTACACCGAGGACGTGCAGGTGCCCGCGAGCTTCGACGACGACTACCGGCACCGCGCCGCGGCGGCCGCCGCGGCCAAGATGCGCATCGCCGACGACCTGACCTACCTGGACTTGGGCCTGGTGCAGCCCGAGGGCGGCCATGAGGTTGGCGAGCCGCTGCTGCCCGGGATGTCGGTGCGCAAGCTGCCCCGGCCGGCCGACGAGGCCGCGCTGCGCCGTCTGCGCCTGGTCGACCGCCGCACCGGCGAGGTCTTTCGCTTCGACAGCGAGCGCGACTACACGCACTTCAAGTACCAGCGCTATCTCAAGCGCTACCTGAGGACCATCGCTTCCATCGACGAGAGCGTGGGCCGCCTGCTGGACTGGCTGGACGCGAAGGGCCTGGCCGAGGACACGCTGGTCATCTACACCTCGGACCAGGGCTTCTTCCTCGGCGAGCACGGCTGGTACGACAAGCGCTTCATGTACGAGCAGTCCTTCCAGATGCCCTTCGTGGCCCGCTGGCCGCGCGAGATCGCGCCCGGTGGCGTGCGCACCGCGATCGCCTCCAATGTCGACTTCGCGCCCACTTTCCTCGACCTGGCGGGCACGGCGGTGCCGAGCTACATGCAGGGGCGCAGCCTGCGCGGCCTGTTGCGCGGTGAGTTGCCCGCCGACTGGCCGCAGGCCGCCTACCACCGCTACTGGATGCACCAGGACGAGTACCACAACGCCTACGCCCACTACGGCATCCGCGACCACCGCTACAAGCTCATCTACTGGTACAACCAGGGCCTGGGCGCGCGTGGTGCGCAGCCCGGGGGCCAAGCGCCGGAGTGGGAACTGTTCGACTGCGAAAAGGACCCGCTGGAGCTGTTCAACTGCTGGGCCGAGCCAGCCTACCAGGACGTGGTGCGCCGCATGACCGGGCTGCTCGAGCAGAAGATGCTCGAGATCGGGGACACGCCGGCGCATCGCTGAGGCTGCACTGCACGCCCCTGAACCGTCAACCCTCGCTGCTTGCAGGCGGGGACGGCGCAACCGCGGCGATGCGTGACCGCCGGGGCCGGCGCGTCAGGCGTCCAGGCCTCCGGCGGCCATCACGTCCCAGCACGCGCCCATGGTGTGGTAATCCACCTTGCCCGGGGGCGACTTGGTGTCCTCGAGCTTGCGGCCGTCGGCGCCGACGATGCGGTACCAGCCGCCGTGGCGGTGGTCGATCATGTGCTGCCAGCTGAAGCGCCAGATCTCGCGGTACTGGCGCAGGAACTCCGGCTCCCCGGTGGCGCGCCACAGCCGCCACGCGCTCGCGAAGGACTCGGCCTGGACCCAGAAGTACTTGTCGCTGTCGCAGGGGCTGCGGTCGGGCGCGAAGCCGTAGATCAGCCCGCCGTGCGCAGCGTCCCAGCCGTGCGCCCAGGCGGCCTGGTGCAGCGCGGCGGCGCGGTCCACCCAGCGCCGCTGCGGCCGGTGGCCATGGGCCGTCAGCAGCAGCTTGGCCCATTCGGTCTGGTGCCCGGTCTGGAAGCCCCAGGGCTTGAAGATGTTGCCTGGGTTGTCGCGGTTGCAGTCCCAGTCGACCGACCAGTCCTCGCGGTAGTGCTCCCACACCAGGCCGCCGGCGGCGTCGGCGAGCTCGAAGGCGAAGCGCTCGATCAGCGCCTCGGCGCGGTCGAGGTAGCGCTGCTGGCCGGTAGTCTCGTAGGCGGCCAGGCAGGCCTCGCACTGGTGCATGTTGGCGTTCTGGCCGCGGTAGGCGATGAGTTCGCCCGCGGGCGTGATCTCGTCGGCGTAGGCCCGGTCGGCCGCGCGCCAGAAGGCGGCGTCCATGCGGTCGTAGGCGTCGGCCACCCCCGCGGCGTCCACCAGCCCCACGCGCGCCGCGTGGCTGCGCGCCAGCAGCACGAAGGCCTGGCCGTAGGCCATCGCGCTCGCGTCGTCCAGGCGCGCACCGTCCAGCGTCCAGCCGTACAGCCCGTCGGGCCGGCGGAAGGCCTCGAGGTGGGCGAGCGCGTGCCGCGCCCACGCCAGGTAGGGCGCGCGGCCGGTGTGCCGGTGCGCCATGGCCCAGTTGAAGACGAAGCGCGTGGCGCTGACGAGGTGGCGCGTGCGCCGGTCGTAGACCGTGCCGTCGTCGAGGAAGCAGTGGAAGAAGCCGCCTGCGGGGTCGAGCGCGTTCGGGGCGTAGAAGCGCAGGATGGAGTCGACGTGGGACTCCAGGAAGGCGCGGCGGGTGAAGTCGGGGTCGGTCGGCATGGCTTGCGGGGTCGCTCGGGGCGCCGCGCCGATTCCGGTGTGGCCCCCCCGACAGGAATCGAACCTGTATCTAGCGCTTAGGAGGCGCTCGTTCTATCCATTGAACTACGGCGGGAGCGGCAGATTCTAGGGCCGCCGTTCTGGGGGAGCGGCCGCGGGTGGGGCGGGCTGGGGGCGTGCGGGCAGGCCGCGGTCGAAGCGCCAGGTGAAGATCAGGTCGAGCGAGTTCTCCAGCCCGCTCTGCGCGCGCAGCGTGAACTGCTGGGCCAAGCGGTAGACCAGTTGCCAAGTGCCGGCGGTGGCGTTGACGCTGCGTTCGTAGCCGAGGTACCAGTTGCGGCTGAGCTGTTTGCCGAGCGTGACCACGGTCGCGCGCAGTTCGCCGTCGCCCTGGCGCAGCGAGAGCTCGTCGATGCCGAAGGTGCGCAGCAGCGCGTCGGTGGGCGCCTCGCGCTCGCCGGCCAGCAGCGCGATGGCTGCGCGCTGCAGCACTGCCGCGTCGGTGCGCCCCAGGCCTTCGGTGCCGCGGCCCAGGACCAGCCAGGACAGCTTCTCGCTCTCGGGCATCTCGGGCTCGCTCACCAGGCGCACGCGCGGGGCCTGGGGCGTGCCGCTGATGGCCACGCCCACCGGCATGTCGATGTTGGGCCGCAGGGCCAGGATGTCGAGCCGGGGGGTGTCCACCCGGCCCGTGAACGCGACCACGCCGCGCTCGATGCGCAGCTTCTGGCCGTAGGCGACGTAGGTGCCGCCCTCGGCCCGGACGGTGCCGTCCACGGCCAGCCGGCCCTGGGGCGTGCTGACGCGCAGATCGCCCTTGAGCAGCGTGTCCAGGCCGCGGCCGCGCACGCGCAGTCGCTGCCCGAGGTCGACGTCCAGGCGTACGGCCGCCTGGCGCAGGGTGGGCGCCTGGGGGGCGGGCTCGGCGCGGTCGCCGGGTGCCTCGGCGCCTCGCCGCCGCACGACGACGTCGCCGTCCAGCGTGGGGGCGTCGCGCGCGGTCAGGTCGAACAGGCCGCTGTCGACCAGCACCTTTCCGTCGACCTGGACGCGGTCCGGACGCAGGTCCAGCAGGGCGCGGCCGCTGGCGACGAGCTGGCGGTCGAGCCGCCCGAAGACGCGGAAGCCCGCGGCCTGAAGGTCCAGCCGCGCCTGCGGGCTGGCGCCGAGCTGCGCGCTGCCGCTGGCCAGCAGCTGCCCTTCGCCGCCGCGCAGGGTGAGCCTTTCGACTCGGGCGGTGCCGCCCTGGAATGCGATATTCACCTCGCCGTCGCCATAGTCCACGCCTTGCAGCAGGTTGCGCACGGCGATGCGCTCGCCGCGCAGCTCGCCCGTGACCTCGGGCGCGCCGAGTCGGCCGCCGAGCCGGGCCACGGTCTCGACGGCCCCGTCCACGCGCCAGCCGGCCGGCACCCAAGCGCTCCAGATCGCCAGGTTGGGCACGCGGAACAGCATGGCGCCATCCAGTGGGGACTGCAGGTCGGGCCAGCGCGAGCCCGCGGCGTTGGGCAGCACCACCGCGCCCGACACCGTGCCCAGCGTGCGCCCGACGAACAGCGGCGACAGCATCCAGCGCCCGTCCTGCGCCATCAGGGACAGGTCGAGCGCGCTCACGCCGAGGGCGAAGCGCGTGTCGCCCTCGGCCACATTGAGGTCGCCGTCGATGCGCTGAAGGCGCAGTTCGGCCTGCATCTGCTCAGCCGGGCGCACGCGCAGCCGGCCCTCGGCGCGCAGGTCGCCGCTCCACTGCCAGCCGGTGCCCAGGCGCTGCATCAGCGGCGCGACGGCGAAGGGCTCGAGGTCGGCCTCGAGCTCGAGCTCGTCCCGCCCTGGGACGGCGCGGTAGCGTGCCTCCTTCCAGCGCAGCCGCAGGTCCGGCCCAAGCGTGGCTTGGCCGGGCTGCACGCGGGCGGCGCTCAGCCGGCCGGCGGCCGACCAGTCCAGCTCGGCGACGAGGTCGCGCGCTTGCAGCCACGCGGCGGACGCGGCGCCTGGAGTCGTGGGTTCCCACGCGCCGGCGCCGAGCTGCTGGACGTTGCCACGCCAGCGGCCGCCGCCGCCCGCGGCCGGCGTCCAGCCGCCGCGCAGCGTCAGTCGGGCCTGGGTGCCGCTGCCGCTGGCCCAGCCCAGGGCCTCGGCCAGCAGCGGCGGGGGCTGCAGCGGCGCGGCGATGTCGACCTGGAAGGCGTGGTCCCGCAGAGAGCCCTGGCCCTCGGCGCGCAGACGCGCGAGGCGGGTGCCGTCGTGCGTGGCGTCGGCCAGGTCCAGCCGCAGCTGCATCGCGTCTCGGCCTTCGGTGTCCAGTTGCCAGCGCGCCTGTCCCTGGCCGACGGCCCAGGCGCCCGCGCGCAGCCCCTGCAGACGCAGGTCGCCGTCGGTGCGCAGCGCGGGCCAGCGCCCCTGCGCGTTCAGCGCGCCCTGAGTCTGGCCGGCGGTGGGCAGCCAGCGTGCCAGCACCGGGTCCAGCACGGCCAGCGGCGCGAGCGTGGCCAACGCTGGCGCCGACCAGGACAGGCGCCAGCGGTCGGCGGCGCCGCTGCCGGAGGGGTCGGCCTGACCTTCCAGGCCGATGCGGTTGCCGCCGGCGGTGAAGTCGGCACGCAGGCGGCTGCGCGCGCTGCCCGCCTGCCCGGCGGCCTGGCCGATCTCGGCTTCGCCCTGCACCGGCACACCCGCCAGCACGGACGGCGCAAGCGCCAGGCGACCGCTGCCCTGCAGGGACGGCAGCACCTGCAGCGGCGGCCGGGCGGCGGCGTCGCGCGGCAGGGCCAGGTCCAGCGTCCACGAGGCGTTGAGCCGGTGCGTGGCGCGCCGCCACGCACCGGCGGCGCCGGGCCACCACGGGCCCGGGTCGAAGTCGCTCACGTGGCCCTGGCTGCGCACGCGCCAGGCGCCACCGGGTGCGCGCGCGGCCTCGCCGGCAAGCGTGGCCCGCGCCGGACCGGAGGCGGCCTGCAGCCTTCTCAGTTCCACGCGGTCGGCGTCCAGGCTCGCGTCGACCTGCAGCGACAGCGGCCGGTTCAGCGCCTCCAGCAGGCCGTCCAGCGTGGCCTGCACCTCGAGCGCGGGCTGGGTGGCGCGGGCCGCCGGCTGTGAGCCGGCGTCAGCGGCCTGCGGTCGCCCTGCGGGCGCGGCGCCCGGCGTACCGGCGGCGCGCGAGCCGGGTATCGGTCGCCCCGGCAGGTTCAGGCTAACGGGACCGGACAGCGTCATGCGCGGCCCGCGGGCATCGACCAGCATCGGCCGCAGGCCTTCGAGATCGAGTTGCAGGCGCAGGCCGTCGGCGTCCCACCGGCCGCTGCCGCGGGCGCGCCCGGCTGACCGGTTGCCGTCGGCAAAGGCGAGCTCCAGTTCCTGCAGGTCCAGGGGGCCTGTGGCGGCGGCGTCGATGCTCAGGGCGCCGCGCGCGCGCCGCACGGGCAGGCGGCCCTCGTCCCAGCGCCCGGGCTGCGCGTTGTCGAGATCCACTGCGGCGACGATGGGCGCCTCCGGGCCGCTGGTGCTGACCCGTGCCCGGCCCGTCAGGCGGGTGCGCGGCAGGCCGCTGGCCAGCGAGGCCAGGTCCAGGGCCTGCAGGCGCAGGTCCAGCGGCCCGAGCGGCCAGGCGGCGAAGGGGCGCAGCTCGGCCGTGACGTCCAGCGCCGGCGGCGCCGCGCCGGATTCGCCCCCTTGCTCTGGCGCGCCCGTGGCCATGACAGTGCCCTGCACCCGCGGCGACTGCAGCGGCCCCTCCACGCGCAGAGCCGCCGTCCAGGGCGGATCCGCGGTGCCCCGGGCGTCGATGCGCGCCTGCAGCGTGTGCGGTGCGTCGGCGGCGATCTGCAGCCTGCCCTGGGCTTGCAGGCGGTCCCAGGACAGGGCGATGCGTTCGAGGCGGTGCTGCGCGCCGCCGTCGGCGCCGAGATCCAGCCCACCGCCGGCCAGGGCCTGCACCGTGGTGTCCTGCAACTGCAGGGTCTGCACCGAGAAGGCGCCGATGCGGGCGTGCAGCGGCAGACGCAAGGTGGGTGGCGGCGTCAGCGGCCCGGGGGCGGCGCGCCAGCGCGCCCGCACGGCCTGGGCCTGCAGGTGCGCCGCCTCGACGCCGGCCCAGACCCCGGGCCCGAGCCACCAGCGCCACTGCGCCCCCTGCCATTGCAGGCCGTCGACCTCGAGCTCGAGCCCCGGGCCGGGCAGGCTCAGGCGCAGGCTCCCGGCGCTGAAATCCGGCCCGAGCAGGGCGCCGCGCGGCGCGCGTACCGTCAGCTGGCCGACGCCGGGCACGGCCGGCAGGCGGGCGAGCAACCACGCGGTGCCGGCGTCCGATTGCAGGGCCGAGACCAGCCCCACCGCCGCCGCCAGCGGCGCGCCGACGACCCCCAGCACCAGCACCCGGCCGGCCCAGCGCAGCACGCGACCGCGCCGGCGCGGGGCCGCGGCCGGCGGCGGGGGCGCATCGGGTGCATCGGGTGCATCGGGCGCTGGCGCCGGGGGCGCGGCGGCGCGGTCGGGTTCGGTGGGCGCAGGCGGCGCGGAATTCATCGGGCGCCGATTGTCCCCTGCCCGTCCGGCATGGGCGTGCGCGCAGGCAGTCCTTGGGACAGGGCTCCCAGGCTCTCAGCCCTTGAGCAGCACGATCAGCGCCCCGGCCCCGCCCTGGGGGGCGCTGGCCTGGGCGAACGCCACGACCTCGGCGCACTGGCCGAGCCAGCGCTGCGCCTTGATCTTGAGCACCGGCTGGCGACCGGGCGAGCCATGACCCTTGCCGTGCACGACGCGCACGCAGCGCCGGCCGCGGCGCACGGACTCGCGCACGAAGGCGGCGAGAGCTTCGCGTGCCTCGTCACGGCGCAGGCCGTGCAGGTCGATCTGCGACTGGATCGCCCACTGCCCCTTGCGCAGCCGCGTCACGACGTCGGCCGCGATGCCGGGGCGGCGGAAGCTCAGGCCGTCGTCCGTCAGCAGCAATGACTCGATGTCGACCTCGTCGGACAGCGCCTCGCGCAGTGCCGCCTGCTCGTCGGCCTGGCGCTGCAGCGGCTCCGGCGGCGGCTTGGGTCGTCCGGTCTCGGCGCGGCCTGGGGCGGGCAGCGCGTGCACCGGCCCGACGGCGCGGGCGAACTCCTCGCGCCGCTGCTCCTCGCGCCGGCGCTCGGCCTCGGCCTCGCGCTGGCGGGCGCGCTCGCGCGCAGCCTCGGCGGCCGCCTCGCGGCGGCGCGCCTTCAGCGCCGCGGCCAGCGCGTCGAAGTCCTTCAGCGCGGCGGCAGGCCGCGATGCGCGTGCCGGGTTCACAGCAAGCCCCGCTCGGCGAACGAGACCACCTGGCCGCGGCCGACCACGAGATGGTCAAGCACGCGCACGTCCACCAGTTCCAGCGCCGACTTCAGCGTCTGCGTCAGGTACTCGTCGGCGCGCGAGGGCTCGGCCAGCCCCGAGGGGTGGTTGTGCGCCAGCACCACCGCCGCGGCGTTGCGCGCGAGGGCTTCCTTGACCACCTCGCGCGGGTAGACGCTGGTCTGCGCGATCGTGCCGCGGAACAGCGTGGCCATCTCGATCAGGCGGTGCGCGTGGTCGAGGAACATGACCGCAAACACCTCGTGCGCCAGGCCGCCGAGGTGCAGCGCGGCGTACTCCTTGACCCGGCCCGGGGTGTCGAACACGGGGGCGTCGGCGAGTTGCTGCGCCAGCGAGCGGCGCGCGAGCTCCATGACGGCCGCGATCTCGGCGCGCTTGGCCGGGCCCAGGCCCTTGACGCGGCGCAGTTCCTGCGGGCCGGCGCGCAGCAGACCGGCCAGGCCCTGGAACTCGGCCAGCAGCTGCTCGGCCAGCGCCATCACCCCCTGGCCCGGGCGCCCGGTGCGCAGCAGCAGCGCCAGCAGTTCCTCGCTGGCCAGGGCGGCCGGGCCGCGCGCGAGCAGCTTCTCGCGCGGGCGGGCTTCCGGCGGCAGGTCCTTCAGCGAAAGCGTGGTCGGCATGGCGTGCAGGGCAGGCAGGGCGGGCTGTGCAGGGGCGACTCTTAGAATCCGAGTCAGTCTAGCGCCGGCCATGGCGCCTCGCCTCCCCCATTGGAGTGACCCCCTTTGAGTACCGTCCAGCCGGGTTCCTTCCTCACGCTGCACTACCGCCTGGCCGGCCCCGATGGCGCCGACGTGGTCAACACCTTCGCCGACAAGCCGGCCACGCTGTCGCTCGGCACGGGGCAGCTGGCCCCGGCAATGGAGGCGCGGCTGATCGGCCTGGCCGAGGGCGCGCACACCGCCTTCGATTTGCCCGCGGGCGAGGCCTTCGGCGAGCGCAACCCGCAGATGCTGCAGAAGGTGCGGCTAGAGCTGCTGCGCGAACTCGGCGACCCCGACGCCGAGTACGCCGTGGGCGACGTGGTGCAGTTCCCCACGCCCGATGGGCAGGGCGCCTACGCCGGCGTCGTGCGCGAGGTGTGCGTGGGCTGGCTGCTGTTCGATTTCAACCACCCGCTCGCCGGCCAGCCCGTGCGCTTCGAGGTGCAGTTGCTGGGGGTGCTGTGAACCACGCTCAAGAAGGCCGCGCGACGACCCTGCCCGAGGAGGTGCTGCTGGCCGAGCCGCGCGGTTTCTGCGCCGGTGTCGACCGCGCCATCGAGATCGTCGAGCGCGCGCTGCGCAAGCACGGCGCGCCGATCTACGTTCGCCACGAGATCGTGCACAACACCTACGTCGTCAACGACCTCAAGGCCAAGGGCGCCATCTTCATCGAGGACCTGGCCGACGTGCCGCCGGGCGCCACCCTGGTCTTCAGCGCCCATGGCGTCAGCCAGGCCGTGCGCGCCGAGGCCGACGTGCGGGGCTTCCGCGTCTTCGACGCCACGTGTCCGCTGGTGAGCAAGGTCCATGTGGAACTGGCCAAGCTGGGCAAGGAAGGCTATGAATTCATCATGATCGGCCACAAGGGGCACCCGGAGGTCGAGGGCACGATGGGCCAGCTCAGCGAGGGCATCTACCTCGTCGAGGACGTGGCCGACGTCGCGCACGTGCGCCCGCGCGGTGAGAAGCTCGCGGTCGTGACCCAGACCACGCTCAGCGTCGACGACGCGGCCGACATCCTGGCCGAGGTCAAGCGCGTGTTCCCGCACGTGCGTGAGCCCAAGCAGCAGGACATCTGCTACGCCACGCAGAACCGGCAGGATGCCGTCAAGGTGCTGGCCCCGGCGGTGGACGTGGTCATCGTCGTCGGCAGCCGCACCAGCAGCAACAGCAACCGCCTGCGCGAGCTGGCCGAGCGCCTGGGTACCCCGGCCTACATGGTCGACGGCGCGCAGGACCTGCAGCCCGAGTGGTTCCTCGGCCGCCGCCGCGTGGGTCTGACGGCCGGCGCCTCCGCGCCCGACATCCTGGTGCAGGAGGTGATCGCGCGCCTGCGCCAGCTCGGCGCCGTGAGCGTGCGCAAGATTGAGGGTGTGCAGGAGACGGTGCGCTTTCCGCTGCCCCTGGGCCTGGGCGACCGCAGCATGGCCGAGGCGGCCGCCCGATCCTGAACCGATGCGCTCCCCGCCCGCCCGATCCCCGGCGCCGCGCTGACGCTTCCTGCGCCGCGGCGCCTGCGTCTGAACCCGACCGAACCCGAGACCCCCTGCCACCATGCTCGACATCCAGCTCCTGCGCCGCGACCTGAACGCCGTCGTCGCCCGCCTCGAGGCGCGCAAGCACCCGCAGCCCTTCCTCGACGTCGGACGCTACTCCGCGCTCGAGGCCGAGCGCAAGGCCATCCAGACCCGCACCGAGGAACTGCAGGCCCGGCGCAACAGCCTGAGTCGTCAGATCGGCCAGCTCAAGGCCAAGGGCCAGGACACGGCCGGCGTCATGGCCGAGGTGGCCGGCCTGGGCGACGAGCTGAAAGCCTCGGCCGAGCGCCTCGAGGCCGTGCAGGCCGAGCTGGTCGACATGATGCTGGGCCTGCCCAACCTGCCGCACGACAGCGTGCCCGTGGGCGCCGGCGAACAGGGCAACGCCGAGGTGCGCCGCTGGGGCGCGCCGCGCGCCTTCGACTTCGAGGTCAAGGACCATGTCGACCTGGGCGCTGCGCTGGGGCTGGACTTCGACACCGGAGCGTTGCTCGCGGGCTCGCGCTTCACCTTTCTGCGCGGGCCGGTGGCGCGGCTGCACCGGGCGCTCGCCCAGTTCATGCTGGACCTGCACACCCAGCAGCACGGCTACACCGAGTGCTACACCCCCTACATCGTCAACCGCGAGATCCTGGTCGGCACCGGGCAGTTGCCCAAGTTCAAGGACGACATGTTCTGGGTCTACCGAGGCAGCTCGGCCGCCGAGGGCGCGGGCGAGGGCGAGGCGGCGCAGCAGGAGCAATACCTCATATCCACCAGCGAGATCAGCCTGACCAACAGCGTGCGCGAGCGCATCCTGGACGCCGCGCAACTGCCGATCAAGCTGACGGCGCACAGCCCCTGCTTCCGCTCCGAGGCCGGCAGCGCCGGGCGCGACACGCGCGGCATGATCCGCCAGCACCAGTTCGACAAGGTCGAGATGGTGCAGATAGCCCACCCCGAGCACAGCTACGCCGCATTGGAAGAGATGGTGGGCCACGCCGAGGCCGTGCTGCAGGCGCTGGAGCTGCCCTACCGCGTGATGGCGCTTTGCACCGGCGACATGGGCTTCGGCGCCGCCAAGACCTATGACCTCGAGGTCTGGCTGCCGGGGCAGGGCGCCTACCGCGAGATCAGCTCCTGCAGCAACTGCGAGGCCTTCCAGGCCCGGCGCATGCAGGCGCGGTTTCGCAACGCCCAGGGCAAGCCCGAACTCGTGCACACGCTCAACGGCTCGGGCGTGGCCGTGGGCCGCGCCATGGTGGCCGTGCTCGAGAACCACCAGCAGGCCGACGGCAGCATCGCCGTCCCGCCCGCGCTGCGGCCCTACCTGGGCGGGGCCCAGGTGCTGCGGGGCTGACCTGCGCCGAATACCGGTGCGTGCACGCCAGCCGCGTCTTCCCACCCCCCGGCCCCCCGGGGCCGGCGCCGCGCGGTGCTGCCTGCGCTGAGCGGCCCCTTCCACGGCTGGCGCATCGTCGCCGCCGCGGGCACGATCCAGTTCCTGCTGGGCGCGCTGCAGGCCCAGTCCTTCGGCCTTTACATCGCCGCGCTCGCGCAGGAAATGGGTTGGAGCAAGACCGCGCTGGCCGGCGCCGCGGCGCTGCAGTCGGTGGAGGCGGCAGTGGTCGGCCCCATGCTCGGCTGGTTGCTCGACCGCCTGGGCACGCGCGCGGCCATCCGCTGGGGGCTGGTGATCTTCGGTGCCGGCCTGCTGCTGCTCAGCCAAGTCGACTCCATCGGCGTGTTCTACCTGAGCGCGGTGCTGATGGCCATCGGTGGCAGCCTGGGTGGCTACTTCACGCTCTCGGTGACGGTGGTGCACTGGTTCGAGCGGCGCCGGGCGCGGGCCCTGTCGGTGCTGAGCCTCGGCCTGGCCGCCGGCGGGCTGGTGGTGCCGGTGATCGCGCTGTCGATGGAGCGTGCCGGCTGGCGCACCACGGCCGCCGTCTCGGGCGTCTTCGTCTGCCTGGCCGGCTGGCTGCTGGCCAGTGTCATCCACAGCCGGCCGGCAGACCTGGGGCAGCACCCGGACGGTGTCGAGCCCGCGCGCCCGGCCGGGCCGACCGCTGAAGAGACGCTTCCGGCTACAGCGGCCCCGGCCGAGCCCGGCTATACCCTGGCCGAGGCCCTGCGCACGCGCGCCTTCTGGCTGCTGTCCGTCGGCCACGGCCTGGCCCTACTGCTGGTGACCTCGGTCAACGTCCACGCCGTCACGCACATGACCCAGGGCCTGGGCTACAGCTTCACCCAGGCGAGCTGGGTCATCACCGTGATGACGCTCGGCCAGGTGCTGGGCGTGGTGTTCGGCATGAGTGTGGGCGACCGCTGGAACAAGCGCCATCTGGCCGCGCTGTGCATGGTGGGCCACGGCCTTGGCCTGCTGTGCCTGACCTGGGCGGCGCACCCGGTCTACATGCTGGGCTTCGCCGTCTTCCATGGCGCCGCCTGGGGCCTGCGCGGCCCGCTGATGCACGCGCTGCGCGCCGACTACTTCGGCCGCCGCGCCATCGGCACCATCCTCGGCGTCTCGGGCGCCATCGTCGCCTGCGGCCAGATCGTCGGCCCCATGCTCGCCGGCGCCCTGGCCGACCTCACCAGCGACTACCGCACCGGCTACACCCTGATCGCCCTGCTGGCCATGGCGGGCTCGCTGACCTTCCTCCTCGCACGCCGGCCGCCGACACGTTGAGCACGGGCCCCCGGGGTGCCGCCGGCAAGGCGGGGCCAGCGGCTGCCGGCGCGGCGTCGACTACAATCCGTGGTTCGGATCGACCCACCGGATGCGCGCGGAAAGGTGGCAGAGTGGTCGAATGCACCGGATTCGAAATCCGGCGTACTGGTTCTCCAGTACCGAGGGTTCGAATCCCTCCCTTTCCGCCAGTACAAGTCCTTCGAACCTGCTGAGCGGGCTTCGGAGGTGCCCAGAGCCCCGCACCACGCGGGGTCGTTTGCTTTTTCGCCCCTGACTGCGGTTTCGGCCGAGGGTGCCGGAATTTCACCCCAGCGGGATCTCACCGATCTGACTTCGCGCCTGTTTGGGCTTGGGCATCCGTCGATCTGGTCATGCCCTCGGCAATCCCAGCCAGGGCCGGAGCGGGTTGATGGCTTCACACATCCGGACAAGGGC
>JBILNB010000024.1:0-54795 GCA_044375195.1 Rubrivivax sp. | reverse complement strand
ATGCCGACGTGGGGTCCTGGCAATAGCGCGGCGGCGCGCGCCGTGCGCAGATTCAGTGCGTCGGTGCCGGGCCTGGCGCGCTGGCGCGGCTTCACGCTGGTGGAGTTGCTGGTCGTGGTGGCCATCGCGGCGCTCGCCTCGGCCGCCGTCTCGCTGGCTGTGCGCGACCCCGAGGCCCGCACGCTCGAGCGCGAGGCCGCCCGCCTGGCGGTGCTGCTGGAGGCGGCCCGCGCCGAGGCCCGCGCCGCGGGGCTGGCGGTGGCCTGGGTGCCGGCGGCGCCGCAGGCCGGGGCCGCTGCTCCGGCCGACGGGGCCGAGGACTTTCGCTTCGTGGGCCTGCCGGCCCGACTGAACCTGCCCGGGCGCTGGCTCGAGCCCGGCACGCAGGCGCAGGTGATCGGTGCGCGCGAGGTCGTGCTCGGACCGGAGCCGCTGATCGGCGCCCAGCGCATCGCGCTGGCGCGCGGCGGCCAGCGGCGGGTCGTGGCGACCGACGGCCTGGAACCCTTCGCGGTCGAGCCCGGCGGCACGGGGCCGGCCGGATCAGCGCCATGAGGCGGCGCGCCACGCCGCGGCGGGCCCGGGCGGCCGCGCCGCCGGGCTTCACTCTGTTGGAAGTGCTGGTGGCCCTGGCCGTGGTCGCCGTGACGCTGGGCGCCGGCCTGCGCGCGGCCGGGGCCGTGACCGACGGGGCGCAGCGCCTGGCCGACGTGACGGCCGCCCAGTGGTGCGCGGACAACCAGCTGGCCGAACTGCGCCTGGCCGGGGAGTTCCCGGGCGTCGGCGATGCCGACTTCCGATGTCGCCAGCTTGGGCGCGACTACACGGGCAGCCTGCGCACGCGACCGACGCCCAACCCCAACTTCCGCCGTGTCGATGCCCTCGTGCGCGACGAGTCCGGGCGGACGCTCGTCACGCTGACGGCAGTGCTGGGGCGGCAGTGAGGCGGCGGCACGCCGACCGGGCCGGGGCGCGCGGGCGGCCTGCGTGGCGCGCGCGCGGTTTCACGCTCGTCGAGGTGCTGGTCGCGCTGGCGGTGATGGCCGTGCTGTCGGGGCTGGCCTGGCGCGGGGTGGACGCGATGGTGCGCTCGCGCGAGGCGGGCGAGGCGGCGGCGCAGCGCGCGCTGCGCCTGTCCACGGCGGTGGCCCAGTGGGAGCAGGACCTGCAGGCGGTGTTCCCCACCGGCCGCGTGCCGGCGCTGCGCTTCGACGGCGCGACGCTGCGGCTGACGCGTGAGATGCCCCAGGGCGTGCAGGTCGTGGCCTGGAGCTGGCGCGGCGGCGCCTGGACGCGCTGGGCCTCGCCCCCAGCCACGCGCGACGACGAACTCCTCGCCGCCTGGCAACGCAGCCTGCTGCTGTTGGGCGGCGAGCCCGGCACGCTGCGCCTGCTCGAGGGCGTGGGCGGCGCGCGCCTGGCCTTCCATCGCGGGGGCTGGAGCAACGCCCAGTCCACCGGCGACCGCGCGGGCGAGGCGGCGCCCGCCGGCCAGGACGAGAAGCTGCCCCGGGCCGTGCGCCTGGCCATGGACCTGCCGCAGGGCGAGCTGACACGCATCGTGCAGTTGCCGCCCCAACCATGAGCCGGCGCCCTGCACCCCGGGCCCGACCGGCGCAGCGCGGCGCGGCGCTGCTGCTGGCCCTCTTGCTCGTCGCGCTCGTGGCCACGCTCGCCTCGGCCATGGTCTGGCAGCAGTGGCGCGCAGTCCAGGTCGAGGCCGCGGAGCGCGCGCGCGCGCAGGCCGCCTGGGTGCTGGACGGGGCGACCGACTGGTCGCGTCTGATCCTGCGCGAGGACGCGCGCACCGGCAGCATCGACCACGCCGCCGAGCCCTGGGCCACGCCCCTGGCCGAGGCCCGGCTGTCGAGCTTCCTGGCCGTCGACCGCGAGAGCGCCGGCGACAGCGAGCTCGACGCCTTCCTGTCGGGCTCCATCCGCGATGCGCAGGCGCGCTTCAACCTGCGCAACCTGATCGCGGCCGACACCGGTCGTCCCGTGCCGGCCGAGGTGGAGGCCTTCGGCCGCCTTTGCGCCGCGCTCGGGCTGGGCGCGGACACGGCGGCGCGCGTCGCCGAGGGTCTGGCCGCGTCCTGGTCGGTGGCGGGTGCGCCGGGCTCGGCGCCGGCCGCGCCCTCCCGCCCGCTGCCGGCGTCTCGGCTCGAGCACCTCGCCTGGCTCGGTGTGGAGGCGGCGGCCATCGACGTGCTGCGCCCGCACGTCGAGGTGTTGCCGCGGCGGGCGCCACTGAACGTCAACACCTCCGGGCGCGAGGTTCTGGCGGCCGTCCTCGGTGTCGACGCCGGCACGGCCGAGCGTCTGGTGCAGCGGCGCCAGCTTCGGGCCTTCGAGTCCCTGGCGCAGGTGCGCGCCGAACTGCCGCCCGACGCCGTGGTTCCCGACGACCGGCTCGACGTGAAGAGCAGCCACTTCGTCGTGCAAGGCCGCCTGCGCCTGGACGAGCGGGTGCTCGACGAGGTGGCCTGGCTGCACCGCGTCGACGGCCGCGTGGTCGTCGAGCGTCGGCGCCGCCAGGCGGCGTTGGCGGAATCGCCATGATGTGCTGCGTCCGCAGCCGCGTTCCCGGATTTGCGCGTCGAGGGTGTTTCGCGGCTGCGCGCGGCGTACAGTCCGGGCGCGATGGCCGTCCTTGTCGTGCTCTTGTTCTCCCGAGGCGCTGCTGGTGCCGGCGAGCCTGCGCCCGGCCCGGACCGGGCGGCCGAGGGTGTCGCTGCGCAGGAGTGGGACTGGGTCCTGTCGCTTGACGGCCAGGCGGTCAGCGCGCGCGGCCGCGGCCGCGCCGCCACCTTGCCGGCCTGCGACCGCCTGGTGCTGGCGGTGGAGCCGGCTGCGCTGGGCTGGCACCGGGTTGAGCTGCCGCGTGTGGCGCCGGCGCGGCTGCGCGCGGCGCTCGACGGCTTGCTGGAGGAGGCGCTGCTCGACGAGCCGGCCCAACTGCACCTGGCCCTGGAGCCCGGCGCGGCCCCGGGTCAGGCGGCGTGGGTGGCGGTGCTGCGACGCGATGTGCTCGCGGCCGCTCTGGCCGGGCTCGAGGCGGCGGGGCGCGACGCCGACCGCGTGGTGCCGCTGTCGCCCCCTGGAGCGGCGCGGCGTGGGCATTTCAGCGTCGGTGACGATCCCGGCGGCCAGGCCCGCCTGGAATGGTGTGCGCCCGACGGCGCCCTTGTGCTGCCGCTGCGCGGCGCCGCGGCGCGGGCGCTGGCCGGCGACGCGGCTGAGCCCGGGGTCGAGTCCGGCGTGCAGTGGAGCGCGAGCCCTGCGGCGGCCGAGGCGGCCGAGCGCTGGCTCGGTGCCCCGGTGCCCCTACTCGACGAGGGCGAACGCGCCTTGCGCGCGGCGGACTCGGCCTGGGAACTGCGCCAGTTCGATTTGGCGCCTCGCCGTCGTGGCGCGCGCCGCGCGGCCGCGGCTTGGCGGGCCTGGCTTGGCCCGGCCTGGCGCCCGGTGCGCCTGGGGCTGGCCAGCCTCGTCGCACTGCAGGTGCTGGGCCTGAACGCCTGGGCCTGGCAGCAGCAGCGCGCCATCGCCGAGCGCCAGCAGGCCCAGCAGGCGCTGCTGCGCAGCGCGCACCCGCAGGTGCGCCTGGTGATCGACGCCCCCTTACAGATGCAGCGCGAGACCGCCTTGCTGCGCGCCCGCGCCGGCCAGGTCGGGGAGGCTGACCTGGAGGCCGCACTGGCCGCAGCGGCCGCGGCCTGGCCCGAGGGCCAGCCGCCCGTGCAGGGCCTGCGTTTCGAGACCGGCCGCCTGGTGCTGACCGCCGCGGCGTGGAGCGAGACCCAGCAGCGCAGCTTCCGCGAGCGCGTGCGGGCGCAGGGCTGGAACACGGATTTCGCGGCCGGCCGGCTCACTCTGACGCGCGCCGCGGCCGCGCCCGCCGGGAGCTGAGGCGGTGATGTCCCCGGAGCCGGTGTCCATGCCGTCCATGCCGGGGGGTGCGTCCGCTTGGCGCGCCCAGGCGGTCGAGCGCTGGCGCGCGCTCGGTGCGCGCGAACGTGGCGCGCTGGGGCTCGCCGTGGGCGTGCTGGGGCTGGCGCTGCTGTGGCTGGTGGCCTTGCAGCCGGCCTGGCGCGTGGTGTCGCAGGCGCCCCAGCGCATCGCAGCGCTCGACGCGCAACTACAGGCCATGCACACCCTGGCGGCCGAGGCGCGCGCCTGGCGTGAGGTTGCCGCCTTGCCCGAAGGGCAGGCCGCCCCGGCGCTGCAGGCCGCCACCGCCCGGCTCGGCGCGCGCGGGCGACTGCTGCTGCAAGGCGAGCGCGCGGTGCTGACGCTGGAGGGCGCCACCCCCGCCGAGCTCCAGGCCTGGCTTGCCGAGGCCCGTGCCGGCGCGCGCGCCCGGCCCGTCGAGGCCCAGTTGACGCGAGGCGAGGCCGGCCTGAGCGGCACCGTGGTCGTCGCGCTCGGGGCCGGGTCATGATGCGCTGGCGTGCTGGCGCGCGGCCTGCGGGGGCCTCCAGGGTTCGAGAACGGGTCCTGCTCTGGCCGGGCCGGGCCCGAGCGTGGGCGCCCGCGGCTTCGGCCGCACGGGTGCGGCGCATGGCCGGGTGGGGTGCTGCCGTCGGCGGTCTGGCTGCCGGGGTCGCCTTCGCGCCCGCGGCTTGGCTGGCCACCGCTGTCCATCAGGCCACGGCCGGCCAGGTGCTGCTCAGCGAGCCCACGGGCTCGGTCTGGCGCGGGCAGGCGCGGCTCACCCTGTCGGGGGGCGCCGGCAGCCGCGACGCGCTCACGCTGCCCGGGCGCGTGGCCTGGCGCTTCGGCCTCGAGGGCACTGCCCCGACGCTCGCGCTCGAGCAGCCCTGCTGCCTGGCCGCGCCGCTGCGGCTGCGCCTGGAGCCGGGCTTCGGGCGCTGGGCGGTGGCGCTCGGGGCGGCCCCTGCCGGCCTCGGGCAGTGGCCCGCCGACTGGCTGGCCGCTCTCGGCACGCCCTGGAACACGCTGCAACTGGCTGGCACGGTGCGGCTGTCCTCGCCGGGCCTGCGCCTGGAGCGGGTGCAGGGGCGCTGGCGCCTGGATGGCGCGCTGCAGGCCGACTTCGAGCACATGGCCTCACGCGTGTCCACGTTGCCGCGTCTGGGCAGTTATCGCCTGGGCGTGAAGGGCGACGGGGCTGCGGGCGACGCGGCCACCGTGACGCTGTCGACCACCGCCGGGCCGCTGCTGCTCAGCGCCGAGGGCCAGTGGGCCGGGGCGCGGCTGCGCCTGCGCGGCGAGGCTCGTGCCGAGCCGGGCAGCGAGGCGGCGTTGCAGAATCTGCTGAACCTGCTGGGCCGGCGCGACGGCGCGCGCGCCCTCCTTGCGATCGGATGACCATGGAACGCCTGTCCTCCCCCTGGCACCCGCGTGTTGCGCACGCGCGGCGGGCTGCGTGCGCCGGCCTGTCCGCGCTGCTCGCGCTGCCGGGCGCGCTGGCCCAGGCCCCGGCGTCCGGAACGGCAGCGCCGCGCCCGCCGGCCGCGTCTGCGCCTGCGCCCGCCGCGGCCCCGGCGCGGCCCGCGGCGCCGGCCCGGGCGCCGGGCCGCGCCGACCGCGGCCCAGCCAAGGTCACCGTCAACTTCGTCAATGCCGAGATCGAAGCCGTGACGCGCGCCTTCTCGGCGATGACCGGCCGGACGATGGCCGTGGACCCGCGCGTCAAGGGCACGATGACGGTCTACAGCGAGCAGCCGCAGACCGTCGCCGAGGCCTACCAGACCTACCTGACCGCGCTGCGCGGCCTGGGCTATGCGGTGGTCGAGAGTGCCGGCCTGCTGAAGGTGGTGCCCGAGGCCGAGGCCAAGCTGCAGGCGGGCACGGTCGCGGTCGACGCCGAGGGGACCCGACCGAACCAGGTGCTGACGCAGATCTTCATGCTGCGCTACGAGAACGCGAACAACCTCGTGCCGGTGCTGCGGCCCCTGATCGGAGCCAACAACACGATCAACGTCAGCCCGGGCTCGAACGCGCTCGTGGTCACCGACTACGCCGACAACCTGCAGCGCCTGGCCCGCATCGTCGCCGTGCTCGATCAGCCCACCACCACCGACATCGAGGTCGTGCCGCTGCGCCACGCGGTGGCGAGCGACATCGCGCCGCTGGTGCAGCGCCTGTCGGACGCACCGGTGCAAGGTGCCGCGGGGGGACCGGCGCCCGGCCCCGCATCCGGTGCGGGGCCGACCAGCGTGCTCGCCGACGCCCGCAACAACGCCCTGATCGTGCGCGCGCCGAACCGGGCGCGCCTGGCAGCCATCCTGGCCCAGATCGACAAGCTCGACCGCCCTGCGCAGGGCGGCGGACCGGCCGGCAACCTCTGGGTGATTCACTTGCGCAATGCGGAGGCGGTGCGCCTGGCGGCGGTCCTGCGCGCCGCCTTCGCGGTGCCCGAGGCCGGCGCCGTCCCCACCCGCCCGGGCGCGACCCCGACCGCACCGGGCCCTACGGGGGCGGCGGCGGCGACCTCTCCGGTGGCGGCTGCGGCACCGCCCACCACCGGCGGCTTCATCCAGGCCGACCCGGCGACGAACTCGCTCATCGTCAGCGGCCCCGAGCCGCTGTACCGGCAGGTGCGGCTGATGGTCGACCAGCTCGACACGCGCCGGGCCCAGGTCTACATCGAGAGCATGATCGTCGAGGTCAAGGGCGACAACGCGGCCGACTTCGGCTTCCAGTGGCAGGGGCTGATCGGCCAGCGCGGCGACACCAACCTCATCGGCCTGGGCACCAACCTCGGCAGCACCGGCAACATCATCGGCATCAACACCGGGGCCGCGGCCGGCCAGGTGGCCTTGGGCGAGGGCTTCAACATCGGCCTGATCCGCAACTTCGGCGGCACCTACGCGCTCGCGGCGATCGCGCGCGCGCTGCAGACCCAGGCCAACACCAACATCGTCTCCACGCCCAACCTGATCACGCTGGACAACGAGGAGGCCAAGATCGTGGTGGGCAGCAACGTGCCCTTCATCACCGGGCAGTTCACGAACACCGGCACCGCCACCACCAATCCCTTCCAGACCATCGAGCGCAAGGACGTGGGCATCACGCTGCGCATCCGGCCGCAGGTGGGCGAGGGCGGCACCGTGCGCATGACGATCTACCAGGAGTCCTCCAGCGTGAGCAAGGACACCGCGCCCGGCACCAGCAACGCCGGCCCGACGACGAACAAGCGCCAGATCGAGACCAACGTCGTCATCGACGACGGCGGAATCATCGTGCTCGGCGGCCTGATCGAGGACCGCTACACCGAAGAACAGAGCAAGGTGCCGCTGCTGGGCAGCCTGCCCGGCATCGGCGCGCTCTTCCGCAGCGAGAGCCGCACCAAGACGCGCACCAACCTGATGGTCTTCCTGCGCCCGGTGGTGCTGCGCGACGCCGCGGCCGGCGAGCGCCTGACGGTGGACCGCTACGACATCATCCGCGCGCGCCAGGAGGCGGCCCAGCCGGCGCCGAGCCCGGTGCTGCCGGTGGGCCCCGGGGCCGTGCTGCCGCCGCTGCGGCCGCCCGGCGCGCCGGGTGGCACCCTGCCCGCGCCCGCGGCGCCACGGCCCTGAGCAACGACCCGTCCCCACGCAACGGATCCGCCCCCCGATGAGCGCCCGCCCGCTGCTGCCCTACGCCTATGCCCGGGCGCACCAGGTGCTTCTCGAGGATGACGGAACCCAGCGCGTGCTGTGGTCTGGCCCGCAGACACCGTTGGCGGCGCTGGCCGAGGTGCTGCGCGCGCACGAGGTCGACGCCGCCGAGCGCGAGGACGCGGCCGCGCTCGCGCAGCGCATCGCCGCGGCCTATGCCGGGGGCGAATCCAGCGCCGCGGCCGTGGTCGGCGAGGTCGAGAGCGCGGTCGACCTCTCGCGCCTGATGCAGGACCTGCCGGCGGTGGAGGACCTGCTCGAGGCCGCCGACGACGCGCCCATCATCCGCATGCTCAACGCGCTGCTGACCCAGGGCGTGCGCGACGGCGCGAGCGACATCCACATCGAGCCCTACGAGCGCGCGAGCGCGGTGCGCTTCCGCGTCGACGGCACGCTGCGCGAGGTGGTGCGGCCGAACAAGGCGCTGCACGCGGCGCTGATCTCGCGCCTGAAGATCATGGCCGAGCTCGACATCGCCGAGAAGCGCCTGCCGCAGGACGGCCGCATCTCGCTGCGCCTGGGCGACCGCGCGGTCGACGTGCGCGTGTCCACGCTGCCCGGCGCGCATGGCGAGCGCGCGGTGCTGCGCCTGCTCGACAAGAGCAGCCAGCGCTTCACGCTCGAGGGCCTGGGCATGAGCGGGCCGGTGCTGGCCGGCTTCGAGGCCCTGGTGCGCCAGCCGCACGGCATCGTGCTCGTCACCGGGCCCACGGGCTCGGGCAAGACGACGACGCTGTACGCCGCGCTCGGCCGCCTCGACACCGCCACGACCAACGTGCTGACGGTCGAGGACCCGATCGAGTACGAGCTGCCCGGCATCGGCCAGACCCAGGTCAACCCGCGCATCGACCTCACCTTCGCCAAGGCGCTGCGCGCCATCCTGCGCCAGGACCCGGACGTGATCATGATCGGCGAGATCCGTGACTTCGAGACCGCGCAGATCGCGGTCCAGGCCTCGCTGACGGGCCACCTGGTGCTCGCCACGCTGCACACCAACGACGCGCCCTCGGCGGTGACGCGGCTGACCGACATGGGCGTCGAGCCCTTCCTGCTGAGCTCGAGCCTGCTGGGCGTGCTGGCGCAGCGCCTGGTGCGCGAGCTCTGCCCGCTCTGCCGGCGTGCCGACCCCCAGGGCCTGTGGCACCCGGTGGGCTGCGAGGCCTGCGGCCACACCGGCTACAAGGGCCGCACCGGTGTGTACGAGCTGATGGTGACCGGCGACGCCGAGCGCGCGCTGATCCACGCCCGCGCGAGCGAGGCCGAGCTGCGCGCCCAGGCCCTGCGCGCCGGCATGCTGCCGATGCGCGAGGACGGCGAGCGCCTCGTCCGCGCCGGCCGGACCAGCCGCGAGGAGCTGCTGCGGGTGACGCGGGATTGAGCGCGGGCCTGCTGGCCGCCCCGGCCTGACCGGGCTGCCGCGTTGCCGAGTCTTCGTCCCACCCTATCATCCCGGACACCCGCCCAGCCGACGGAGCGACGCCATGGCCCTGCCCCAAGAGAAGCTGCCCGCCTTCGCGGCCGAGGACTACCTGGCCTGGGAGGCGCAGCAGGCCACGCGCAGCGAGTACGTCCGGGGCGAAGTCTTTGCGATGGCAGGTGGCGAGGACCGGCATTCGACGGCGGCCTTGAACCTCGCGTCGGCCCTGCGCGCCGAACTGCGTGGCAGCCCTTGCCGCGTCTACATGACGGACGTCAAGCTCCGCGTCGATGCCGCCGACGCCTTCTTCTACCCTGACGTCTTCGTCACCTGCAGCGCCGCCGACCTGGCCGACCGCCTGGTCAAGCGCGAGGCCGTGCTCGTGGCCGAGGTGCTGTCGGACAGCACCGCCGCCTACGACCGGGGCGGCAAGTTCGCCGCCTACCGGCAGTTGCCCAGCCTGCGCGAGGTGCTGTTCGTGGACTTGCGCCAGCGTTCCATCGACCTCTTCCGCCGCGGCGAGGACGGCCTGTGGGTGCTGCACCCGCTGCAGGCCGGCGACACGATGACGCTGCATAGCCTGGGCCTGGGCCTGCCGGTGGCGCGCGTGTTCGAGGATCTCGAGGGCGAGGGCGGCACGCAAGCCCCCGGCCGGGACGTCACCGCGGCCTGACCCGGGTTCGGCGACGCCTCCACCCATGCCCGCCTACCGCTACGAAGCCGTCGACGCCGCCGGGGCCACGCGCACCGGCGTGCTCGACGGCGACACCGCGCGCGCGGTGCGCGCGCAGCTGCGCGCGCAGGCCCTGGTGCCGCTGGCCGTCAGCCCGGTCGAGGCCGCGGCCGGGCCGGCGGGCGCCGGGCGCTGGGGCCGCCCGGTGTTCGGCGGCGCGGCGCTGGCGGTGTGGACGCGCCAGCTCGCCGGCCTCGTGGCGGCAGGGCTGCCGCTGGAGCGCGCGCTGACCGCGCTGGCCGACGAGGCCGAGGACGTGCGCCAGCGCGATCTGGTCGCGCAGCTGCGGGCCGAGGTCAACGCCGGCCACCCCTTCGCGCAGGCGCTGGCGACCGCGCCGCGCGAGTTCGACGAGATCTACCGCGCCGTCGTCGCCGCGGGCGAGCAGGGCGGGGCGCTGGGGGCGGTGCTCGAGCGCCTGGCCACCGACCTCGAGGAGCGCCTGACGCTGCGTTCGCGGCTGGTCGGCGCGGCGCTGTACCCGGCCATCGTCTCGGGCATCGCGCTGCTGATCGTGGTGTTCCTGCTCACCTACGTCGTGCCGCAGGTGGCCGGCGTGTTCGCCGGCTCGCGCCAGGCGCTGCCGCTGCTGACGGTGGCGATGCTGGGCTTCAGCGCCTTCGTGCGCAGCTGGGGCTGGCTGCTGGCCCTGGGCCTGGGCGCCAGCGCCTTCGCCTTCGTGCTGCTGCGCCGGCAGGAGGCCTTCCGCGAGCGCAGCGACGCCGCCTGGCTGCGCCTGCCCCTGCTCGGGCGCCTGGTGCGCGGCTACAACGCGGCGCGTTTCGCCGGCACGCTGGCCATGCTGGCCGGCGCCGGCGTGCCCATCCTGAAGGCGCTGCAGGCCGCCGCCGAGACCCTGGGCAACCGCGCGATGCGCGCCGACGCGCTGCAGGCCCTGGCCCAGGTGCGCGAGGGCGCGCCGCTGGCCGCGGCGCTGGCGGCGCGGCGCCGCTTCCCGGCTCTGCTGCCGATGTTCGCCCGCCTGGGCGAGCAGACCGGCCAGCTGCCGCAGATGCTCGGCCGCGCCGCCGCCCAGCTCGCGGCGGAGGTGCAGCGCCGCGCGATGGCGCTCGCCACCGTGCTCGAGCCGCTGCTGATCGTCGGCATGGGCGTGGTCGTGATGCTGATCGTGCTGGCCGTGCTGCTGCCCATCATCCAGCTCAACGCCTGGGTGCGCTGAGCGACCCCCCGAGCGAGCGCGGTGTCCGCCGTTCCGCCCTTCCAGCCCGTGCCCGAGCGCCTGCGCGAGATCGCTCGCCTGCGCCCGGGGGCGCCTGCGGTCGGCGACGGCGAGCGCCTGCTGCGCTACGGCGAGCTCGACGCGCTGGCCGACCGCGTGGCCGCGGCGCTTCAGCGCGAGGGCGTGCGCCCGGGCGAGGCGGTGGCCTTGTGCGCGGCGGCCACGGTGGCGCAGGTGGCGGTGGTGCTGGGCGCGCTGCGCGCGGGCGCGGTGCCGGCACCCGTCGCGCCGTCGGTGACGGCGGCGCAGTTCGGCGCCATGCTGGCCGATGCCGGCGCGCGCCTGGCCTTCGTCGACGCGGTGGCGCTGCCGCTGCTGCCGGCGGCGCCGGCCGGGCTGCGCTGCGTCGCGCTCGACGGCGCGGCGCCCGGCCCTGGCCTCGAGGCCTGGCTCGCGCCTGCCGGCGCCGTGCCGCAGCCGGTGGCGCTGGCGCCCGGCGACCCCTTCAACATCATCTATTCCTCGGGCACGACCGGCACGCCCAAGGGCATCGTGCAGCCGCACGGCATGCGCCACGCCCACATGCTGCGCGCCGGCCGCTACGCGATGGAGCCGGAGTCGGTGCTGCTGCTGGCCACGCCGCTGTACTCGAACACCACGCTCGTGGCCTTCTACCCGGCGCTCGGCGCGGGCGCGCGCGTGCAGCTGATGCGCAAGTTCGACGCGGGCGAGTACCTGCGCCTGGCCCAGGGCCTGCGCGCCACGCACACCATGCTGGTGCCGGTGCAGTACCGGCGCCTGCTGGCGCGGCCCGACTTCGACCGCCATGACCTCACGGCCTTCCGCATGAAGCTGTGCACGAGCGCGCCCTTCGACGCCGCGCTGAAGGCCGAGGTGCTGGCGCGCTGGCCCGGCGGCCTGCTCGAGGTCTACGGCATGACCGAGGGCGGCGGCTCGTGCATGCTCGACGCCCACGCCCACCCCGACAAGCTGCACACGGTGGGCCGGCCCGCGCCCGGGCACGACATCCGCCTGATCGACGAGGCCGGCGCGGAGCTCGCACCCGGCCCGGACGCGGTGGGCGAAATCGTCGGCCGCTCGCCGGCCATGATGACGGGCTACCATGGCCGCCCGGCGCAGACGCGCGAGGCCGAGTGGCACGACGCCGAGGGCCGGCGCTACATCCGCACCGGCGACGTCGGCCGCTTCGACGCCGACGGCTTCCTCGTCCTGATGGACCGGCGCAAGGACCTGGTCATCAGCGGCGGCTTCAACATCTACCCCGGCGACCTCGAGGCCGTGCTGCGCCAGCACCCGGCCGTGGACGACGCGGCGGTCATCGGCGTGCCCTCGGCGCGCTGGGGCGAGACGCCGGTTGCCTGGGTTGTGCCGCGGCCGGACCAGGACGTGGAGGCCGACGCCCTGCGGGCCTGGGCCA
The DNA here is from genome assembly GCA_044375195.1 of Rubrivivax sp. Taxonomy (GTDB): domain Bacteria; phylum Pseudomonadota; class Gammaproteobacteria; order Burkholderiales; family Burkholderiaceae_C; genus Rubrivivax. Next base: position 42,399 of record JBILNB010000024.1, on the reverse strand, counting down.
ACGCCCGCCTCGGCCGCACCCAGCGCCTGGCCGCCGTGCAGTGGACGGCCGAGCTGCCGCGCAGCAGCATCGGCAAGGTGCTCAAGCGCGAACTGCGCGAGTGCTGGGCCGCCAGCGGGGTGGGGGTGGAGTGATCAGGGTGGAGACGGGCTCCGGCCCGGCTGGGCCGCCGCCCGCGCCGCAGCTCCCGGCCGAGGCCCTGTCCCGCGCCGCGGCGCTGATGGCCGCAGGCGGGCGGCGCCTGCTCGGACTGGCCGGCCCGCCGGGGGCGGGCAAGTCGACGCTGGCCGCGCTGCTGGCCGCGGCGCTCGGGCCGGCGGCCTGCGTCGTGCCGATGGACGGCTTCCACCTCGCCCAGCGCGAGCTCGAGCGCCTGGGCCGCGCCGGTCGCAAGGGCGCGCCCGACACCTTCGACGCCGCGGGCTATCGCGCGCTGCTGCAGCGCCTGCGCGCGGCGGGCGGCGAAGAACCCGTCTACGCGCCGGAATTCCGGCGCGAGATCGAGGAGCCCGTCGCCGGCGCGATCGCCGTCGGCCCCGAGGTGCGGCTGGTCATCACCGAGGGCAACTACCTGCTGCTGGACGAGGGGCCGTGGGCGGGCGTGGCGGCGCTGCTGGACGAGACCTGGTACGTCCACACCCCGGACGTCCTGCGCGTGCCGCGCCTGGTGGCCCGCCACGTGGCGCACGGCCGCGCCGAGGCCGAGGCGCGGCGCTGGGTGGAGGCGAGCGACGAGCCCAACGCCCGGCGGGTGGCGGGCACGCGCGCGCGGGCGGCCTACGTCTTCCGCTGGTCCGGCTGAAGATCGCCGCGGCCGCCTCGGACTCTCACCCCTGCGTGTCCACCACCTGCACGCCCAGCCAGTCGGCCACGACCGCGGGCTTGTCGCGGCCCTCGATCTCGACCGTGACCGTCAGCGTCGACAGCCACTGCCCCGGGCTGCGCTCGACCAGGTCCTTCAGCACGAAGCGCCCGCGGATGCGTCGCCCGGCGTGCACCGGCGACATCAGGCGCACGCGGTCGAAGCCGTAGTTGATGCCCATGCGCGCGCCGGCGAGCTGGAAGTCGATGTCCATGCGCAGGCGCGGCAGCAGCGACAGCACGAGGAAGCCGTGCGCGATCGTGCCGCCGAAGGGCGTGGCCGCGGCGCGCACCGGATCGACGTGGATGTACTGGTGGTCGTCCGTCAGGTCGGCGAAGCGGTCGATCATGGCCTGCGTGACCTCGACCCAGCCCGAGACGCCGACCTCCTGGCCGATGCGCTGGAGCAGGTCTGCGGGGCTTTGGGCGGGCATGGCAGGGTCCTCGGTCGGGTGGTGTCGTCCTCAAGTGTTGCATGCGCCGCGTTGTGGTCCGGGGAACGGCGGTCCCAGGCGCGCGGCCGGCGACAATCTCGTGATGACTTCCCCGCTCGACACCCTGACCCTGCGCCGCCCCGACGACTGGCACCTGCACCTGCGCGACGGCGCGCCGATGGCCTCGGTGCTGCCATGGACGGCGCGCCAGTTCGCGCGCGCGATCGTGATGCCCAACCTGAAGCCGCCGGTGACGACGGCCGCTCAGGCGGTGGCCTACCGCCGGCGCATCCTGGCCGCCCTGCCCGCGGGCGCGGACTTCGAGCCGCTGATGACGCTGTACCTGACCGACAACACGCCGCCGGAGGAGATCGCCCGCGCGCGGGAGGCCGGCGTGGTCGCGCTCAAGCTCTACCCGGCCGGCGCGACGACCAACAGCGACGCCGGCGTCACCGACGTGCGCCGCACCTACCGCACGCTGGAGGCGATGCAGCGCGAGGGCCTGCTGCTGCTGGTGCACGGCGAGGTCACCGACGCCGAGATCGACCTCTTCGACCGCGAGGCGGTCTTCATCGAGCGCGTGATGACGCCGCTGCGGCGCGACTTCCCCGGCCTGAAGGTGGTCTTCGAGCACATCACGACGAAGGACGCCGCCGACTACGTGGCCGCGGCCGACGACATGACCGCGGCGACGATCACGGCCCACCACCTGCTCTACAACCGCAACGCGCTCTTCATCGGCGGGCTGCGGCCGCACTACTACTGCCTGCCGGTGCTCAAGCGCGAGGAACACCGCCGCGCCCTCGTGCGCGCGGCGACCTCGGGCAGCGCGAAGTTCTTCCTCGGCACCGACAGCGCGCCGCACGCGGCCGCGCTGAAGGAGCAGTCGGTCTGCGGCGCAGGCTGCTTCACGGCCCCGGCGGCGCTGGAGCTGTACGCCGAGGCCTTCGAGGACGCCGGCGCGCTCGACCGGCTGGAGGGTTTCGCCAGCGTGCACGGACCGGCCTTCTACGGCCTGCCGCCGAACGCCGGCACGGTGACCCTGCGGCGCGAGCCCTGGACCGTGCCCGAGACCCTGCCCTTCGGCGACGCGCCGATCAAGCCGCTGCGTGGCGGCGAGACGCTGCGCTGGAAGTTCGCCTAGCCCGTCGCCCGACCCACCCGACTTCGAGGACCCGTCCCATGCCCCAGGACAAGGTGATGCTGCTGATCGACGCCGACAACGTCTCGCTCGACGTGATCGAGCAGGCCGTGGCCTGGGTCGCCAGGCACTACGGCGGCCCGCACGTCCGGCGCGCCTACTGCACCGCCGAGTCGGCGGTCAAGCACCAGGGGGCCTTCAAGCGCCTGGGGATCCGGCCCATGGTCAACCTGGCCGCGGGCAAGAACTCCACCGACATCGCGCTCGCGGTGGATGCGATCGACCTGACGCTGGCCGAACGGCCGCAGGTCGTGGTGATCGCTTCGTCCGATTCCGACTTCGCGCCGCTGGTGGGCCGGCTGCGCGAGAAGGGCAGCCTGGTGGTGGGCATCGGCCAGCGCGGCAAGACCGGCGACGAGACGCGCGGCGTCTACGACGACTACGAGGTGATGGAGCATCATCGCCGAGGCGGGGCGGGTGCTTCCGTGCGACCGCCCCAGGAGCCGGCGCCGTCGGCCAATGCGGCCTCCGGCCGGCGTTCGCGTCGCCGCTCCGGCCAGCGGCAGGGTGCGGGCGCCCAGGCCGGTCCCGAAGGACAGCCGGCCACGGGAGCGCCCGCGGCCTCGGCCCCGACGCCGGGCCTGATGGGCGCACCTGTGCCCGCGCCCGCGCCCGCGCCCGCGTCTGCGCCTGCGCCTGCGCCTGCGCCTGCGCCGACGGCCGGACCTCCGTCGACGTCAGGCGCTTCCGCGGAGGTGGAGCAGCAGCAAGCAGTCCGGCCGCGACGCCGTGGCGGCAAGGCTGCACGCGGTGACCGAGGCGCTGCTCCGGCTGCAGCCGGGCCTGGCGCGAGGGAAGCCGCCCCCGCTGCCCAGCCGCTGCCCCCGGTGCGCCCGGAAGTCAGCCCCTCTCCCCTCGCGGGAGAGGGGTTGGGGAGAGGGGGGAGCGCCGACACCCCGGCGTCCGCCCCCCTCTCCCCCAGCCCCTCCCCCGCCAGGGGGGAGGGGGGCCGGGCCCGGCGGCGCGACCGCTCCCGGCCTGCAGGCGAGGGCGGTCAGGCCCGTGCGTCGAGTGCTTCTCCCCTCGCGGGCGAGGGCTCGGAACGAGGGGGGAACACCGACGCCCCGGTGTCTGCGAGCGTGTCCCAGGAGCCGCCGGCCTCCCCGGCGCGCAAGCCGCGCCGGCGCCGTCCGGCCGCCAAGGCTGCCCCGGCCGGGTCCGATCCGGGGCCGACGACCCCCTGATGCCCTCGTGGTTTGCGGGGCCGCCGCCCTTGAATCCGCGGTCCCGGCCCTAACATCTGCATCTGTCGTCAACCTTGGACCGCCCGCACGGGAGGCCACCGCCATGAAACGCATCGTCCTGTTCGTCCTCACCAACCTGGCCGTGATGCTGGTGCTGGGCATCACCGCGAGCCTGCTCGGCGTGAACCGCTTCCTCACCGCCAACGGGCTGAACCTGGGCATGCTGCTCGCGTTCGCGGCGCTGATGGGCTTCGGCGGCGCCATCATTTCGCTGCTGATCAGCAAGCCGATGGCCAAGTGGACCACCCGGGCCGTCATCATCAACAACTCGGCCGACCCGACCCACCGCTGGATCGTCTCGACCGTGGAGCGCTTCTCGCAGAAGGCCGGCATCGGCATGCCCGAGGTCGCGCTCTACGAGGGCGAGCCCAACGCGTTCGCCACCGGGGCGTTCAAGAACTCGGCCCTCGTGGCCGTCTCCACCGGCCTGCTCCAGAACATGACCAAGGAGGAGGTCGAGGCCGTCATCGGTCACGAGGTGGCGCACGTGGCCAACGGCGACATGATCACGATGACGCTGATCCAGGGCGTGATGAACACCTTCGTCGTCTTCCTGTCGCGCGTCATCGGCTACTTCGTCGACCGCGTGATCCTCAAGAACGACCGCGACGGCGTGGGCATCGGCTACTACGTCACGACCATCGTGCTCGACATCGTGCTGGGCGTGCTCGCGGCCATCGTCGTGGCCTGGTTCTCGCGCCAGCGCGAGTACCGCGCCGACGCCGACGCGGCGCGCCTGATGGGGCGCAAGCAGCCGATGATCAACGCGCTCGCCCGCCTGGGCGGCCTGGAGCCCGGCGCCCTGCCGCAGACGGTGCAGAACATGGGCATCTCCAGCAAGCCCAGCGGCCTGATGGCCCTGTTCTCGAGCCACCCCCCGATCGAGGAGCGCATCCGGGCGCTGCAGCAGGCGCAGTGAGGTACGGGCGTCAGGCGCCTGTGCACGAACGAGGGGCCTTGCGGGGCCCCTTTTTCGTGTCAGGGCCCTGTTCGAGCAGCAGGCTGACGGCTCGGGTGGGACAATGCAGCCGTGAAGCAGGCCAGACCGCCGCCGGCGCGAGCGGGGAAACCCGGCGCTGGAGGAAGGTCCGGACTGCACAGGGCGGCGCAGGAGCTAACGGCTCTCCACCGCGAGGTGAGGATCAGAGCAACAGAGACGAGTCGGCGCGGGGTTCACGCCCCGTGCCGGGTGCAACGGGCAATCTCTGCGTGCAGCAACACCAAGTAGGCCGGCATTGACGTGGTCCCGCGGAGCCGGCGGGTAGGTGGCACCGAGCCGGGTGGGCGACCCCCGGCCCAGACGAATGGCGGTCACGCCGCGGCGCCGCAAGGGGCCGTGGCGCACAGAATCCGGCCTATCGGCCTGCTTCACACTTCTTCCCCGGGGCGGCCGCTGCGGCCGCCCCCACACATCGGGCTTCATGCATCCTGACGCTGCCACCCTCTGGCGCGGCCCGCCCTGGGCGCTGGCGCTGCTGCTGGCGACGCTGAGCATGCTCGCGCCCTTCGCCATCGACGCCTACCTGCCGGCCTTCGGCGGCATGGCCGCGGCGCTGCAGGCCTCGCCGGTGCAGATGCAGCAGACGCTGTCGGTCTTCCTGTTCGGCTTCGCGGCGATGAACCTGTTCCACGGCGCGCTGTCCGACAGCGTCGGCCGGCGCCCGGTGATCCTGGCCTCACTGGCGGTCTTCAGCCTCGCCTCGGCCGGCTGCGCGCTCAGCCCGAGCGTGGGGTGGCTGCTGTTCTTCCGTGCGCTGCAGGGCATGTCGGCCGGCGGCGGCATGGTGGTGGCGCGCGCCATCATCCGCGACCTGTACCCGCCGGCCCAGGCGCAGCGTGTGATGTCGCAGGTGACGATCTTTTTCGGCGCCGCGCCGGCGCTCGCGCCGATGATCGGCGGCCTGCTCTACACCGCCCTGGGCTGGGCCTCGGTGTTCTGGTTGCTGGCCTTGATCGGCCTCGCGCAGTTCGCCGTGATGTGGCGGCGGCTGCCTGAGTCGCTGCACCCGTCGCAGCGCCAGCCCGTGCACCTGGGGCACCTGCTGCGCGGCTACTGGCAGGTGGGCGCGAGCGCGCGCTTCCTCGCGCTCGCGCTGGCCAGCGCGGTGCCGTTCAACGGCATGTTCATCTACGTCCTGTCGGCGCCGGCCTGGCTGGGTGACCACCTGCGGCTCGCGCCGACGCAGTTCTTCTGGTTCTTCGCGCTCAGCGTCTCGGGCGTGATGGCCGGCGCCTGGGTCAGCGGGCGCTATGCGGGGCGACTGTCGCACCGTCGCCAGGTGGGGCTGGGCTTCGCGGTGTGCGCCGCCGCCACGCTCGTGAACCTGGCCGCGCACGCCGTGCTCGAGCCGCACGTGGCCTGGGCGCTGATCCCGGTGTCGGTCTACTCCTTCGGCTGGTCGCTGATGGTCCCGGCCGTCACATTGATCCTGCTGGACCTGGTGCCCGAGCGCCGGGGCATGGCCTCGTCGGTGCAGTCCTTCCTGGGCGCACTGACGAACGCGGTGGTGGCCGCCGTGCTGGCGCCGCTGGTGATGCACTCGGCGACCGCGCTCGCGCTGGCCTCGGCCGCCCTGCTGCTCGCCGGCGCGCTGGCCTGGGCCTGGGTGCGCGGCGGCCTGCCTCAAGCCGGGGCGTCCTGAGGCCGAAAACGAGGATGGAGCCCACCGCCATGCCGTCCCCGCGCCTCTCTTCCCGCCTGCCGGCCCTGCCCGCGTTCGCCCTGTGCGTGGCCGTGTGGACCGCCGCCCTTGCCGTGCCGGCCCAGGCCCAGACTGCCGTGCCTGCAGCCGCGCGCGCCGACGCAAAGGCCGGTCCCAGGGCAGATGCGAAGTCAGACCCCAGGGCCGCACCCCAGGCCGATCCCAAGGCCGACCCGCTGGACCGGCTGCGCGAGCGCCTGTCGCGCCAGCTCGGCGCCGCCGAGGCGGCCAAGGGCGGCTCTAACGCGCCCACGGTCATGCGGGTGGAGAACCCGGCGCCCGGCGAGCTGCGCCTGCAGGCCACCCCCGGCGCCCCCAGGTCCCCCGGCACGGCCCGGCCGCCGGCCGGGACCGGCGGCAGCCAGGCGGGCGCAGCCGGCGGCAGCCGGGCCGCCGCGACGCGCGAGGCCCCGCACGTGCCCTGGAGCTACCTCGGCGCCGACGGCCCCCACACCTGGGGCGCGCTGGCGCCGGCCTACGCGCTGTGCGGCCGCGGCCAGCGCCAGAGCCCGATCGACGTCGTCGACGGCCTGCCGGTGGACCTGGAGGCGCCGCAGTTCCAGTACAAGCCCGGTTTCTTCGGCGTCGTCGACAACGGCCACACGGTGCAGGTCGCGGTCGCGCGCGGCAGCGCCTTCGAGCTCGGCGGCCGCCGCTACGAGCTCGACGGCTTCCATTTCCACCTGCCCGGCGAGGAGCGCATCGACGGCAAGGGCTACGAGATGTCCATCCACCTGACGCATCGCGACGCCCAGGGCCGGATCGCCGTCGTCGCCCTGCTGGTGCAGGAGGGCGAGGAGAACCCGGCCGTGCAGACGGTGTGGAACCACCTGCCGCTTGAGCGCGGCGAGGTCGTGCAGTCCACGATCGATTTCGACCCCACGACGCTGCTGCCCGCCGGCCGGCGCTACTACACCTACATGGGCTCGCTGACCACGCCGCCGTGCACCGAGGGCGTGCTGTGGATCGTGATGCAGCAGCCGGTCACGGTCTCGCCGGCGCAGCGGCGCGTGTTCGCGCGCCTGCACCCGATGAACGCCCGCCCGATTCAGCCTTTGGGTGGGCGGCTGATCAAGCAGTCGCGCTGAGCCTGGCCTGCGGCTACGGCGGCGGTTCCGAGCGCCCGCGCGCCGCCAGCAGCAGCAGCAGCGGCCAGAGCCAGAGGCTGGCCAGCCACTTCAGCAGCCGGGCCACACTCAGCGCCTGCGTCTCGTGGCGGGCGACCTTGACGAAGAGCACCGCCGCCCCCGTCACCACGTAGGCCAGCAGGAGTGCGTAGGTGCCGGCTCGCCACTCGTAGCTTCCGCCGAGCCCGTCGCCCAGCGCGCTGCCCAGCAGGGCTGCTAACGGCACCGACAGCAGCACGGCCAGGCCCACGCCGGCAAGGGCGTGGCGCAGCTTCCAAAGGGGGTCGTTCTCGAGCATCGGGGCGGGCGGGGACCGGCGATGAGATCGGGCGGCGCAGACACTCGCCGCCAACGGCCCGGGGGCGAGGTTCAGGCGAGGCCGGATTGTGCGGCTGCCGCCCGCGCCCTGCGCTGCGCCTGCTGCAAACCCAGGTAGAGCGCGGTGGACAGCGCGATCATCACCGTGGCTACCGCCAGCATCGCCGGGCTGATGCTGTCGCGCAGGCCCGAGAACATCTCCTGCGGCAGGGTGCGCTGCTGCGGGCCGGCCAGCAGCAGGGCGATGACGACGTCGTCGAAGGACGTGGCGAAGGCGAACAGCGCCCCCGAGGCGAGGGCGCTGCGCATGCCCGGCAGCGTGACCTCGAGGAAGACCCGGTGCGGCGAGGCCCCGCAGGCCGCGGCGGCGCGCTCGAGGTTGGGGTCGGCGAGTTCCAGCGCGGTGAGCACCGGCACGACGACGAAGGGCAGCGCGAGCACCGTGTGCACTAGCACCAGCCCGGCGTGGTGACCGGTCAGTCCCAGCGGCGCGAGGAAGAAGTAGCTGCCCACCGCGATCAGGATGACGGGCACGATCATCGGCGAGATCAGCAGCAGCTTCAGTGCTGTGGCCCAGCCCGCGCGCGCGCGCGCCAGACCGAGAGCGGCCAGCGTGCCCAGCACCAGCGCCAGCGCCGTGGCCGCCACGCCGATGAACAGCGAGTTCGCCAGCGCGCGCATCCAGGTGGCGCTGGTGAACACCTCGACGTACCAGCGCAGCGACCAGCCCGGCAGCGGGTAGACGAGGAGGCTGCCGCTTGAGAACGACAGCGGCACGATGGCGGTGATGGGCAGCAGCAGGAAGCCCAGCACCAGCGCACAGACCAGCGCGTGCAGCAGCCGCCAGGGAGAGTGCGCGGGCCGGCCTGCCATCACACCACCCCCATCCGGCGCCCGCCCGACAGGCGCTGCGACACCGCGTACAGCGCCAGCGTGGTCAGCAGCAGCAGCGCGCCGAGCGCCGCCGCCAGGCCCCAGTTGCCGGTCTCGGTGGTGTAGCGGGCGACGAAGTAGGACAGCATCTGGTCGCCGCCGCCGCCCACCAGGGCCGGGGTGATGTAGTAGCCCAGCGCGAGGATGAACACCATCAGCGCGCCGGCGGCGATGCCGGGGGCGGCCAGCGGCAGGTAGACGTGGCGGAACACCGTCAGCGGCGGCGCGCCCAGGCTGGCGGCCGCCCGCAGGCAGTGGCGCGGCAGGTCCTTCAGCACCGCGTACAGCGGCAGGATCATGAAGGGCAGCAGCACGTGCGTCATCGCGATGACGACGCCGGTGCGGTTGTAGATCAGCTCCAGCGGCTCGGCGACGATCCCGAGCCGCAGCAGCAGGCTGTTGACCAGGCCCTCGCGCTGCAGCAGCACCACCCAGGCGGCGGTGCGCACGAGCAGCGAGGTCCAGAAGGGCAGCATCACCAGCACCATCAGCAGGTCGCCCAGCCGCCCCTCGGTGCGCGCCAGCAGCGCCGCCACCGGGAAGCCCAGCAACAGGCACAGCAGCGTCACCTTGGCGCTGACCAGCAGCGTGCGCTGCAGCACCTCGAGGTAGATGCGCTCCTGCTCCGGCGCCGCGACGATCTCGCCCTGGGCGTTGCGTTGCAGGTCGAGCGCGGCAAGCGCGTAGAAGTCCGACACCGGCCCGCGCGCAGCCTGCACCGCGGCGAAGAACTCCGCGCTTGCGAGCCGCGGGTCCACGGCCTCGAAGAAGGCGGCGTCGAAGGCCGTGCCCGCCGGCGCGCCCGAGACCGCGCGCGCAGCGCGCATCAGCGTGCTGCGCACGCCGTCCACGGCGTAGTTCAGGCGCCGCGCGGCGTCGGCCAGGGTCTGCGCCTCGCGCGCCTGGACGAGGTCCTGCGCGAAGGCCGGGAAGACCGGCGCCGGCAGCGGCTGTGCGGCCGTCCAGCCCTGCAGCGCCGCCAGCGTGCGCGGCAGCGCGCGCGGCACCTCGGGCTCGCGCACCGCCAGCGAGAACAGCCACGCCAGCGGCAGCACGAAGAACACCACGAGGAAGCCTGTGGCCGGCGCGAGCAGGCCCAGGCGGCGCAGCGTGGCGTTCACGGGCAGGCGCGTCGCGCGGCCGCGCCTGCGATCACTTCGTGGCCGCCCACTTGTTCCAGCGCTCGGTCAGGCGGTCGATGTTGTCGATCCAGAAGCGCACGTCCTCCTGGAAGGCAACGCTCAGGTTGGCCGGGTTGGTGGGCAGCTCGGTCATCAGCGCCGGGTCGACGCGGGCCGCGGCCTCGCGGTTGGTGACGCCGTAGCGCACGAAGCGCGGCAGCCGGGCCTGGTGCTCGGCCCGACCCATGAACTCGATCACGCGCTCGGCATTGGCCTTGTTGGGCGTGCCCTTCATGATCACCCAGCTGTCCAGCGTGTAGGGGGTGTCCTTCCAGACCATGCGGAAGTTCTTCTTGTCCTTCTCGTTCGCGGCGGTGATGCGGCCGTTGTAGGCGGTGGTCATGACCACGTCGCCGGCAGCCAGCATCTGCGGCGGCTGGGCGCCGCTCTTCCAGAACACGAGGTCGCCCTTGATGCTGTCGAGCTTGCGGAAGGCGCGGTCCACGCCGGCCGGGGTCGCGAGGACCTTGTAGACGTCGGCCTTGGGCACCCCGTCGGCGATCAGCGCGATCTCCAGGTTCCACTTCGCGCCGTTGCGCACGGCGCGCTTGCCCGGGATCTTGCGCGTGTCGAAGAAGTCGTTCCAGCCGTTGGGCGCGGTGCGCAGGCGGTCGCCGTCGTAGGCCAGCACCAGGTTGTAGATGATGGCGCCGACGCCGCAGGGGTGCACCGTGCCCGCGAGGTAGCGGTTCGCCCCGCCGATCTTCGCCACGTCCAGCTTCTCGTACAGGCCCTCGTCGCAACCGACCTCGAGTTCGTCGGCCTCGACCTGGACCACATCCCAGGTGTTGGCGCCGCCCTTGATCTTGGTGCGCAGCACGCCCAGGCCGCCGTCCCAGGCCTCGTCGGTCATCTTCACGCCGGTGGCGGCGGTGAAGGGCTTGAAGTAGACCTCCTTCTGGCCGTCCTGGTAGGCGCCGCCCCAGGAGACGACGGACAGGTCACGGGCCTGGGCCGCCGGCGCGGCGGCGATCATCGCGGCGGCGGCCGCCAGGGCCAGGGGGAGGGCAGGGCGGGTGGTCTTCATGCTCCGGGTCTCATCTACCTGGGTCTGGGTGGGTGGGTCATTGCGGATCGGGCGCGTAGGCCCAGGCGTCACCCGGGCCGAAGCCCAGGCCGACGGTCTGTCCGGCTGCCAGGCCCGGGGGCAGCGCGGACGGTGCGAGCTTGACGGTCCAGGGCGGCGTGTCGGCGCCGGCCAGCGCGGGTTCCGCGCGCGCGATCACGCGCCAGTGGTCGCCCTGGTGGATGCAGTCCTGCACCTGGGCTGGCAGCATGGCCTGCCCAGGCGGCGCCGCGCTGGCGCCGCCAGCACCGGGCCACAGCCGCAGCCGCTCGGGGCGCACGCACAGCAGGGCCTGTGCCGGCGGCCTGCCGTCGGCGCAGGCCTGGGCCAGCGCCGCGCTGCAGCGCGCGCGCAGGCGCAGCGGCGCGTCTGCCCCGGTCGCGCCCTGCAGGCTCAGGCGAGCCCACGCGGTGCCGTCCGCGTCGGCGTCGCAGCCCTCGAGGCGTGCGAGCAGGCGGTTGTTGTCGCCGACGAAGCCGGCCACGAAGGGCGTGGCCGGCGCGTCGTACAGCGCCTGCGGCGCCCCGATCTGCTCGATGCGGCCCTGGTCGAAGACGGCGATGCGGTCCGACAGCGTCATCGCCTCGCCCTGGTCGTGGGTGACGAAGACCATGGTGACCCCGAGCTCGCGGTGCAGGCGCCGGATCTCGAGCTGCAGTTCCTCGCGCAGGCGCTTGTCCAGCGCTGCCAGCGGCTCGTCCAGCAGCACCAGGCGCGGCTCGAAGACGAGGGCGCGCGCCAGCGCCACGCGCTGCTGCTGCCCGCCCGAGAGCTGCTGCGGCCGTCGCTCGGCAAAGGCCTCCAGGCGCACCCGCGCCAGCGCCTCCCGCACGCGCCGGGCCGCGTCGGCCGCGGGCACGCGGCGCACCTTCAGTGGGAAGCCCACGTTCTGCGCCACCGTCATGTGCGGGAACAGCGAGTAGCTCTGGAACACCACGCCCATGCCGCGCCGGTGCGGTGGCAGGCGCTCGATGGGCTGGCCGTCGAGCCGTATCGTGCCCGCGCTCACCGGCTCGAAGCCGGCCAGCATCATCAGCGTGGTCGTCTTGCCCGAACCCGAGGGACCGAGCAGGGTCAGGAACTCGCCGGCCTCGACCGTCAGGTCCAGGCGCGCGACCGCCGGGGCGGCCGCGCCCGGATAGCGCTTGACGACGCCGTCGAACTCGATCAGGGCCATGCGGGTGCGCGTCTGGCGGGCGGATGTGACGGGCGATGCGCCGTGGGTGCGAGGCTTCGGGCCCTCACCAGGACGCGACCCAGGCCTCGGTGTCCTTCAGCGCGCGATCGAACTTCGCGAGCAGCTCGTCGATCTCGCCTTCGGTGATGACCAGCGGCGGCGAGAAGGCGACGATGTCGCCGGCCATCGCGCGCAGGATCAGGCCGTGCGCCTGCGCGCGCCGCACCAGGTAGGGGCCGACGCCGCGCGTCGGGTCGAACGCCTTGCGCCGCGCCGGATCGGCGGCGAGCTCGACCGCGCCGATCAGCCCCAGCCCGCGCACGTCGCCGATCAGCGGGTGCCCGCGGTATCGCGCCAGGCCGGCCTGCAGGCGCGGGCCCATGCGCGCCACGTGCTCGACGATGCGGTCACTCTCGTAGATGCGCAGCGTCTCCAGCGCCACGGCGCAGGCCAGCGGGTGGCCGCTGTAGGTGTAGCCGTGGCCGAAGACGCCGATCTCGGCGCTCGCGTCGGCGATGGTCTGGTAGACGTGATCGGCCACGTACAGCGCCGACATCGGCACGTAGGCCGAGGTCATCATCTTGGCCACCGTGATGAAGTCGGGCTGCAGCCGGTAGACCTGGGTGCCGAAGGCCTGCCCGAGGCGGCCGAAGCCGGTGATGACCTCGTCGGCGATGAAGAGCACGTCGTGCTTCTTCAGGATGGGCTGGATGAGGTCGAAGTAGCCTGGCGGCGGCACGATCACCCCACCGGCGCCCTGCACCGGCTCGGCGATGAAGGCGGCCACGGTCTCGGGACCCTCGCGCACGATGGTGTCCTCGAGCTCCTGCGCCAGGCGCGCGGCGAAGGCCTCGGGCGACTCGCCGTCGTGCGCGAACTGGTAGGCGTGCGGACAGCCCACGCGCACCACGCCCTCCATCGGCAGGTCGAAGTGCTTGTGCATCGTCGGGATGCCCGACAGCGAGGCCGCGGCCACCGTCACCCCGTGGTAGCCCTTGACGCGGGCCAGGATCTTCTTCTTGTGCGGCCGGCCGCGCGCATTGTTGTAGTAACGCACCAGCTTGACCGCGGTGTCGTTGGACTCCGAGCCCGAGTTCGCGAACAGCACGCGCGTCATCGGCACCGGCGCCCAGCGCACCAGGGCCTGCACGAGCTCGGTCACCGGCCCCGGCACCTTGCCCGAGAACGAATGGTAGTAGGGCAGCGTCTGCATCTGCCGCGTCGCCGCCTCGACCAGGCGGCGTTCGGAGAAGCCGAGCGAGGCGCACCACAGCCCGGCCATGCCCTCGAGGTAGCGCTGCCCGTGCTCGTCGACGACGTGCACGCCGTCGCCGCGCACGATGACCAGCGGGCCCTCCTGCTCGAGCTGGCGCAGCTGGGTGTAGGGGTGCAGGTGGTGGCGCGTGTCGGCCAGGGCGGCGGCGGTCAGGGTCATCGGGTTCTTCTCTTCTCGTGGCGGTGCGGCCCGGCGGGGTTGCCGCTGCGCGCGGCATCCTCCTCCTCCAGGACCGGCTCGATTTTGCGACCGCGCATCGACGCCGACGAGGCCGAACAAACCCCGAGGCGCCGGCCCTGCGCCAAGGCACCGGCGCGGCACAGGGTGGTGGCCGCTGGTTTCCCGTCGGTTGCTGACAAAAAAGTTTCAATCAGTGGGCCAAGTGCTTGGTTTTGAACGCATTTTTCCTTCAGGCGGTCTGGAGGAGGTGCTCTAAGTGCTTGATTCCATTGCCTTTTTCCTGGCCGTCGCGTTGACCGGGTGCAGAGATTTGCGATAAAGTGCGCCCAAGTGCAGGAAAGTGGGTTTTTGTGTCTGGTTTCTCGTTCAAGGGCGGTCCGGTGCTCACGCTGGACGGGAAGGGGCGGCTCACCGTCCCTGCCCGCTGGCGTGACCTGCTGATGTCCGCCGTGGGCGGCGAGATGATGGTCAGCAAGAGCCACGTGCGCTGTCTGTCCCTCTTCCCGCGGCCGGTGTGGGACCAGTTCGAAGCCCGCTTGAACGTGCTGCCGGCCTCGGCCGATGGCTTGCGTCGCCTGTACATCGGCAGCGCCACCGAGGTGGCCATCGACGGCGCCTCGCGCGTGCTGCTGCCCCCCGAGCTGCGCGCCTGGGCCGGCCTGGAGCGCGAGGTCGTGTTCATGGGCCTGGGCAACCGCTTCGAGCTCTGGGACAAGGCGCGTTACGACGCGCACGAGGCTGCCGTGCTCGAGCAGGACATGAGCGCCCAGCTCGACAGCCTGGTCATCGGGTGAGCCGCTTGGACGACGCCGGTGCGCCGCACACCCCCTGGACCCACACCACCGTCCTGCTGCAGGAGGCCGTGGACGCCGTCCTCACGCGGGCGGACGGCTGCTACGTGGACGGCACCTTCGGCCGGGGCGGGCACACGCGCGCCTTGCTGGCGCACCTGGCGCCTGCAGGGCGGGTGCTCGCCTTCGACAAGGACCCGCAGGCCGTGGCCAGCGCCGCGGCATTGGCCGACCCCCGAGTGGAGATCGTGCACGCGAGCTTCGCGGCCCTGGCGCGGCACGCGGCCGAGCGGGGCCTCGCGCAGGTGCACGGGGTGCTGCTGGACCTCGGCGTCAGCAGCCCGCAGATCGACGACCCCGCGCGCGGGTTCAGCTTCCGCCACGACGCACCGCTGGACATGCGCATGGACACGACCCGCGGCGAGACCGCCGCGGACTTCCTGGCGCGCGCCGACGAGCGCCGCATTGCCGAGGTGATCCGTGACTACGGCGAAGAACGGTTTGCTGTTCCGATTGCAAAGGCGCTTGTCGCTCGCCGCCAGGGCGGACAACCGGTGCAGCGCACCGGCGAGCTCGCCGCGCTCGTGGCTCGTGCGGTCCGCACCCGCGAACCGGGGCAGGACCCGGCCACGCGCACCTTTCAGGCTCTACGGATTCTCGTCAATGCCGAGCTCGAGGAGCTGGAGCAAGGCCTGAAGGCCGCGCTCGCCCTGCTCGCGCCCGAAGGACGCCTGGCCGTGATCAGCTTCCACTCGCTGGAGGACCGCATCGTCAAGAACTTCATCGCGCGCGAGAGCCGCGAGGCCTACGACCGCCGCGCGCCCTTCGCGCCGGCGCCGCCGCTGCGGCTGCGTGCGCTCGCGCGCGTGCGGCCCTCGGCGGCCGAGGTCGCGGCAAACCCGCGCGCGCGCTCGGCCATCCTGCGCGTGGCCGAGCGCACGGGAGTGCCGGCCTGATGAACGCGCGCGCCCTGCTCAACCTGGCCCTGGCCCTGGCCCTGCTCGCCAGCGGCCTGGTGCTGGTGAACACGGCCTACGAGACGCGGCGTCTGTTCAGCGCACTGGAACGCGCGCAGGTGCAGGCGCGCCAGCTCGAGATCGAGCACCAGCGCCTGGAGGCCGAGCGCCTGGCGCAGGCCACGCCGCTGCGCGTGGAGCGCGTGGCGCGCGAGAAGCTCCAGATGCGCACCGCCAACCCGGCGGTCACCCACTGGCTGCACGATCCCGAGCGCGCCGCGCCGCTGAAGGAGGCCAAGCCTTGAAGGCGCCGCTGCCGGCCGCCGGACGCGGCGTGAACTTCGCCACCAGCCCGCTGCTGGCGAGCAAGACGCCGCCCTGGCGCTCGCGCTTCGTCGTCGTCCTGCTGGCGCTGGCCTTCCTGGTGCTGCTGGGGCGCGCCCTGTACGTCCAGGTCATCAAGGACGATTTCTTCGTCGCCCAGGGCGAGAAGCGGCACGTTCACGAGCTGCCGCTGCCCGCCAGCCGGGGCCGCATCCTCGACCGCAATGGTGTCGTGCTCGCCTCCAGCGTGCAGGCGCCCTCGGTGGCCGCCAACCCGCGCGAGTTCCAGGCCGACGCCGCGCAGCGCAAGGCGCTGGCCGCCCTGCTGCAGATGCCGCCCGCCGAGCTGGAGGACCGCACCGACGGCCGCGCCGCCTTCGCCTGGCTGCGACGCCAGGTCGATGAGGCCACCTGGCAGCGCGTGCAGGCGCTCGGCGTGAGCGGCGTCCATCGCGTCAACGAGTTCAGGCGCGTCTACCCCGACGGTGACGCCGCGGCCCACATCGTCGGCTTCACCGGCATCGACGGCACCGGCCAGGAGGGCATCGAACTGACCTTCCAGGCGCGCCTGCAGGGCGAGGACGGCTCACGCCGCGTCGTGCGCGACCGGCTCGGACGCATCGTCGAGGACGTCGGCAGCCGTGTCGAGCCCCGGCACGGCGCCGACGTCGTGCTGTCCATCGACAGCAAGGTCCAGTTCTTCGCCTGGCAGCGGCTGCGCGACGCGGTCGAGCAGCACGGCGCCAAGGCCGGCAGCGCCGTCGTGCTCGACGCGCGCAGCGGCGAGATCCTGGCGCTGGCCAACGTGCCGAGCTTCAACCCCGGGCAGCGCCAGAACCTCACCGGCGAGCAGCTGCGCAACCGGGCGCTGACCGACATCTTCGAGCCAGGTTCGACGATGAAGCCCTTCGTCGCCGCCTGGGCGCTCGAGTCCGGCCGCGTCACGCCCGAGACCGTGATCGACACCTCCCCGGGCACGATCGTCATCACCGGCTCGCAGATCCGCGACACCCATCCCCACGGCGCCCTCACGGTGGCCGGGGTGATCCAGAAGTCCAGCAACGTGGGCACCGTGAAGATGGCGATGCAGATGTCGCCGCGCGAGATGTGGGAGCTCTACTCGCAGGTGGGCTTCGGGCAGAAGCCGCAGATCGACTTCCCCGGCGCCGTCACAGGCAAGCTGCGTCCGTGGAAGACCTGGCGCCCCGTGGAGCAGGCCACGATGAGCTACGGCTACGGCGTCTCGGCTTCGCTGCTGCAGCTGGCCCGCTCCTACACCGTCTTTGCGCGTGACGGCGAGCTCATCCCGGTCACCATGCTCAGGCGCGAGCAGCCCGTGCAGGGCCTGCCCGTCGTCTCGCCGAAGACGGCGCGGCAGATGCGCGAGATGCTGCGCGCCGCTGCCGGGCCCGGCGGCACCGCGCCCAAGGCGCAGGCGCTGGGCTACTCGGTGGGCGGCAAGACGGGCACGGCGCGCAAGCACGAGGGCCGCGGCTACGCGAGCAACCGCTACCGCGCCTGGTTCGTCGGCTTCGCGCCCGCGAGCGACCCGCGCATCGTCGTCGCCGTCATGGTCGACGAGCCGAGCAAGGGCGTGTACTACGGCGGCGAGATCGCCGCGCCGGTGTTCAGCCAAGTCGTGCAGCAGACGCTGCGCATGATGAACGTGCCCACCGACATCGAGGTGCGGCCGCAGATCGTCGTGCAGCCCGGCGCCGCGGAGCTGGAGAGCTTCTGATGCTGCAGCCGCTCCCCTCCGCGCTCGCTGCCGCAGCCTGGCTTGCGCCGCGCCTGCGCGGCGCGCTGCGCACCGACCACCGGCAGGTGCGGCCCGGCGACGCCTTCCTTGCCTGGCGCGGCGCGCGCCACGATGCGCGCGCGCACGTGCCGGCAGCGCTGCAGGCCGGCGCGGCGGCCTGCCTTGTGGAGGCCGAGGGCGCCCTGGGCCTTTCCGGCCTGGACGACCCGCGCGTGGCTGCGCTGCCGGGGCTCGAGCGCGTGGCCGGCGAGATCGCCGACGCCTGCCTGGGTGCGCCCAGCGCGCGCCTGGACGTCATCGCCGTCACCGGCACCAATGGCAAGACCTCGACCGCCTGGTGGGTTGCGCAGGCGTTGGTCGCCCTCGGCCGCCGCTGCGGCGTCGTCGGCACCCTGGGCGTGGGCGAGCCGCCGGCGCTGGCCGCCACCGGCCTGACCACGCCCGACGCCATCGCGCTGCAGGCGGCCTTCGCCGCCTTCGCGCAGGCCGGCATCGGCGCCTGCGCGATCGAGGCCTCGTCGATCGGCCTGGACCGCCACCGTCTGGCCGGCACGCGCGTTGCGGTGGCGGCGTTCACCAACCTCACGCGCGACCACCTCGACTACCACGGCACCATGGAGGCCTACTGGGCCGCCAAACGGCGCCTGTTCGACTGGCCCGGCCTGCGTGCCGCGGTGGTCAATGTCGACGATGCGCGCGGCGCGGCGCTGGCCGGCGAGCTGGCCGCCAAGGACCGCCCCGGGCTGGACTTGTGGACCGTCTCGCGGCGCGCTGCGGCGCCCCCGGCCCGGCTGCAGGCGCGCGCGCTGCGCCAGGCCGACGCGGGCTTGGCCTTCGAGCTGGTCGAGGACGGGCAGGCCCACCCGGTGGCCACCGGCCTGCTGGGCGACTACAACGTGGACAACCTGCTCGTCGTGGCCGGCTGCCTGCGAGCCCTGGGCCTGCCGCTGGTCGCGGTGGCGCGCGCGCTCGGGCCGCTGTCCCCGGTGCCCGGGCGCATGCAGGCCGTGCGGCTGGAAGGCGCGGGCGCGCTGCCCGAGGTGGTGGTCGACTACGCGCACACGCCCGACGCGCTGGAGCAGGCCCTGGCCGCCCTGGCCCCGCGCGCGGCAGCGCGCAGCGGCGCCCTGTGGTGTGTCTTCGGCTGCGGTGGCGATCGCGACGCGAGCAAGCGCCCGCTGATGGGCGCGGTGGCGGCGCGCGGCGCGCAGCGCGTCATCGTCACGAGCGACAACCCGCGCAGCGAGCCCCCGGGCGAGATCCTGCGCGAGGTGCTGGCCGGCGCCACCGGCGGGCCGGCCCAGGTGCGGGCCGTCGAGGACCGCCGCGCCGCGATCGCGCTCGCGCTGCGCGAGGCCGCGCCCGCCGACCTGGTGCTTCTCGCCGGCAAGGGCCACGAGCAGACGCAGGAGGTTGCCGGGGCCAAGCGGCCCTTCTCCGACACCGAGGAGGCCCTGCGCGGGCTGCGCCTGCGGGTGGACGCGGAGGCCCGCGCATGAGCCTGATGACTCTGCGCGAGGCCCAGGCCCTGCTGCCCGGCGCACGCCTGTGCGGTGACGGCGCGACGGCTTTTTCGCGCGTGCACAGCGACACGCGCACGCTGCGCCCCGGCGATCTCTTCGTCGCGCTGCGCGGCGAGCGCTTCGACGCCCACGACTTCCTGCCGCAGGCCCGGGACGCAGGCGCGGTGGCCGCGCTGGCCGAGCGCGGGCTCGCGCAGGCCGGCCTGCCCGGCCTGGAGGTGGACGACGCGCTCGTGGCCCTGCAGGACCTGGCGGCGGCCTGGCGGCGGCGCTACGACGGCCCGCTGGTGGCGGTGGCCGGCAGCAACGGCAAGACCACGGTCACGCAGATGGTCGGCGCGATCCTGCGCGCGGCCTACGGCGACGCCGGTTTCGCCACAGAGGGCAACCTGAACAACCACATCGGCGTGCCGCTGACGCTGCTGCGCCTGCGCCCCGAGGGCCCGGGCCGGCACCGCGCCGCCGTCGTCGAGCTCGGCATGAACCACCCGGGCGAGATCGCGCTGCTGGCGCGCCTGGCCGCGCCCACCGTCGCCCTGGTCAACAACGCGCAGCGCGAGCACCAGGAGTTCATGGACGGCGTCGAGGCCGTGGCGCGCGAGAACGGCGCCGCGATCGAGGCCCTGCCGGCTGCCGGTGTCGCCGTCTTCCCGGCCGACGATCCGATGGCGCCGATCTGGCGTGCCCAGGCCGGCACGCGCGCGGCGCTGACCTTCGCGCTGGCCCCCGGTGGAGCTGCCGGGGAGGTGCGCGTCGAGCCCTCAGCCGACCTGAGCGCCGACGCGCACTGGGACGTCGCGGCGCTGGCCTGGCAGGTGCGCCTGCGCACCCCCGCCGGCGCGCTGCCCTTCGCGCTGCACCTGCCGGGTGTGCACAACGTGCGCAATGCCCTGGCCGCCGCCGCCTGCGCGCTGGCCGCGGGCGTGGCGCCCGAGGCGATCGCCCGCGGGCTCGGCGGCTTCGCCCCGGTGTCGGGCCGCTCGCAGGCCCGTGCCCTGCGCTGGCGCGGGCAGCGCGCCACGCTGGTGGACGACAGCTACAACGCCAACCCCGATTCCGTGCTCGCCGCCATCGACGTGCTGGCCGCCTTGCCCGGGCCGCGCTGGCTGGTGCTGGGCGACATGGGCGAGGTTGGCAGCCAGGGGCCGGCCTTCCACGCCGAGGTCGGCGCCCATGCCCGCGCGCGCGGGCTCGAGCACCTGTGGTGCGTCGGCGCGCTGAGCGCGCACGCGGCGCGCGCGGCCGTCGGCGCGGCGCGGCATTTCGACACCGTCGAGGCCTTGCTGCAGGCGCTGCCGGCCCAGGGCCCGCAGGCGCTGTCCGTGCTGGTCAAGGGCTCGCGCTTCATGCGCATGGAGCGCGTGGTCCAGGCGCTGCGCGCCGCCGAGGAGGCCGCATGCTGCTGAGCCTGAGCCAGTGGCTGCTGGCGCTGTACCCGGAGGAACTGGGCTTCCTGCGCGTGATCCAGTACCTGACCTTCCGCGCCGTGATGGCGGCGATGACGGCATTGCTGATCGGCCTGGCCTTCGGGCCCTGGGTCATCCGTCGCCTGACCGAGCTGAAGATCGGCCAGCCCATCCGCAGCTACGGCGTGCAGTCGCACCTGGGCAAGCGCGGCACGCCCACCATGGGCGGTGTGCTCGTGCTCATCGGCATCGGCGTGTCGACCTTCCTGTGGTTCGACTGGACCAACCGCTTCTGCTGGGCGGTGATGCTGGTGACCTTCGGCTTCGGCGCCATCGGCTGGGCCGACGACTGGCGCAAGGTCGTGCGCAAGGACCCCGAGGGCATGCCCTCACGCGAGAAGTTCTTCTGGCAATCGCTGGTCGGGCTGCTGGCGGCGACCTACCTCGCCTTCGCCGTCTCCGAGACCTCCAACGTGCGCGTGCTCGACCTGATCGTGCGCTGGGTCACGAGCGGCTTCGACACCGACCTCTCGCCCAAGGCCGACCTGATGGTGCCTTTCTTCAAGACCGTCAGCTATCCGCTGGGCGTGTTCGGCTTCATCGCGCTGAGCTGGTTCGTCATCGTCGGCGCGAGCAATGCGGTCAACTTCACCGACGGCCTGGACGGCCTGGCCATCATGCCGGTGGTCCTGGTGGGCTCGGCACTCGGCATCTTCGCCTACGTCACCGGCAGCGCGGTGTACTCGAAGTACCTGCTCTTCCCCCACATCCCGGGCTCGGGCGAACTGCTGATCTTCTGCGGCGCCCTCGCCGGCGCGGGCCTGGCCTTCCTGTGGTTCAACACCAACCCGGCGCAGGTCTTCATGGGCGACGTCGGCGCGCTCGCGCTCGGCGGCGCGCTCGGCACCATCGCCGTCATCACGCGCCAGGAGATCGTGCTCGCCATCATGGGCGGCATCTTCGTCGCCGAGGCGCTGAGCGTGATCGTGCAGGTGGCCTGGTTCAAGTACACGAAGCGCCGCTGGGGCGAGGGCCGGCGCATCCTGCTGATGGCGCCGCTGCACCACCACTTCGAGAAGAAGGGCTGGGCCGAGACCCAGGTCGTGGTGCGTTTCTGGATCGTGACCATGCTGCTGTGCCTGGTGGGCCTGGCCAGCCTGAAGCTGCGGTGAGGGCGGGGCGGTGAAGGCGCTGCAGGACAAGTCGGTGCTGGTGCTGGGCCTCGGGCTGTCGGGCCTGGCGATGGCGCGCTGGTGCGCGCGCCACGGCGCGCGCGTGACGGTGTGGGATTCGCGCGCGCAGCCGCCGCAGGCGCCTGCGCTGGCCGCCGACTGCCCGGCTGCGGTGCTGCGCAGCGGCGAGGCCCTCGGACCCGAGGCGCTGGAGGGCGTGGACTGGCTGCTCAAGAGCCCCGGCCTGTTCCCGCACGACGCCGCCGTGGCGCCGCTGCTGCAGGCGGCGCAGGCGCGCGGCCTGCGCTGCGGCGGCGAGCTCGACCTGTTCACGGACGCGCTGGCCGAGCTGAAGGCCGACAGCGGCTACGCGCCGCAGGTGCTGGCCGTCACCGGCACCAACGGCAAGACGACGACCACGGCGCTGACCGCGCTGCTGGTGGAGCGCGCCGGCCGGCGCGCGCTGGCGGCCGGCAACATCGGCCCGACCATGCTCGACACGCTGGCGCAGCAGCTCGACGCCGGGACGCTGCCGCAGGTCTGGGTGCTGGAGCTGTCGAGCTTCCAGCTCGCCGACGCGCAGGGCTTCGAGCCTGACGCCGCGGTGGTGCTGAACCTGACGCAGGACCACCTCGACTGGCATGGCTCGATGGCTGCCTACGGCCAGGCCAAGGCGCGCATCTACGGCCCGGCCGACGGCCGCACCGTCGCGGTGGCCAACCGCGATGATCCGGCCGTCGCCGCCATGGTGTCGCCCGCGCCCGCCGCGCCGGCAGGCAAGGGGTCCCGGGTCGCGCCCCGGCCGCAGCCGCGCGAGGTGCTGCGCTTCGGCGTGGGTGCGCCGCAGGCGCAGGGCGACTTCGGCCTCGTCGTCGAGGGTGGCATGGCCTGGCTGGTGCGCGCCCTGCCCGACGAGGAGCCGGCCGCGCGCCGCCGGCGTGGCGCGGGCGCGGCAGCCGAGCCGGTGGAACTGCACCTGCAGCGCCTGATGCCGGCCGACGCGCTGCGCCTGCGCGGCCGCCACAACGCCGCCAACGCGCTGGCGGCGCTGGCACTGGCCACCGCCATCGGCTGCCCGCTCGCCCCCATGCTGCACGGCCTGCGCGAGTACCGCGGCGAGCCGCACCGCGTCGAGCCCGTGGGCTCGGTCGGCGCCGTCGAGGCCTTCGACGACAGCAAGGGCACGAACGTCGGCGCCACGGTGGCCGCCCTCGACGGCCTGGGCGCCGACAAGGCGCCGGCGCGGCTGGTCGTCATCCTCGGCGGCGACGGCAAGGGGCAGGACTTCGCGCCGCTGGCCGCACCGGTGTCGCGGCACGCCCGCGCCGTGGCCTTGATCGGCCGCGACGCGCCGGCGATCGAAGCTGCGCTGCAGGCCGACGCCGCTGCGGCGCAGGTGCCGCGCGCGCACCATGCCACGCTGGAGGCGGCCGTCGCCTGGGGCTTCGCCCAGGCACACGACGGCGACGCCGTGCTGCTGAGCCCGGCCTGCGCCAGCCTGGACATGTTCCGCAACTACGGCCACCGCGCCGAGGTCTTCGTCGCTGCGGTGCGGGCCCTGGCGGCCGAGCGCGGGGAGGTCCTCTCGTGAGCCGCGCTGCCGCGTCCCCGGCGGCCGGGTCGCTGGCCTGGCTCGCCCGGTGGTCGCCCCGGGCCTGGCTGGACGCGCGCCGCGCCCGGGCCGAGGCCGTGGGCACGCTGCCGGTGCGCGACCGCTTCGAGGCCGCGCCCGCCGGCCGGCTGCACGGCTTCGACCATGCGCTCGCGCTCGGCGTGGCCGCGCTCGTGCTGATGGGTCTGGTAATGGTGTACTCGGCCTCGGTCGCGCTGCCCGACAGCCCCAAGTACGCGCGCTACGAGCCCACGCACTTCCTCGTGCGCCACATGCTGGCCATCGGCCTGGGGCTGTTCGCGGCGCTGCTCGTGACGCGCGTGCCCGTCGCCTTCTGGGAGAAGCACGCGGGGCTGATCTACGTGCTCGCCCTCGTGGGGCTGGTGCTGGTGCTGCTGCCCTTCGTCGGCAAGGTGGTGAACAACTCGCGGCGCTGGATCCCCCTGGGGGTGATGAACTTCCAGCCCTCGGAGTTCGCCAAGCTGGCCGTGGCCCTGTATGCCGCGAGCTACATGGTGCGCAAGATGGAAGCGCGCGAGAACTTCATCCGCGCGGTCTGGCCCATGGCGCTGGCGGTGCTGTTCACCGGGCTGCTGCTGCTGCGCCAGCCCGACATGGGCGCCTTCCTGGTGCTGGGCACGATCGCGATGGGGGTGCTGTTCCTGGGCGGGGTCAACGCGCGCGGCTTCTTCCTCGTCTCGGCGATGGCGCTGGTGGCCGTGGGCTCGATGCTCGCCTTCGACGACCTGCGGCGCGAGCGCATCCTGGCCTACCTCGACCCCTGGGACCCGGAGCACGCCCAGGGCAAGGCCTACCAGCTCACGCATTCGCTGATCGCCTTCGGCCGCGGCGGCCTGTTCGGCCAGGGCCTGGGCTCGTCGGTGGAGAAGCTGCACTACCTGCCCGAGGCCCACACCGACTTCATGCTCGCCGTCATCGGCGAGGAGCTCGGCTTCGTCGGCGTGGCCGCCGTCATCCTCGGCTTCTTCTGGGTGGTGCGCCGCATCGTCGCCATCGGTCGTCAGGCGATCGCGCTGGACCGTGTCTTCGCCGGCCTGATGGTCCAGGGCATCGCCGTCTGGTTCGGCGCCCAGGGCTTCGTCAACATGGGCGTGAACCTGGGCGTGCTGCCGACCAAGGGCCTGACGCTGCCGCTGATGAGCTACGGCGGCTCGGCCATCCTGATGAACCTGATCGCGGTCGCGCTGGTGCTGCGCGTGGACATGGAGAACCGGATCCTGATGCGGGGGGGGCGTTCATGACGCACCTCGTGGTCATGGCCGCGGGCACCGGCGGGCACATCATGCCCGGCCTGGCGGTGGCGCGCGAGATGCGCGCGCGCGGCTGGACGGTGAGCTGGCTCGGCACCTCGCACGGCATGGAGAACCGCCTCGTGCCGGCGGCGGGCGTGGAGCTCGACACCATCGGCTTCAGCGGCCTGCGCGGCAAGGGCCTGCTGCACACCGCCACCGGCGGGCTGCGCCTGCTCAAGGCCTTCCGGGACTGCCTGCGCATCCTGCGCCGGCGCGGCGCCGACGTCGTGCTCGGCATGGGCGGCTATGTCTGTTTCCCGGGCGGCATGATGGCCTCGCTGCTGGGCCGGCCGCTGATGCTGGTGAACGCCGACGCGGCGCTGCTGCTGTCCAACCGCAGCCTGCTGCCGGTGGCCGACCGCGTGGCCTTCGGCTTCGACGGGCCGGCGGCGGCGCAGGTGCGCCAGGGCGTGGTCACCGGCAACCCGGTGCGCGCCGAGATCGAGGCCCTGGCGCCTCCGGCGCAGCGCTGGGCCGGGCGCGCGGGCGCCCTGCGCCTGCTGGTGGTGGGCGGCAGCCTCGGCGCGCGCGTGCTGAACCAGACCGTCCCGGCCGCGCTGGCCCTGCTGCCTGCGGCGCAGCGCCCGCAGGTGCTGCACCAGACGGGCGCCGCCGAGGCCGAGGCGGTGCGCGCGGCCTACGCGCAGGCCGGCCTCGCCGCCGACGTGCGCCCCTTCATCGACGACATGGCCGCGGCCCTGGGCGCGGCCGACGTGGTCGTCTGCCGCGCCGGGGCGGTGACGGTCAGCGAGTTGTGCGCCGCCGGCGTGGCCAGCGTGCTCGTGCCGCTGCTGGCGAGCACCACCTCGCACCAGCGCGACAACGCGCAGTGGCTGGCCGGCCACGGCGCGGCCCTGCACCTGCCGCAGGCCGACCTGGGCCCGCAGGCGCTGGCCGCCACGCTGAGCCGCCTGGACCGCCCGGCGCTGCTGGCCATGGCCGAGAAGGCCCGGGCGCGGGCCCGCCCCGCCGCTGCGGCGCGTGTGGCCGACGAGTTGCAGGCGCTGGCCCGAAAGGCAGGGCGGTCATGAAGCACGCGGTCGAGCACGCGCACTTCGTCGCGAACCAGCCGATGCCGACGAAGCGGCCCTGGATGGCCGAGGTGTCCGCATGAAACACGCCGTCAAGCACGTGCACTTCGTCGGCGTGGGCGGCGCCGGCATGAGCGGCATCGCCGAGATCCTGCACAACCTGGGCTACGCGGTCTCGGGTTCGGACGCGAGCGACAGCGCGGTCACGCGGCGCCTGGCGGCGCTGGGCATCCGCGTGGCCATCGGGCACGACGCGGCGCACGTGGCCGGGGCGCAGGCCGTGGTGACCTCCACCGCGGTGCGCGGCGACAACCCCGAGGTCGTCGCCGCGCGCGCGCGCCGCGTGCCGGTGGTGCCGCGCGCGGTGATGCTGGCCGAGCTGATGCGCCTGCGCCAGGGCATCGCGATCGCCGGCACGCACGGCAAGACGACGACCACCTCGCTCGTGGCCAGCGTGCTCGGCGAGGCCGGCCTGGACCCGACCTTCGTCATCGGAGGCAAGCTGCTGAGCGCGGGCGCCAACTCGCGTCTGGGCTCGGGTGAGTACATCGTCGTCGAGGCCGACGAGAGCGACGCGAGCTTCCTGAACTTGAACCCGGTGCTGGCGGTGGTGACCAACATCGACGCCGACCACATGGACACCTACGGGCACGACTACGCGCGCCTGAAGGCGGCCTTCGTCGACTTCGTGCACCGCATGCCCTTCTATGGCGCGGCCATCGTCTGCAGCGACGACCCGGGCGTGCGCGCGATCATGCCCATGCTCTCGCGCCCGGTGGTCAGCTACGGCCTGGGCGAGGACGCGCAGGTGCGTGCGGTGGACGTGCAGGCCCTGCCCGGCGGGCGCATGCGCTTCACCTGCCTGCGCCGCAACGGCGAGGTCCTGCCCGACCTGGAGATCACGCTCGCGCTGGCCGGCGAACACAACGTGCGCAACGCGCTCGCCGCGATCGCGGTGGCCACCGAGCTCGAGCTGCCCGACGCCCCGGTGCAGCGCGCGCTGGCGGCCTTCGCCGGCGTGGGCCGGCGCTTCCAGCGCTGGGGCGAGCTGCCGGCGGCCGCGGCCCACGGCGGCGGCCGCTTCACCCTCATCGACGACTACGGCCACCACCCGGTGGAGATGGCCGCGGTCATCGCCGCGGCGCGCGGCGCCTTCCCCGGGCGGCGCCTGGTGCTGGCCTTCCAGCCGCACCGCTACACCCGCACCCGCGACTGCTTCGAGGACTTCGTGCGCGTCATGGGCACGGCTGACGCGCTGCTGCTGGCCGAGGTCTACGCCGCCGGCGAGGCGCCCATCGTCGCCGCCGACGGGCGCGCGCTGGCGCGCGCGCTGCGCGTGGCCGGCCGCGTGGACCCGGTCTTCGTCGACGACATCGGCGCGATGCCGCAGGCCGTTGCCGACTTCGCGCGTGACGGCGACGTCGTCATCGCGATGGGCGCGGGCTCGATCGGCGCCGTGCCGCAGAAGGTGGTGGAACTGCTCGGCGCAGCGGAGGCCCAGGCATGACGACGGTGGACGCCCTGCACGGCCCGGTGCCCGACGCGCGCGCGCTGGGCAAGGTGGCGGTGCTGCTCGGCGGCACGAGCGCCGAGCGCGAGATCTCGCTGATGTCCGGTGGCGGTGTGCTCGAGGCCCTGCGCGGGGCCGGCGTCGACGCCCACGCCTTCGACCCGGCGCAGCGCGAGCTCGTCGACCTGAAGCGCGAGGGCTTCGACCGCGTCTTCGTCGCGCTGCACGGCCGCCACGGCGAGGACGGCACGGTGCAGGGCGCGCTGGAGCTGCTGCGCCTGCCTTACACCGGCTCGGGCGTGATGGCCAGCGCCATCGCGATGGACAAGGTCATGACCAAGCGCGTCTGGGTGGCCGAGGGCCTGCCCACGCCGCGCTGGGTGCGCCTGGCGCCGGGCGAGCACGACGGCGACCGCCTTGCGCGCGTGGCGGCCGAGCTGGGCCTGCCGCTGATCGTCAAGCCGCCGCGCGAGGGCTCCTCGATCGGCGTGACCAAGGTCGTCGCGGCCGCGCAGATGCCGCAGGCCGTGGCCCTGGCGGCGGGTCACGACGCCGACGTGCTGTGCGAGGAGTTCGTCGAGGGCCTGGAGCTGACCTGCCCCGTCATCGGCAGCGGCGCGCAGGCGGCGGCGCTGCCGGTGGTGCGCATCGAGGCGCCCGAGGGCGCCTACGACTACCAGAACAAGTACTTCACCGACGCGGTGCGCTACCACTGCCCGAGCGGCCTGAGCGCGGCCGAGGAGGCGCTGGTGCAGCGCCTGACGCTGGCGGCCTACCGCGCGCTGGGCTGCCGCGGCTGGGGCCGCGCCGACCTGATGCTGCGCGCGCGTGACCGCCAGCCCTTCCTGCTGGAGATGAACACCTCGCCGGGCATGACCAGCCACTCGCTCGTGCCGATGTCGGCGCGCGCGGCCGGCGTCGGCTACGCCGAACTGTGCCTGCGCCTGCTGGCCGACGCCGCGCTCGACGACGGCACGCGCCCCGGCGCTCGCGCCGCCCGGGAGGCCCCGTGATGGCCGCCGCGACCCCGCTGCCGCTGGACGTGCGTCTGACCGAGCGCCTGGCCCAGGGCCTGTTCGCGCTGGCAGGGATCACGCTGCTCGGCGCGGCAGTGGCCTGGGCCGTGCGCGGCGCGAACTTCCCGCTGCGCGCCATCCACATCGACGGCGACCTGCAGCGCAACAGCGTCTCGACCATCCGCGCCAACGCCATGCCGCGCCTGGCCGGCAACTTCTTCAGCGTCGATCTCGCGCTCTCGCGCGGGGCCTTCGAGTCCGTGCCCTGGGTGCGGCGCGCGGTCGTGCGCCGCGTCTGGCCCGACCGGCTGGCGGTGCGGCTGGAGGAGCACCGCGCGCTCGCGCTGTGGCAGGCGGCCGACGGCAACAACCGCCTGGTCAACAGCTTCGGTGAGGTCTTCGAGGCCAACCTTGGCGACGTCGAGGACGACGCCTTGCCGCTGCTGGCCGGGCCCGCGGGCAGTGCGCCGCGCATGCTGGAGATGCTGCAGGCGCTGCAGGCCCTGTTCGCGCCCCAGGACCGCGTCGTGGAGTCCCTGGCGCTGTCGGGGCGCGGCTCCTGGCGCGCCGTGCTCGACGGCGGCGTGCCCGTCGAACTCGGCCGCGGCAGCGCGTCCGAGGTGCAGGCGCGTGCGCAGCGCTTCGTCGACACCCTGCCCGAGGTGACGCGCCACTTCGGCGCCCCGCTGCTGGCTGCCGACCTGCGCCACCCCGAAGGCTATGCCGTGCGCCTGCGCAACGTCACCACCCCTTCAGCGGCGCCCGGCGCGCCGGCAAGGAAGAACTGATGGCCAAGGAATTCAAGGATCTGGTCGTGGGCCTGGACATCGGCACCGCCAAGGTGATGGCGGTCGTGGCCGAGGTCCTCCCGGGCGGCGAACTGCGCGTGGCCGGCCTGGGCGTGGCGAGCACCCAGGGCCTCAAGCGCGGCGTCGTCGTCAACATCGACGCCACGGTGCAGAGCATCCAGCAGGCGCTGAAGGAGGCCGAGATGATGGCTGCCTGCAAGATCACCAGCGTCTATACCGGCATCACCGGCAGCCACATCCGCGGCCAGAACTCCACCGGCATGGTGATCGTGCGCGACAACCGCGAGGTCACCCCCACCGACGTCGCGCGCGTGGTCGAGACCGCCAAGGCCATCAACATCCCGAACGACCAGCGCCTGCTGCTGGTGGAGCCGCAGGAGTTCGTGATCGACGGCCACGAGGTGAAGGAGCCGATCGGCATGAGCGGCAGCCGCCTGGAGGTGCGGGTCCACATCGTCACCGGCGCGCAGAGCGCGGCCGAGAACATCATCAAGTGCGTGCGCCGCTGCGGGCTCGAGGTCGAGCAGCTCGTGCTCAACCCGAGCGCCAGCGCCGCCGCGGCACTGACCGCCGACGAGCGCGAGCTCGGCGTGGCGCTGATCGACATCGGCGCCGGCACCACCGACGTGCAGATCTACACCGAGGGCTCGGTGCGCCACACCGCGGTGATCCCGATCGCCGGCGACCTGATCACGAGCGACATCGCGATGGCGCTGCGCACGCCCACCAAGGACGCCGAGGAGATCAAGGTCGGCTACGGCGTGGCCAAGCAGTTGCTGGCCGACCCGGCTGAGCAGCTCGAGGTGCCGGGCCTGGGCGACCGCGCGCCGCGCATGCTCAGCCGCCAGGCGCTGGCCGGCGTGATCGAGCCGCGCGTGGAGGAGATCTTCTCGCTCGTGCACCAGATCCTGCGCGACAGCGGCTACGAGGAGCTGCTGGGCAGCGGCATCGTGCTGGCCGGCGGCTCGGCCGTCATGCCTGGCATGGTGGAACTGGCCGAGGACATCTTCCTGAAACCCGTGCGCAAGGGCACGCCCACCTACTCGGGCCCCTTGTTCGACATGGTGGCCAACCCGCGCTCGGCCACCGTGATGGGCCTGCTCGAGGAGGCGCGCCTGGCGCGCACGCGCGGGCAGCGCGCCGCGCGCCAGGCCGGCTCGGTGAAGAACGTGCTGGGCCGGGCCAAGGACTGGTTCATGGGCAATTTCTGAGGTTTTCGCAGCGATGCCGCGGCGGCAGGCCCGCGCCGCGGCGGCATCTGGGGTTGGGTCGGGGTCGCAACGCCGCAACAGGCAAGGAGCAAGCAAGATGGCCATCGAGATGATCGAAGAGTTCGACCGGGGCACGCAGATCAAGGTGATCGGCGTGGGCGGCGGCGGCGGCAACGCTGTGGCGCACATGATCGACCGCGGGGTGCAGGGGGTCGAGTTCATCGTCGCCAACACCGACGCGCAGGCGCTCAACCGCAGCGCCGCCGGCGCGCTGGTGCAACTGGGCGCCACCGGCCTGGGCGCCGGCGGCAAGCCCGAGGCCGGCCGCACCGCGGCCGAGGACGCGAACGACAGCATCCGCGAGGCCATCGCCGGCGCGCACATGCTCTTCATCACCGCCGGCATGGGTGGCGGTACCGGCACCGGCGCGGCGCCGGTGATCGCGCGCGTGGCGCGCGAGATGGGCATCCTGACCGTGGGCGTGGTCACCAAGCCCTTCGAGTTCGAGGGCTCGCGCCGCGCGCGCCAGGCCGAGCAGGGCGTGTCCGAGCTCGAGGCCAACGTCGACTCGCTGATCGTCGTGCTCAACGAGAAGCTGATCGAGGTCATGGGCGACGACGTCACCCAGGACGCGGCCTTCGCGCACGCCAACGACGTGCTGAAGAACGCGGTCGGCGGCATCAGCGACATCATCCACATGGACGCGCTGGTCAACGTCGACTTCGAGGACGTCAAGACCGTGATGAGCGAGCCCGGCAAGGCCATGATGGGCACCGCCTCGGCCAGCGGCCCGGACCGCGCGCGCAAGGCCGCCGAGGCCGCCGTGGCATGCCCGCTGCTGGAGGGCATCGACCTGTCGGGCGCGCGCGGCGTGCTGGTGCTGATCGCGGCCTCGCGCTCGAGCTTCAAGCTCAATGAGTCGCGCATCGCGATGAACACCATCCGCCTGTACGCCGCCGAGGACGCGCACGTGATCTTCGGCGCCGCCTACGACGAGGCCCTGGGCGACCAGTTGCGCGTGACCGTCATCGCCACCGGCCTGACCGGTGCGGCCAGCGCCAAGCCCGCGTCACAGAAGCCCCTCACGGTGGTCAGCCGCTCGCCGCTGGCGGACCAGTCGATGCCGCAATTGCGCACCGGCACCGACAACGTGCCCGTGCTCACCTCGGCGGTGGCCTCCGGCGCCGGGGCAAGGCAGGGCGGGACGGCTCCGACCCTGGGTCGCACGGGCGGTGGCCATGAGACCTACAGTCATCTCGGCACGCCCAGCGTCTGGCGCAACGCGCGCTCCAAGGTCGAGGCCCTGGCCAGCAACGGCATGGACGAGATCGACATCCCGGCCTTCCTGCGCAAGCAGGCGGACTGAGCATGGGCGCGATCGCCCAGCCCCTGGCCCGCTACGCCGCCTGGCGGCGTGCGGGCGACCTCGTGCTGCTGTCGGGCGTCATCGCGGTCGACCCCGCGGCCGGGCGCATCGTGCGCGGCTACGACGACATCCCGCCCGAGGCCCGGCGCCTGGTCGGCCAGACCGGCGAGTTTTCCACCGACGCCAAGGAGGGCCCGGTGCTGGCGCAGAGCTGGTTCGTGCTCGACCGCATCCGCGCCACGGTGGAGGACGCCGGCGGCCGCATGGAGGACGTCGTCAAGCTCGTGCAGTACTTCAAGAACCTGGACCACTTCCCCCTGTACAGCCGGGTGCGCAAGCTGTTCTTCCCCGGCCAGCCGCCGGCCTCCACCGTGGTGGAGGTCACGGGCATGCTGCCCACGGCCGAGATCCTGATCGAGGTCGAGGCCACGGCCTGGGTGCCGCGGCGCTGAGGGCGCGGCCCGGCCCTTCGGGGCCGGGCTCCCGGGCCGGCACCCCCCCCCCGGGCTTACCCTGTGGCGCGGGGTGGCTGGCCTGCCTAGCATCGTCGCTTTCCTCTGCATCACCACCCTGCGGGAGCAAGACCGTGCGTTCACCTGTGTTCCGACTGGCCCTGATCAGCGCCTGTGCTGCCGCCCTCGTGGCCTGCAGCCAAGGCACGCCCGACTACATTGAGGGTTTCGCCGCCACCGGCGCGGCCATGGCCGGCGCCAGCGTCAAGGTGCGCTGCGTGTCGGGCCCGGAAGTGACCGGCACCACCGACGCCAACGGCCTGTTCTCGCTCAGCATCGACAACGGGCAGGTGGCGCCCTGCATCGTCCAGGTTACGGGCGGCGGCACCACGCTGCACAGCTTCGCGGCCGGCGCCGGGCGGCTGAACGTCACGCCGCTGACCGAGTTGAGCGTCGGCAAAGCCCTCGGGGCCGATCCGTCGACGGCCTTTGCCAGTTTTGACAGCGCCAAGTCATCGGCCATCGCCGGCAACCTGACAGCGGCCAAGGCCTCGATCAAGACCCAGATCGAATCCTTGACGGGCCAGTCGATCTCCGGTGACCTGTTCACCTCGAACTTCAAGGTGGGCGACCCCGACGACCAGGTGCTGGACGCCTTCAAGGCCAAGCTCGAGGGCTTGGGCAGGCCCCTGTCCGAGGTCGTCGCGCTGGCGTCGAGCAACAAGCCTCTTGCCTCGGCCTCTCCTCGGGTGAAGGTCTTCGGCGACAGCCTTTCGGACAGCGGCACCTTCGGCCTGAAATTCACTGTGCAGGGCAGCGCGGCGACAGGCGAGGGGTCGTCTGATATCTGGGTCGATGCGGTCGCGCGTCAACTGCAGAAGGATCGCCTCTGCCCGTATTTCACGTTCACGGGTGCGACGTTTGCTGCAGGCAGCGGGTGCACCAACTACGCCATAGGGGGAGGCAGGATCAACAACGCCTCCAACCCCGCGGATCCCCGCTCCATCCTGCTGCAACTGCAGGCCGCGGCGCAGGTACATGGCACGTACACGGCCTCCGATGTGCTGCTCATCACCGGTGGAGGCAACGACGCTGCGGACCTGGCAGGTGCGGTCCTCGGGGCCACTGACCCCGCGGGCCAGCAGGCCTACTTCGACCTGTTGGCCAGCGCGCTCGGCGCGGGCGGCGCCGCGGCGGTGTTGGCAAGTCCCGATGTGGCGGGTGTGGTCTACATGACCAAGCTCGCAGACATGCTGGCCGATGCGATCGTGGTCGAGGCGGTGAACAAGGGCGCAGCCAAGGTGCTGGTGATGAACCTGCCCGACATCGCGCTGACGCCGCGGTTCAATGCCGTCCTCGCGGGGGTCACCTTGGGCGGTGGCGACGCGGCGGCAGTCAAGGCGATGATCCAGGCCTGGGTCAATGCGTTCAATCAGCACCTTGCCAGCCGCTTCGCGGCCGGGACCAGCAGCACCAAGGTCGCCGTTCTGGACTTCAACACCGTCTTCCGCGCCCAGGTGGCCGCGCCTGCGTCCTACGGCTTCACCGATGGCGCCAATACGGCGTGCCCGGTCACCGGCACCGATTCCTCGGGCCTGCCGTCGTACACCTTCCCGACCTGTACCGCGGCCGCGCTTTCGGCGACAGCCAACAAGCCCTCGGCCGACTGGTGGACGACCTACATGTTCTCCGACGGCTTCCACCCGACCCCGCTCGCCCACGCAAAGGCGGCCGACGAGGCCTTGAAGGTGTTCACCCAGCGCGGCTGGAACTGACACGCGGTTCCTGGTCTGGCGGCGTGCCGCCAGACCGGTGTTGATTCACGACTCGCCAGAGGGGGCGCGATGTCCAGTAAGATGCTTTGCCAGTTCCGAAGCGCCGCCGTCCTGGTGGTAGCGCTCGCAGCCACCGCCGCGGGTGCGCAAACCGCGCTGAAGGTGGAGACGGCGCCCGGGGCGCGGGCCGTCAAGGCGACCCTCCTCAACCCCTCGGGTGCGGCCTGTGGGGCCCAACTGTCCTTCGGCGACGGGCGCGAGGAGAAGCTGCGCCTCGAGGGCCGCGAGTCGCGTCAGGTGGACCACAGCTACGCCGCCGATGGCGGCTATGCCGTGCGGCTGCAGGGCGAGCTCTACGTGCGCGGCCTGCGCACCGCGCCGCCTTGCAGCATCGACGAGACGGTCCAGGTGCGGGTGTCGCCGGCGGCACCCGCTGCGGCCCCAGGGGCCCGCCCGCCCGGCGCGCCGCCGGCCGCGCCCGCCCAGGCTCCGGTTGGTGCTGCGGCCCCGGCCCAGGCTCCGACCGCGGCTCCCGCGGCGGCGCCTGCCCAGGCTCCGGCGCCCGCCGCGCTCGGTCCGTCAGCGGTGCCGGCCGCCGCGCCTGTCGCGCCCGCCCTGGTCGCGGCCCCGGCCGCACCGGCCGCCGCGCCCGCGGCGCGCCCCGCCGGGCCCAGCGACGACATCCTCGTGCTGCGCCGCAGCGGCAGCCCCGTGCTGGAGTTCGTCACCCCCGCCAGCGGCGCGCAGCGCCTGGTCAGCGGCGAAGGCCTGCGCTGGTCGGGCTTCGACGCCTGCTGGCTGGCGCTGCCCGGGCACGCGCGGGCCTTCGGGGGCGACGAGGTGCAGGCTGCTGCGCTGTCCCTGATCGAGGCGCAGCTGTCGGCGCAGGTCGGTGGGCGTCCGGTGGCTGGACGCTTCGTCGATTGCGCCGCCGGCGGCGTGCTGCAGGGCCACGCCGACCTGCTGCTCGTGCAGCGCGACGCGCTGCCGCTGCTGCGCGCGCGCATGCCTGCGCTGTCCTGGTTCGAGCCGCTGTCCGAGCTGGGCCATGCCGCCCTGCTGCGCGAGGCTGACGAACAGCGCGCCGCGCAGGCGCGCCGCGCCCAGGCGCTGGGCCCGCTGGTGGCTGAGCAGCAGGCCGCCGAGGAGCGCCAGCGCCGCCAGGGGCTGGCGCGGCAGTTCCCGTACGCGGCCACGCTGCGCTGCGCCGGGCCGGCCGGCGTGGTGCCCACCGGCACCTGCCTGGCCGGCCGCACGCTGCGTTCCCAGCTCGAGCTCGCCAACGGCGACGTGGCGCGCGTCTTCGCGGCCGGCGACCTGGCCCAGGCCGGTACCGAGGGCCCGCAGGGCCTGGTGATCCTGCTGCGTGACCGCTTCACGATCGAGACGCAGAACGTCGACGAGCGCCTCACGCTGACGCTGCGCATCGTCGAGACGGCCAGCGACCAGCCGGTCTTCGAGCGCTCGGCCGGCCGCTTCGAGGTGCTTCGCGCTTCGCGCTGAGCATCGGCGCGCTCGCGGGCGCCGGCGGCTGCGCCGCCTTGGTGCGTGGCTGTGCCCGCCGCCGGGGCTCCGGGCCCCGGCGCTGTGCGCAGGCCGGGATGGGGCAGGTCTGCCGGGTCGATGCCGCCCTGGCACCGTCCTTGCTTCATGTGGGTTTTCAACCTTGCATGGAGCGTCCCATGACCCCTCTGCCCCGCCCCGTGTCCCGCCTGCTGGCCGGCGCCGTCGCCGCGCTGGCCGCCTTCTCCAGCGCCCAGGCCCAGGAAAGGTTCACCTACATGACCAACTGGTATGCCCAGGCCGAGCACGGTGGGTTCTACCAGGCGCTGGCCAACGGCCTGTACAAGCGCGAAGGCCTGGACGTCACCATCCGCATGGGCGGGCCGCAGGTCAATGGCCTTCAACTGTTGGCCGCCGGGCAGGTGGACTGCATCATGGGCTTCGACGTGCAGACCATGAAGGGCTGGGAGAACGGCATCAGCGCCGTCACGGTCGCCGCCTCGTTCCAGAAGGATCCGCAGGTGCTGATCGGGCACCCCGGCGTGGTCAACAAGATGGAGGACATGAAGGGCAAGACCATCCTCATCTCCACCTCGGCCAACACCACCTACTGGCCGTGGCTGAAGGGCGCCTACGGCCTGCAGGACTCGCAGGTCCGCCCCTACACCTTCAACATCCAGCCCTTCATCGCCGACAAGAACGTCGTCCAGCAGGGCTACCTCTCCAGCGAGCCCTATGCGATCGAGAAGGAGGCGAAGTTCAAGCCCAATGTCTTCCTGCTGGCCGACCACGGCTGGCCCCCCTACGCAGCCACCGTCGTGTGCATGGAAAAGACCGTGCGCGAGCGGCCGCGCGCCGTCGGTGCCTTCGTCAAGGCTTCGATGGAGGGTTGGAAGAGCTATCTGAAGGGCGATCCGTCCCCGGCCAACGCGCTGATCAAGAAGGACAACCCCAACATGACCGACGACAAGATCGCGATCGGCATCCGCCTGCTCAACGAGCAGGGCATCGTCTTCAGCGGCGATGCGTCGCGCCAGGGCGTGGGCGTCGTCACCGACGAGCGCATGAAGAAGACCTACGACATGATGGTGTCGATGAAGCTGCTCGACCCGACCAAGGTGGACCTGCGCAGGACCTACACGACGCAGTTCGTGCGGGATCTGAAGATCATGCCCTGAGGGGGCGGTGCACGACCCGTCCGCAGCCTCACCCCCTACCGTTCGCACGACGCCATGAACGAGACCCCCGCTGTCGAGGTCCTCTCGGTCGAGAAGACCTACCCCAACGGCACGCGCGCCCTCATGCCCGTCGACCTGACGGTTGCCGAAGGCGAGTTCGTGACCCTGCTCGGCCCCTCGGGCTGCGGCAAGAGCACGCTGCTGAAGATGGTGGCTGGCCTGCTGGAGCCCAGCGACGGCCGTCTGCTGTTGTGGCGGCGGCCGGTGGCCGAGGTCCAGGCCACCGGCCACCAGCTCAGCTTCGTCTTCCAGGAGGCCACGCTGATGCCCTGGGCCAGCGTGATGGCCAACGTGCGCCTGCCGCTGGATCTGGCCGGTGTGCCGCGCACGCAGGCCGACGAGCGGGTGCGCGCGGCGCTCGCGCTGGTGGGGCTGGCGCGCTTCGAGACCCACCTGCCGCGCGAGCTCTCGGGCGGCATGCAGATGCGGGTGTCGATCGCGCGCGGCCTGGTCACGCGGCCCACGCTGCTGCTGATGGACGAGCCCTTCGGCGCGCTCGACGAGATCACGCGCAACCGGCTCGACGGCGAGCTGCTCGATCTCTGGCGCTCGCAGAAGCTGACCGTGATCTTCGTGACGCACTCCATCCACGAGGCGGTCTTCCTGTCCAACCGCGTGGTCGTGATGGCTGCACGGCCCGGGCGCATCGTCGAGCAGGTGACGATCGACGAGCCCTACCCGCGGGGGCCCGACTTCCGCGTCTCGATGGCCTTCAGCCAGTACGCGCGCCGCCTGCAGGACAGCCTGCTGGCCGCCAGCGAGGCCGGCGCTGACGGGGTGCCGGCATGAAGGCGTGGACGCAGGCCGAGAGCCAGCGCATCGTCGTGCCGCTGCTGGTGGCCGTCGTGGCGCTGGCGCTCTGGCAGGGGCTGGTGGTTGCCTTCAAGGTGCCGCAGTTCATCGTGCCCGCGCCCCTGCACGTGGCGCAGGTGCTCGTCACCGATGCCGGGCTGCTCTTCGGCGCGCTGTACAACACGCTGAAGATCACGCTGCTGTCGTTCTCGGCCGCCGTCGTGCTGGGCGTGCTGGTGGCCTTTGCCTTCGTGCAGAGCCGGCTCGTCGAGGTGGCCTTCTTCCCCTACGCGGTGCTGCTGCAGGTGACGCCGGTGGTCGCGATCGCGCCGCTGATCATCATCTGGGTCAAGGACCCGACGGCCTCGCTCGTGATCTGCGCCACGCTGGTGGCGCTGTTCCCGATCATCGCCAACACCACGCTCGGCCTGCGCAGCGTGAACCCGGGGCTGCTGAGCTACTTCAAGCTCAACCGCGCCAGCCGGCTGCAGGTGCTGACGCGCCTGCGCGTGCCCTCGGCGCTGCCCTACTTCTTCGGTGGCCTGCGCATCAGCTCGGGGCTGGCGCTCATCGGCGCCGTGGTGGCCGAGTTCGTCGCCGGCACCGGCGGCACCGGCACCGGGCTGGCCTACCAGATCCTGCAGGCCGGCTACCAGCTCAACATCCCGCGCATGTTCGCCGCCCTGCTGTTGATCACCGTCACCGGCGTTCTTCTGTTCGCGCTGATGTCGCTGCTGTCCCGGCGCCTGTTGGGCAGCTGGCACGACAGCGAGACTTCGCAGGAATGACGTCCGACACTGCCGACCTGCTCGTCCGGGGCGCGCAGGCCCTCTGGACCGGCCTGCCCGGCGAGGGCGCGCGCGCCGACGGTTGCGACCTGCGCATCCGCGGCGGCCGGATCGCGGCCATCGGCCGGCTCGCTCCCGAACCGGGCGAGCGCGTGCTGGACGCGAGCGGCTGCGTCGTGCACCCGGGCTGGGTCAACACCCACCACCACCTGTTCCAGAGCCTGCTCAAGGGGATCCCGGAGGGCATCGACCTGGCACTGGTGCCCTGGCTCGCCGCCGTGCCCGTGGCCTACCGGCGCCACTTCGACCACGAGGAAGCTCTGCGCCTGGCCGCGCGCGTCGGGCTGGTGGAGATGCTGCTGTCGGGCTGCACCACGGTGGCCGATCACCAGTACCACTATTGGCCGGGCATGCCCTTCGACGCCACGGCCGCGGTCTTCGACGAGGCCGACCGCCTGGGCCTGCGCCTGGTGCTGTGCCGCGGCGGCCAGACGCAGGCGCGCGCGATGACCGATGCGAACGCGCCGCCGCAGGTGGCGCCCGAGACCCTGGACGGCTTCATGGCCGCGGTCGAGCGTGACGTGCGCCGCTTCCATGACCCGTCGCCGCAGGCGATGCGGCGCGTGGCGAGCGCCATCACCACCCCCAACTGGAGCTGCCGGCGCGAGGATCTGGCGCCGCTGGCGGCGCAGGCGCGCGCGCTCGGCATCCGCCTGCACAGCCACCTGAGCGAGACGCACGACTACGTGCGCTGGGCGCGCGAGGTGCACGGCTGCACGCCGATGCAGTTCGTCGCCGAGCACGGCTGGGTCGGCCCTGACGTCTGGTACGCCCACATGGTGCACATGGACGACACCGACCTCGCGCTGTGCGCGCAGACGGGCACCGGCATCGCCCACTGCCCGCAGAGCAACGCCCGCCTCGGCTCGGGCATCGCGCGCATCCCCGAAGCCCTGGCGCTGGGCATCCCGGTGGGGCTGGGCGTGGACGGCGCGGCCTCGAACGAGGCTGCCGACATGGCCAGCGAGGCCCATGCCTGCTGGCTGCTGCACCGCGCCGACCCGCGCGGCGGCCCGCGGCCCGACCCGCGCGCGCCGTCCGGTCGCGTCGAGCAGCCCGGCGGCCACGCCGCGGCCCTGCGCGTGGCCGACGTCATGCACCTGGGCACCGCCGGCGGCGCGCGCGTGCTCGGGCTTGACGGCGTGGGCACGCTGCAGGTGGGTCAGGCGGCCGACCTCGTCGTGCAGCGCCTGGACCAGCCCCGACACTTCGGCCTGCACGACCCCGGCGTTGCGCCGGTGGCCAGCGGCGGCGCGCCGGGCCTGCGCGCCGTGCTGGTGCAGGGCCGCACCGTCGTCGAGCACGACACCGTTCCCGGGCTGGACCTGGCGCGCCTGCGCCGGGAGGCCCATGACTTCGTCCATCGCCTGCGGGCTTCCCTGCCATGAACGCACCCACTTTCGCCGACCCCGATTTCGACCCTGCGCGCGTGCGCGAGCGCAGCGCCGCGGTGGCCGCCGCGCTGCCGGGCGTGGAATGGATCACCGACAACCGCGTCGAGCGCCTGAGCCAGGACTTCTACTGGTTCAGCCCCGTGCTGAAGCGCCAGCTCGAGGGCCTGCGCGCCCACGCCGTGGCGCGCCCTCGCACCGAGGACGAGGTGCGCGCCGTTGTCGGCGCCTGCGCGCGCGAGCGCCTGCCGATCACCGTGCGCGGCAGCGGCACCGGCAACTACGGGCAGTGCATGCCGCTGCACGGCGGCGTGATCCTGGACCTCTCGGCCTACAACCGCCTGCTGTGGGCGCGGCCCGGCGTGGCGCGCGCCCAGGCCGGCATCCGCATGATCGAGATGGACCGCCAGATGCTGGCCGCAGCGGCCGAGCCGGGCAGCACGCTCGGCGCCTGGGCGCTGCGCTGCGTGCCCAGCACCTTCCGCAGCGCAACGCTGGGGGGCCTGTACGGCGGCGGCTTCGGCGGCGTGGGCTCCATCAACCACGGGCCGCTGGCCTCCACCGGCAACGTGCTCGGCGTGCGCGCGATGACGATCGAGCCCGAGCCCCAGGCGGTGGAGCTGCGCGCGCCCGAGGCGCTGCTGCTGCACCACGCCTACGGCACCAATGGCCTGGTGCTGGAGCTCGAGGTCGGCACCGCGCCGGCCCACCCCTGGCTCGAGGCCATCGTGTGCTTCGACGACTACGACGCCGCCGTCGAGTTCTGCAGCGCCTTCGCCAGCGCGCCGGGCATCGTCAAGAACAGCGTCACGCTCTTCGCCACCCCCGTGCCCGAGATCCTGATGCAGGCCTCCCCAGCGCTGGCCGGCGCCATGCCGCCGGGCGTGCACGCGGTCTTCATCCTGGTGGCCGAGTTCTCCGAGCCGGCCATGCACCAGATGGCGGCCGAGTTCGGCGGCAAGATCACGCTGCGCAAGACGGCCGAGGAGGTGCGGCGCAGCAACCGCACCCTGGTCGAGTACACCTGGAACCACACCACGCTGCACGCGCTGAAGGTGGACAAGGGCCTGACCTACATCCAGGCTGGCTACGACCCTGCGCGCCACGTGCAGCAGGCCAAGGAACTGCGGCGCCTGCTCGGCGACGAGGCCCTCGTGCACCTGGAGTTCATCCGCACCAAGGAGGGCGCGATGAACTGCTCGGGCCTGCCGCTGATCCGCTACACCACCGACGAGCGGCTCAACGAGATCATGCAGATCCACCGCGACCTCGGTGTGTTCATCGCCGACCCGCACGTCTACATCGTCGAGGACGGCAAGCAGGGCCAGGTCAACCCCGACGTCGTGGCCTCCAAGATGCGCTTCGACCCGCTGGGCCTGCTCAACCCGGGCAAGCTGCGCGGCTGGGGGCAGCGCGAGCAGATCATGGCCGACGCCGCCTCCGGCAAGGTGCGACTGACGACCCTGCCGCGGTTCTAGACTCGCGCCCGAGATGCTCGTCACTCGCCAACCCGTCTTCCGAAAGTTCTGGCACGCCGTCATGCCGCTGTCGGTGCTGCAGGACGGCCAGCCGCACCCGTTCACGTTGCTGGGCGAGCGCATCGTGCTCTTCCTCGACGCCGACGGCCGGCCCGCAGCGCTGAGTGACCGCTGCTGCCACCGCACCGCGCGGCTGTCCAAGGGGCGCTGCGTCGGCGGCGCGCTCGAGTGCGGCTACCACGGCTGGACTTATGACCGCGGCGGGCGCGTGATCCGCATTCCGCAGTACGGGCCGGAGCGCGCGATCCCGCCCGACTACCGCACGCCGGCCTGGCGCTGCGAGGCGCGCTACGGCTATGCCTGGGTGGCGCTCGTGGCGCCCGGCGAGGAGCCACTCGCGGCCATCCCCGAGGTGCCCGAGTACGGCGCCCCGGGCTGGCGCACCATCTTCCAGTTCCACGAGACCTGGGCCACGAGCCCGGTGCGCGCGCTCGAGAACAGCTTCGACAACGCGCACTTCAGCTTCGTTCACCGCGCCACCTTCGGCGTGGCGGCGCAGCCCAAGCCCAGCCGCTACGAGCTGGTCGAGCGCGAGGGCGGCTTCCAGGCCGAGACCCTGATCGACGCGGCCAACCCGCCGGCCTTCCACCGCGTCAGCGGCACGAGCGAGCCCATCACGCAGCGCCACATGCGCAACGCCTACTTCCTGCCGTTCTCGCGCCGGCTCGACATCGAGTACCCCAGCGGGGTGCGCCACGTCATCATCAACTGCTTCACGCCCATCGACGACGGCCACATCCAGCTGTGCCAGTGGCTCTACCGCAACGACACCGAGGCCGACTGCCCGGCGCAGCTGCTGATCGACTTCGACCACGTGATCACGCGCGAGGACAAGGACATGCTCGAGTCCACCGACCCCGACGCCGTGGTCGACCTGCGCCGCCGCGGCGTCGAGCACTCGATGGACAGCGACCGCCCCGGCATCCTGATCCGCCGCCAGCTGATGGAACTGCTGGCGCGGCACGGTGAGGCGGAGGTGCACGGCTGAGAGCCGTACTGTCTTTCGCTCATTGCTCCCCTCTCCTCTGGCGGGAGAGGGGAGCAAGGCGCCGAGTATTCAGCCCCTCTCCCCTCGCGGGAGAGACCGATGCAGCGCACGGCGCTGCCGGCTGGTGCCCCGGAACCCGTGGCTTCGTACGCGGCGGACGCGCATGAATTCCTCCCCTCCCCCCTCGCGGGGGAGGGGCCGGGGGAGAGGGGGCGAGCGCCAGGGCCTCGGCCCGCCCCCCCTCTCCCCAACCCCTCTCCCACGAGGGGAGAGCAACTGTGTTGCGTGTCAAGCGTTTTGGGGGACATTGGCGTGCTTGCTGAGGTCCCACGCGACGCCGTCGCGGACCATGGCGTTGAGGATGATCAGCAGCTT
>JBILNB010000081.1:0-17951 GCA_044375195.1 Rubrivivax sp. | reverse complement strand
TTCCCCTGGCTGACCGTGCTCGACAACGTCTGTTTCGGGCTGCGCGAGCGCGGTCTGCCGCGCGCGCAGCCGCTCGAGGTGGCCCGCAGCTTCATCGCGAAGGTCGGCCTGGCCGGCTTCGAGCAGCACTACCCGAAGCAGCTGTCGGGTGGCATGCAGCAGCGCACCGCGATCGCGCGCGCGCTGGCCAACGGGCCGCGCATGCTGCTGATGGCCGAGCTGACCGAGAGCGTGCGTGCCGAGGTGAGGCAGGCGCAGCAGCAAACCCAGCAGCGATAGCCGCGGGGTGCGGAACCGCCCGTGGTCTCCTCCCCGGGCCGTCGATCCGAACCCACGAACTCCTCGTCGAGAATGCGCCGCGTAGCGGCTTGCGGGCGGTGGACCTGCCGGCCCCGGCCCGGCGCTCATCCAAGGAATCCGAATGACTTTGTCCCTTCGCCCCCTGCCGGGGTTCCTCATGCTCGCCGCCGCGCTGGCGGGCCCGGCCATGGCCGCCGGCAAGGTGCCCGAGACTTACTACACCGCCCAACCCCAGGACATCGTCGACGAGGTGCGCCAGACGCCGCGTCCGCAGAACGGGATGACGCCGGCGCAGATGCGCGAGCTCGACAAGGTGGTGCTGCCCCGGGCCTTGACCTGCGAGGCCATGTTCTACGACGACGCCCGGATGATGCAGCGCATCAAGAGCTGGCCGCTGCCGTTCCAGAACCAGCTGGCCAACGAGTGCCGGCGTGTCATCGCCGACTCCAACGAGATGCAGCGCTACCTTGCGCGCGTGCAGCAGGCCGAGCAGGAGCAGGCCCGCAGGAAGGCCGAGGAGGACCGGCGGCGCGACGAGGAGCAGCGCCGCAGGGACGAGGCCGCGCGCCAGGCCGAGCAGCGTGAGACCTTCCTGGCCCAGCGTCCGAACTTCCTGCTGCTGCTGAATGCCGGCTCGCCGTCCTTCCAGGTGACCCGCTCCCTCGAGGGCAGGACGGTGGTGGCGCGGGCTGCGAACGCGCCCTCCAGCCCGATCCCGCTTGAATTGGTGCGTGCGACGGCCCAGTCCTCGACGCTGCTGCTGGACCGCTACGAGCGCCTGCCGGCGCCGCTGGCGGCCGAGCTGAAGGCGCTGGTCGCCGAACTGGCCAAGGCGCGCGGCCTGGTGGTGGACACGCGCGGGCTCGACAAGCCGCAGCACCGGTCGGGCGCAAGCTCCAAGTGCGTCGTCGAGAGCGTCGTCGCGCGGGGCGGCGGCCCGGGCGCGCCCGATCGGGTGTGCCGGAACCTGCAGCTGGGGCTGTTCGATGCGGCCGAATTCGACCGCATCAAGCCCCTGGTCGACAGCGGCAACATCATCGTGCTGGGTGAGATCCCGGGCGATCAGCTGCAGGCGCGCGCCGAGGCCACGGCCCGCCGGGCGGCCGAGGCGGCCGCGGCCGAGGCTCAGCGCAAGAAGGACGTCATCGCTCAGATCGGCGCGCGGCCTGATGACATCGTGGCTCTCGTGCTGCCGGCCAGCCGGAAAGCCGGCTCTTGCACGCTGTCGCACAAGGGTCGGCGTGACACCGCCTGGGCCGTCAGCGGGTATGCGACGCTGCCCGACTTTGCCAAGGAGGCCCGGCTCGAGCCCGACCACCGCTTCGACGAGTTCACCGACGATCTCGAGGCGCTGTGGACGCTGGTGCAGAAGGGCCAGTGCTCGGGCGTGATCCTCGGCGCGGCCGAGATGGCCCGCCTGATCCCTGCGGTCGAGCGCGAGGGGCTGGATTTCAAGCTGTTGCCGCTGCGTGAGCGCACCGAACTGCAGGCCGCATCGGCCCGCTCGCGCGGCTTCGACAGCCTGGCGCAGTTCGAATTCGCCGCCGATCTGAAGGCCGACGCCGCCCAGGCCAAGGCGCTGGCCGGGTTCGGCATCACCAACCTGCCAGGGGTGCGCAGCGCGACGGCCCGTATGAAGTCGAGCGGCTACGCCCAGTCCGACGAGCTGGCTGCGCTGCTGGAGTTTCTGGACGACGAAGCGCAGGGTGCGAAGACGAAGCGCTCGGCCGTGCAGGTGCGCGCCGCCCGGGCTGCCGAGGCCCAGGCCCGCGAGCGCGACCGTGCCGAACGCCTGCGGCGCGAACTGCCGCTGTACTCGGTGCGCCTGGCGTGCATGGAGCCCATGGGCCACCTGGCCGAGACCATGGTCGGCCACCTGGCCCGCTCGCCGGCAGCTTTCATCCAGATGATGGCCGGCAGCGTAAGCAACTTCTGCAGCCAGATCATCCTGCCGGTGACCGATCCGGCCCTGGTGGCCTCGGCCCGCCTGATCGACCGCGATGCCGGCGGCGCCGAGTACTACGTCGTCAAGGCGGCCGACGGCCGCAGCGTTCTCGGGCTGGTCAAGCGCAGGGCTAACTGATCCCGGGTCCGCTGGCCCTCATTCGGCCGGCGGGAACCCCCCGTGGAAGGCCCGCGTGGCCACCGGGTGGCGCCCCGAGGGTTGCTCGCGTTCGCGGAAGTCCGCGGGCAGCGCCTCCACCGGGCCGCGGCGGCCGATGG
Source organism: Rubrivivax sp. (assembly GCA_044375195.1). Lineage (GTDB taxonomy): Bacteria > Pseudomonadota > Gammaproteobacteria > Burkholderiales > Burkholderiaceae_C > Rubrivivax. Next base: position 15,428 of record JBILNB010000081.1, on the reverse strand, counting down.
CCACCATCGTCAGCACCGCGAAGTTCTCGGGTACCTGCAGCACCTCGCGCGCGCGCTGGGCGTCGAAGCCACCCATGCCGTGCGTGGACCAGCCCAGGGCCTGGGCCTGCAGCGCCAGATGGCCCCAGGCGCAGCCGGCGTCGAAGGCGTGGCTGCGCGAGGCGGTGTCGCCCAGCACCACCAGCAGCGCCGCGGCCTGGGTGCACCACAGGCGGTTGCGCTCGTTCGGCAGCGCGGCGAAGGTGTCCCAGTGCGTGTCGCCGCGCAGCGCGTACAGGAAGCGCCAGGGCTGCGCGTTGTTGGCCGACGGCGCCCAGCGCGCGGCCTCGAGCAGGCGCTGCAGCTGCGCCAGCGGCAGCGCCTCGTCGGTGAAGGAGCGCGGCGACCAGCGCTCCAGGAACAGCGGCAGGATCTCGGCGTCGGGCGTGCGCACGCCGGGGGCGGTGGGTGTGGTCATGGCGGATCGTTGGAGTCTGGGGAAGGATGACGCCCGTGCCCGGCCTTGAAGGCCGGGGCCAGAGCCGGGTATGGGGACGGGAACGGCCGGCATTGTCGGCCGATGCCCGGCCAGCCGGCCTTTCAGCGCTTCGGGTCGAGCGCGTCGCGCAGCGCGTCGCCGAAGAGGTTGAAGGCGAGCACCGTGACGAAGATCGCGGCGCCGGGGAACAGCGCCATCCACGGCGCCTGCGTCAGGAAGCGCTGTGCGGTGTTCAGCATCGAGCCCCAGCTCGGCGCTGGCGGCTGCTGGCCCAGGCCCAGGAAGGACAGGCTGGCCTCGGCGATGATGGCCGAGGCGATGGTCAGCGTGGCCTGCACCAGCACCGGCGGCAGGATGTTGGGCAGGATGTGGCGCACCAGGATGCGCGCGCGCGGGTTGCCCACCGCGCGCGCGGCCTCGACCCAGTCCTCGGCCCGGGCCTGCAGCACCTGGCCGCGCGCCAGCCGCACGAAGATGGGCGTGGCCGTGACGCCGATGGCGATCATCGCGTTGCCCAGGCTGGGGCCGAGGAAGGCCGCGAGCGCGATGGCCAGGATCAGGAAGGGTATGGCGAGCATGGCGTCGGTCAGGCGGCCGATCACCGCGTCGACCCAGCCACCGGCATAGCCGGCCACCATGCCCAGCGGCAGCCCCACGGCCACCGCGATCAGCACCGCCACCAGCCCGGCCGACAGCGAAGCGCGAGCGCCCCAGATCACGCGCGACAGCAGGTCGCGGCCCACCTCGTCGGTGCCGAACCAGTGCGCCGCGCTCGGCGCCTTGCGCACGGCCGACCAGCTGGTGGCCATCGGGTCGTAGGGCGCGAGCCAGGGCGCGCCCAGCGCCAGCACCAGCACGAGCAGCAGCACGGCCGCGCCGAAGGCGGCCGCCGGCCGGCGCGCGAGCGCGCGCAGCGCCCGCCGGGCGGGTGTGTCGATGGCGGCCGGGCCCGGTGCGGGCACGGCTTGGCCGGTTGCACCGCTCATGACCGCAGCCTTGGGTTGGCCAGCACGTACAGCACGTCGGCCAGCAGGTTCAGCAGGATGTAGACCGTGGCCGTGACGAGCACCACGCCCTGGACGACGGCGTAGTCGCGGTTGAAGACGGCATCCACGATGAGCTTGCCCAGGCCGGGGATCGAGAACACCTGCTCGGTGAGGACGGCGCCTGACAAGAGGGTGCCGAACTCCAGCGCGCCCAGCGTGATGACCGGCGTGAGCGCATTGCGCAGCCCGTGCCGCAGCACCACCTGGCGCTCCAGCAGGCCCTTGGCGCGCGCGGTGCGCACGTAGTCCGCCGCCATGGCCTGCAGCAGCGACGAGCGCATGTGCCGCATCAGCACCGCGGCGATGCCCGAGCCCAGCACGAAGGCCGGCATCACCGTGGTGGCCAGTGACTGCAGCGGGTCCTCGAGCAGGCTCACGTAGCCCGAGGCGGGCAGCCAGCCCAGGCTCACCGAGAACAGGAAGATCATCATGATGCCGAGCCAGAAGTTCGGCGTCGACAGCCCGGCCAGCGCCAGCACGTTGGCCGCCGTGTCCCAGGCCGTGCCCTTGCGCACGGCCGAGACGATGCCTGCCGGGATGCCGATCAGCAGCGCGAACAGCATCGCCATCGTGCCCAGCTGCAGCGTGACGGGCAGCTTCTCGGCGATGAGCTGCGACACGGGCTGCTTGATGCGCATCGACTCGCCCAGGTCGCCCTGCAGCACGTTGCCGATCCAGTGCAGGTACTGCACGGGCAGCGGCTGGTCGAGCCGGTACTGGCGCCGGATCTGCTCTACGACGGCGGGGTCGCCTTCCTCACCGGCCATCACCAGCGCCGGGTCGCCCGGCAGCAGCTGCTGCAGGCCGAAGATCAGCACCGACACCAGGAACAGCGTCGGCAGCAGCTCCAGCAGGCGGCGCGGCAGGAAGTTCAGCATGGGCAGGGGCCAGGCGGCGCGGCAGGCGCGCAGGTCTCGGGCACCGCGGGCACGGCCGGGCGCATGCCCGGCCGGCGCACGGTCACTTCAGCTTCAGGTCGGTCACGCGGATCAGGCCGTCGGGCATGACCTTGAAGCCTTCCAGGCGCGGGCTGTGCGCGAACAGCAGCGCGCGGTGGTAGAGGTAGATCACCGAGCCCTCGGCCAGCCACTTGGCCGCCGCCTGCTCGTACAGGCTCTTGCGCTCGGCCACCGCCGTGGTGGAGCGGGCCTTCTCGAGCAGCGCGTCCAGCGCCGGGTCGCAGTAGCGGCCGTAGTTCAGCGGCCCCTTGCACGAAGCGAAGGAGAAGATGTTGCCGTCCGGGTCGGTGCGCCCGCTCCAGGCCAGCATGTACATCTGGAAGTTGCCCTTCTCGGCCTCGTTCAGCGAGGTCGCGAACTCGGTGACGCGGATCTTCAGGTCGAAGCCCACCTCGGCCGCCATCGACTGGATGACCTCGGCCACGGCGCGCGTCTCGGGGTTGTTGGGGACCATGAAGTCCAGCGCCAGCGGCGTCCTCACGCCGGCCTCGCGCAGCAGCGCCTTGGCGCGGGCGACGTCGCGCTTGGGCGTGGGGAAGCGTGCCTGGTAGTAGGGGTTGGCCGGGCTGACCCACTGGTTGTTGGCCTGGTTCAGGCCGTTGAAGACGACCTGGTCCACGGCCTCGCGGTCGATCGCGAGCTCGAGCGCGCGGCGCACCCGGGCGTCCTTGCCGAGCGGGCTGTTGGCCTTCTCGCCGTTGGCCACGTTCAGCGTGATGCCCTGGTAGCCCAGCTCGAAGCCGGTGGCCAGGCGCAGGCGGCTGTCCTTGCGCACCTCGGCCACGTCGGTGGCGAGCATGCGCTCGAGCAGGTCGAGCTGGCCCGAGCGCAGGTTGGCCAGGCGCACGGTGGAGTCCTGGATCGGCCGGTAGACGATGCGGTCGACGTGGACCCGCCCCTTGTCCCAGTAGTCGGCGAAGCGGTCGACGACGATGCGGTCCTGCGCCACGCGCTCGGTGAACTTGTAGGGTCCGGCGCACACAGGCGCGTTGCCGAACTTGTCGCCCGCCGCCGCGGCGGCCTTGGGCGAGATGATCATGCCGGCGCGGTCGGTGAGCTGGGCCATCAGCGGCGCGAACGGCGTCTTCAGCAGCAGGCGCACGGTCAGCGGGTCGACGACCTCGACCTTGTCGACCTGGGCGATCTCGGCGCGGCGGAACGAGCCCTGGGCCGTCAGGTGCCGGTCGAGCGAGAACTTCACCGCCTCGGCGGTCATCGTCTCGCCGTCGTGGAACTTCACGCCCGGACGCAGCCGGATCGTGACCACCTTGCCGTCGGCCGAGGTGTTGTGGCTCAGCGCCAGCTGCGGCACGATGGCGAGCTTGTCGTCAATGTCGAAGAGCTTGTCGCAGATTGACTTGAAGACGATGCGGCCGACATAGGTGCGGCCGAAGGTCGGGTCGAGGACGTCGGGGTCCTCGGCCAGGCCGATGCGCAGCGTGGACTGCGCCTGCGCCGCCGCAGCGGCGCCAAGCAGCGCCAGCCCGAGCGTCAGGCGTTGGAGGGCGGGGGAGAACTTCATGGCGGAGCTCCTGGTCGAGAGGGTGAGGGAGACGATGACGAGCGGCGCGCGAAGGCGGCCTGCAGATGCTGCAGCACGGCGCGCTGGCGTTGCCGTTGCGCGCTGTCGGAGGGGATGCCGGGGACGGCAGCGGCCCCTTGCGGCGGGGTGGTGAGCGGCGCGATCCGATCGGCATGCCAGCAGGCCACGGCGTGGGTCCCCTCCGGCAGCGCCGGCGCCTCCTGGCGACAGCGTTCGTCGGCGTGCGGGCAGCGCGTGTGGAAGCGGCAGCCCGGCGGCGGCGCCAAGGGGCTGGGCACGTCGCCCGCCAGCACCACGCGGCTGCCGCGTCGCGCCGGGTCGGCCACCGGCACGGCGCCCAGCAGGGCCTGGGTGTACGGGTGGCGCGGGCGTGCGAAGACCTGCGCCGCGGGGCCGGTCTCGACGAAGCGGCCGAGGTACATCACGGCCACCTCGGTGGCCACCTGGCGCACGACGGCCAGGTCGTGAGAGATGAAGACGTAGGCCAGGCCGAGTTCGCGCTGCAGGTCGGCGAGCAGGTTGAGGATCTGGGCCTGGATCGAGACGTCCAGTGCCGACACAGGCTCGTCGCAGACCAGCACCTTCGGGCCGGCGGCCAGGGCGCGCGCGATGGCCAGGCGCTGGCGCTGGCCGCCCGAGAACTCGTGCGGGTAGCGCCGCGCGGCCTCGGCCGGCAGGCCCACCTGGTCCAGCAGGCGCCGCACGCGCACCACACGCTCGCCGGCGGGTACCACCGCGTGCAGGCGCAGCGGCTCGGCCAGCGTGTCGCCCGCGCTCATGCGCGGGTTGAGCGAGCCGAAGGGGTCCTGGAAGACCATCTGCACGTGGCGCCGGGCGCGCAGCAGCGCGCGCTCGTCCAGCGCGCGCAGGTCCTGGCCGTCGAGCTCGATGCGGCCGGCATCCGGCTCGACCAGGCGCAGCAGCAGCCGCGCGAGGGTGGACTTGCCGCAGCCCGACTCGCCGACCACGGCCAGCGTGCGCCCGGGCGCCACCGCGAGAGACACGCCGTCGACGGCGCTGACGACGCCGCGGGCGCGCCCGAACAGGCCGCGCCCGACCTCGAAGCGCTTGACCAGGCCCTCGGCCCGCAGGACGGCGGGCGTGGCGCTCACGCGGTGGCCTCGGCGGCGTGCACGAGAGCCCCGGCCTCGGGCATCACCAGGGTCTCCAGCGGCGCCTTCCAGCAGCGGCTGCGGTGTCCAGGGTGGATCTCGCGCAGGCCCGGAGCCTCGTGCCGGCAATGGTCGTCGGCGAAGGGGCAGCGCGGCGCGAAGCGGCAGCCGGAGGGCCAGTCGGTGGCCGCGGGTACGCGGCCCTCGATGGCGGCCAGGCGCTGGCGCGGCGCGGCGATCGACGGGATCGCGCCCAGCAGACCCACGGTGTAGGGGTGCTCCGGCGCGGCGAAGAGCTCGTCGACGGGCGCCTCCTCGACGACCTGGCCGGCGTACATCACGGCCACGCGATCGGCCATCTCGGCCACCACGCCCAGGTCGTGGGTGATGAGCAGGATGGCGGTGCCGGTGTCCGCGCGCAGCGCGCGCATCAGCTCCAGCACCTGGGCCTGGATGGTGACGTCCAGCGCGGTCGTCGGCTCGTCCGCAATGAGCAGCGCGGGCCGGCACAGCAGCGCCATCGCGATCATCACGCGCTGGCGCATGCCGCCAGACAGCCGGTGCGGGTACTCGTCGAAGCGGCGCTCCGGTGCCGGGATGCGCACCCGGCGCATCGTCTCGACCACCTCGGCACGCGCGGCTACGCCGTCCATGCCGCGGTGCCGCTGCAGCACTTCCACCAGCTGCCGCCCGACCGTGTGCGACGGGTTCAGCGAGGTCATCGGCTCCTGGAAGATCATCGCCAGCCGGTCCCCGCGCAGGTCGGCCCAGGCGCGCGGCGCCAGCCCCAGCAGCTCACGCCCGTCGAACACGATCGAGCCCTCCACACGCCCGGCCGGCTGCGGCACCAGGCCCATGATCGACAGCGCTGTCATGCTCTTGCCGCAGCCGGACTCGCCGACGATGCACAGGGTCTGGCCGGGCTCGAGCGTCAGGTCGATGCCGTCCACCGCGCGGGCCGGGCCTCGCGGGGTCTGGAAGCTCACGCGCAGACCGCGCAGCGCGAGCAGGGGGCTCAACGGCCGGCTCCGGGCGGCGAGGGCGTGCCGGGCTCGGTGGCGCGCGAGCGGCTGGGCGTGTCGGCGGCGGCGCGCGTGGCCGCGCCGATGGCGGCCTCGATCACGGCGCGGTCCCAGGTGCCGCCCGGCACCTCGCGCGTGGCGAAGAAGCGCGCGAAGTGGACGAAACGCTCGCGGCTGACGGCCTCGAGCCGTTCGAGCTCGGCCAGCGGGTCGTCTTGGTCGTCCACGCGCAGGTCGAGCGCGGGGTACTCCTGGTCGGTGTGGATGCGCAGCGCCGCCGACTGGCGCCCGCGCTTGTCGCCACCGGCGGCCTCGCCGGCGCGCATGGCCTGCACCAGGCGCTGAGGGAAGGGCAGATCGGCCAGATGCTCGTAGGCCGCGGCCGTGTCGTCCAGCACCCGCGGGCCGGCCAGCATGTTGCCCGCCACCGAAAACCCGCTGCGCACGAGGTGACCGCACCAGGGGATGCAGTCCGCGCCGGTGTGCGCGGCGATGCCGCCCCACGCGTCCTGCACGTGCAGCTGGCGTGTGGCGGCGCCGGGGTCGGACGCGACGAGCACCTGGACCACCTGCGCGGCCTCCAGGCCCTCGCGCAGCAGGCGCAGCCCGCGCGGCCCGAAGGTCGGGTTGATCAGCGCCTGCGTGGCCAGGGCGCCGATGCCGCCGTCGGCATGCGGACACAGGGCGCCAACCGCGAAGAAGCGCGTGGCCACGGCGACGCCGAAGGCGCCGGTGGCAGGATCACGGGCAACGAGGGACCAGGTCATGGCGGCGCTTAGAGACGAAGAGCCGGACGCTACTGGAACTCTCGCGCCGAGCGGCTTGCTCGGTCATTGGTCCGGGATCACTGCAGCTTGATCCCCGCGTCCCGGATCAGCTTGCCGAAGCGGTCGAACTCCTGCTTGTTGAACTCGGCGAACTGCGCCGGCGTGATGTTGCCGGGCTCACCGCCCAGGCCGCGCAGGCGGGCGTCCACGTCAGGCAGCTTGATGATGCGCGCGAGCTCGGCCTGCAGCCGGGCCACCACGTCGGCCGGCGTGCCGGCGGTGGCGTAGAGCGCGTACCAGGTGCTCATGTCGGCGCCGCGCACGCCGGCCTCGGCCAGCGTGGGCACCTGGGGCAGCTGGGCCGAGCGCGTGGGCGTGGTCACGGCCAGAGGCTTGAACTTGCCGGCCTTGATCTGGGCCATGGCGGAGGAGGTGGTGTCGAACATGATCTCGACCTGGCCGCCGATGATGTCCAGGTGCGCCTGTGCGCTGCCCTTGTAGGGCACGTGCAGGCTCTTGACGCCGGCCGCGGCGTCGAAGGCCTCGCCGGCGATGTGCTGGGTGCTGCCCACGCCCGAGGACGCGTACTTGAAGCTGCCGGGCTTGCCCTTCATGGCCTGCACCAGCTCGGCCACCGAATTGACCGGCACCTGTGCGCCGACGACCAGCACGTTGGGCACGGTGACGATCAGGCCGATGGGCGTGAGGTCCTTGATCGGGTCGAAGGCCAGCTTCAGCAGGTGCGGGGCGATGGCCTGGCCGGTGTTGGTGGCCACGAGCAGGGTGTGGCCGTCGGCCGGCGCCTTGGCCGTCAGGTCCGCGGCGATGGTGTTGGACGCGCCAGGGCGGTTCTCCACCACCCAGGTGCCCTTCATGCTCTCGGCGAACTTCTCGGCCAGCATGCGGGCGATGATGTCCGTGCCGCCGCCGGCACCGGCGCCCACCATCAGGCGCACGGTCTTGGTCGGGTAGGCCGTCTGCGCCTGGGCCGTCAGGGCCCAGGGGGCGGCCAGCGTGGCGGCGAGCAGGGCGGCGGTGAAGGTCTTGCGTTTCACGGTGGAGACTCCTTGGGAGGGTGGGAGGAGGAATGGGTGGTGGGGCTTGGGCCGCATGCCCGGGCTGCTGCGGCGGGCCTCGGTTGCTCAGTGCATGGCCGCGTGCCGGCTCGCCCCCATCCGGCAGGCCAGCTCGAAGGCGTTGAACATCGCCCCCGGGTTGGCGCGGCCGAGCCCGGCGATGTCGTAGGCCGTGCCGTGGGCTGGCGTCGTGATCGGGATCGGCAGCCCGCCGTGCACCGTGACGCCGCGCTCGAAGCCCATGAGCTTCATCGCGATCTGGCCCTGGTCGTGGTACATCGTGACGACGCCGTCGTAGCCGCCCTCGGCGCGGATGGCGCGCACGAAGGCCGTGTCGGCGGGGAAGGGCCCGTCGGCGGCGAAGCCGCGGGAGGCCGCCAGGCGCACGCCGGGCTCGATGATGCGGCCCTCCTCGTCGCCGTAGTTCCCGTTGTCGCCGTTGTGCGGGTTCAGGCCGCACACCGCGATGCGCGGCAGCGCCTTGCCCGCCGCCACGAGCGCGCGGTGGATCATGCCGATCGCGTCAGCCACCTTTTCGGGCGCCAGCAGGGTGCTGACCTCGCGCAGCGCGACGTGCGAGGTCACGCGCGCCGTCCAGAGCTTCTCGAGCACGTTGAGCTCGCCGCAGATGCCGTCGAAGCGCAGCAGCTCGGCGAACCAGCGCAGCTCGTCCTCCTGGTGCATGCCGCCGGCGCGCAGCGCGCCCTTGTTCAGCGGCGCGAAGCAGAAGGCGTCCACCGCCCCTGACTGCGCCAGCAGCGCGCCGGCCTCCAGGCCCTGCAGCATGAAGCGGCCGTTGTCGGCCGTCGCCTCGGAGCGCGGGAAGGGTGGCGCGTCCAGCCCCGGCCAGGCGTGCCAGCGCACGCCGGCCGGCGCCTCGACCTGGCCGCGCTGGCCGATCAGCACGACCTCCGCGCGTTCGAGCGTGGCCGGGTCGGCGAGCAGCTTGCCCACGAGCTCGGGGCCGATGCCGGCAGGGTCGCCGGTGAAGAGGGCGATGGTGGGGCGGGTCATGGTCGAGCGGGTGTGAGGCATGACGATGGGGTGCACCGGGCGGCATGGCTGATGTTCGCCGCCCTGGGTGATGCGATACCGGGTCGACCGCGAACGAATGTCACGACGCCCCGGCGCGGCGAGGCCGGCACGGACACCTACCGAAGACCGGTCATTCCACCTTGCCGATGCGCTTGACCGCCTCGGCCATGGCCCGGGCGTCGGTGTCCCAGTAGGCCTGGAACTCGGGCGCGTCCAGGTACTCGATCGGGCTGCCGGCCTTGCTGATGGTGGCCACCACGGCGGGGTCGGCGGCGGCCCTGCGCGCGGCCTCGCGCAAGCGCTGCACGATGGGCTCGGGCGTGCCGGCCGGCGCGAACAGCCCCGACCACTGCGCGAACTGCACCGGCTGGCCCAGCTGCCTCAGGCTCGGCACGTCCGGCAGCGCCACCAGCGGCTTGTCGCCCCAGTGCGCCAGCGCGCGCAGCTTGCCGGCGCGGATGTGCTGCGCCACCGAGGCCGGCCCGCTGGCCACGGCGTCGATCTGGCCGCCCAGCAGTGCCAGCACCGCCGGCCCGGCGCCGGTGAAGGGCACGTGCGTCATCGGGAAGCCGGCGCTGGCCTTGAGCATCTCCATCGGCACGTGCATGGTGCCGTAGTTGCCCGAGCTGCCGTAGTTGTAGCCGCCGGTCTTCTTCTTCGCATCGGCGACGAAGTCCGCCAGCGTCTTCCACGGCGTGTCGGCGCGAACCACGAGCACGGTCGGGTCGGCGGTGAAGCGCGCGATCGGGCGGAACTGGTTGAGCGTGAAGGCGGGCCGGCGGCCGAACAGTAGGTCGGCCTCGGGCAGGATCGAGATCGACGACAGCGTCATCAGCAGCGTGTAGCCGTCGGCCGGCGCGCGCGCGGCCGCTGCCATGCCCAGTCCGCCGCCGGCGCCGGCGCGGTTCTCGACGATGACGGTGGCCTTCAGCTCGCGCGCCAGGGCCTCGGCCACGGGGCGGCCGACGGTGTCGGCCACGCCGCCGGGCGGGAAGGGCACGATCATCGTGATCGGCTTGCCCTCGGGCCACGCGGCCTGGGCCAGGGCGGCCGGCGGGGTGGCCAGCATGGCGCCGGCCAGACCGGTGAGGAGGAGTTCTCTGCGTTGCATGGTGGGGTCTCCTTCGGAATGTTCGTCAAGGGGCAGGGCGCGCGGGCCGCGGTTCTTCAGCCGCCGACCACCGGGTTCTCGAGCGTGCCGATGCCGTCGATCTCGATGCGCACGACGTCGCCGTGCTGCAGCCATACCGGCGGGTTCAGGCCCATGCCCACGCCCGCGGGCGTACCGGTGGCGATGATGTCGCCCGGCAGCAGGGTGATGCCGCGCGAGCAGGTCTCGATCAGCGTCGGCAGGTCGAAGATCAGGTCCTCGGTGCGGGCGTCCTGGCGCAGGGCGCCGTTGACCCAGCAGCGCACGCGCGTGCTTTGGCCGTCGAGCTCGTCGGCGCTGACGATCCACGGCCCCATCGGGCAGAAGGTGTCGAAGCTCTTGCCCAGGTCCCACTGCTGGTGACGCATCTGCACGTCGCGCGCGGTGACGTCGTTGACGATGGTGTAGCCGAAGACGTGCGACATCGCCTCGGCACGCGGGATGTTGCGCCCGCCACGGCCGATCACCACTGCCAGTTCGGCCTCGTAGTCGATCTGCGCCGACACCGCCGCCCCTGGCAGCCGCACCGGCGCCCCGGGCGCGATCACGCACTCCGGCACCTTCGTGAAGACGATGGGCCAGGCCTGGGGGTCGGCGTTGCTGTTCTTGAAGACGGTCTCACGCAGCTCCCGGGCGTGCGCGTGGTAGTTGCGGCCCACGCACCAGACGTTGCGCCGCGGGCGCGGAATCGGCGCCTCGAGCTGCACGCCGGCCAGCGGCAGGGCCGCGCCGGCGGCTGGCGGCAGCGGCTGGCCTGCGGTGAGTAGGTCGACGACGGCCAGCGCGCCGCGCGCGGCCTCCTCGGCGGTGAAGGCGATGGGGGAGACCGTCAGGCCGTCGGCGCCGACGAGGCCGACGTGGCGCCGGCCCTGGTGCTGGAAGGTGGCGATGCGCATGGGGGATGTGTGGGTCAGGCCTGCCGGTTCGGGCCATGTAGCTGGAGGCTGGGCCGGTCCGGCTGGGCGTGGGGGTGACCGAGCGCGGTGCAGGGGATGTCCGGAGCCGCGAAGGGCGCGATGCTACTGTGCGCGGGCGTGAGGCGCGGTCAGGGATTCCGAGCAAGCCACACCGGCATTGAGACACCTTCGCGACCCGGGAGACCGCGCTCGCCGCAGAATCGCGGTCCCTCCGGCGCACCCCGACCGGCGATTTCAGGAGACGCCCATGACCCGACCGCTCACCCGCCGCCTCGCGCTGCCGCTGCTGGCTGCCGCCATTGCCTCCCTGGCGCCGCCCGCGCTCGCGCAGCAGGACTACCCGAACCGGCCGATCAAGATCGTCGTGCCCTTCTCGCCGGGCGGCGCGGTCGACGGTCCGATCCGCGCCATCGCGCAGGACCTGTCCAAGCGCCTGCGCCAGCAGGTCATCATCGAGAACCGCCCGGGTGCCGGTGCGACCATCGGCTCCGAGATGGTGGCCAAGGCCGCGCCCGACGGGTACACGCTGCTGCTCGCCTCGCAGACCAACGCCATCAGCGCTTCGCTCTACCCGAGGCTGAACTTCGCTCCCATCGACGACTTCGTCGGCATCTCTCTGCTCGGCCGCGAGCCGGGCGCGCTGGTCGTCCACCCTTCGCTGCCGGTGAAGAACGTGGCTGAACTGGTCGCGCTGGCCAAGGACAAGCCCGGCCAGTTGAACTACGCGTCCTCGGGCAACGGCAGCGGCCAGCACCTGTTCATGGCGATGTTCGCCTCGATGGCCGGGATCAAGCTCACGCACGTGCCCTACAAGGGCAGCGGCCAGGCGACGACCGACCTGCTGGCCGGCACGGTGCCGATGTCCATCCCGGGCGCCAACGGCATGATCAAGCACATCCGTGGCAGCAAGCTGCGCGTGCTGGCCACCACGGGAATCAAGCGCTCGACGCAGCTGCCCGACGTGCCGACGCTGGCCGAGTCCGGCTTCCCCTCGTACTCGGCCTACGTCTGGATGGGCCTGCTCGCACCCAAGGGCACGCCCGCGGCCCTCGTCGACCGCCTGCAGCGCGAGTTCAAGGCCTCGCTGGCGGCGCCTGAAGTCGTCAAGTTCATGGACGAGGCGGGCATCGAGACCGTGGGCTCGACGCCCGCCGAGATGGACGCCTACTTCCGCGAGGAGCGCGACCGCTGGGCGCGCATCGTGCGCGAGACCGGCGCCAAGGTCGACTGAGCAAGGCGCACCGAGCCGGGAGGCCGGGCTCCACCCATCCCGGCCTTTTCACACTTGTTTTCAAGCACCCGTACCATCGAGAGACCGCATTCATGACCCAAGTCACCGGCCAGGCACACTGGACGACCAAGAAGACCCCCGACGGCGACGTGCGCCTGTTTCTGTGGGAAAAGTATGTCGGCAGCCCCGAGGGCAAGCCGGCGGTGCTGTGGGTGCACGGCTCGTCGATGGCCTCGCAGCCCACCTTCGACCTCAGCGTGCCGGGGCGGCCCGACTCCTCGGTCATGGACTGGTTCGCCGAGCGCGGCTTCGTCTGCTGGTGCGTCGATATGGAAGGCTACGGCCGCAGCGCCAAGCACCGCGACATCTACTGCGACATCGCCAACGGCGCGGACGACCTGGCCGCGGCCACCGACTACATCTTCGCCACGCGCGGCGTGCGCAGCTTCCTCACCTACGGCATCTCCTCGGGCGCGCTGCGCGCGGCGCTTTTCGCGCAGCGCCACCCCGAGCGCGTGTCGCGTCTGGCGCTAGACGCCTTCGTCTGGACGGGCGAGGGCGCGCCCACGCTCGAGCAGCGGCGCAAGAAGCTGCCCGAGTTCATGGCCCACAAGCGCCGGCCGATCGACCGCAAGTTCGTCTACTCCATCTTCGAGCGCGACCACCCCGACTGCGCCGAGAAGCGCGTGGTGGACGCCTTCGCCGACGCCATCCTGGCGCTGGATGATTCGATGCCCAACGGCACCTACATCGACATGTGCTCGAAGCTGCCGGTGGTGGACCCCGCCAAGATCACCGTGCCCACGGTGGTGCTGCGCGGCCAGTTCGACGGCATCGCCGCCATGGACGACCTGATCGAGTTCTTCAAGCGCCTGCCCTCGCCCGACAAGCAGTTCACCGTGATGAACGGCATCTCGCACGCGAGCTTCCAGCAGAAGAACTACCAGATGGTCTACCAGATCCTGCACGCCTACTTCACGCAGCCCGCGCCGGCGTACACGAGCGACGGGCACTGAGGGCGGCGGCGCCGGGGCGCCGCGCCGGCGGCAGGGGAGCTCAGTCGGCAGCCAGCGCGAGGCCCTGGCGTGTGCGCGCGATCTCGCTCAGCGCCGCCTCCAGCGGTCGTACAGTCGCGTCGATGCGGCCGAGCTTTTCCAGCCCGAAGAGGCCGAGCCGGAAGGTGCGGAAGTCGGGCCCCTCGTCGCACTGCAGCGGCACGCCCGAAGCGGTCTGCAGGCCCAGCGCGAGGAAGGCCTTGCTGCTCTGCATCTCGGCGTCGTCGGTGTAGCTGACGACTACCCCCGCGGCCTGGTAGCCCGGGGCGGCCACGCTCGGGTAGCCGTGGGCCACCATGAGCTCGCGCACGCGCCGGCCGAGCTCGAGCTGCGCCTGGCGCAATGCCTCGAAGCCGCGCTCGCGCGTCTCGAGCATGGCCTGGCGGGTGACGGTGAGCGCGTCGGTGGGCATCGTCGTGTGATAGACGTGGCTGCCGGACTCGTAGGTTTCCATCACCTGCAGCCACTTCTTGAGGTCGAGCGCAAAGCTCGAACTCGTGGTGGCGTCGATCCGCTGGCGTGCCGCGGGCGACAGCATCACGAAGGCGCAGCAGGGCGAGCCGCTCCAGCCCTTCTGCGGGGCGCTGATCAGCACATCCACGCCGGTGGCCTGCATGTCCACCCACAGCGCGCCCGAGGCGATGCAGTCCAGCACGAACAGCCCGCCTACCGCGTGCACGGCGTCGGCCACCGTGCGCAGGTAGGCGTCGGGCAGCGCCATGCCGGCGGAGGTCTCGACGTGCGGCGCGAAGACGAGCGCCGGGCGCTCGCGCGCGATCGTGGCCACCACCTCGTCCAACGGTGCCGGCACGAAGGGCTCGCGCGCGCCGGGCTGCAGGCGCCGGGCCTTCAGCACGGTGCAGGCCGATGCCATGCCGCCGGCCTCGAGGATCTGCGACCAGCGGAAGCTGAACCAGCCGTTGCGCAGCACCAGCGCCCGCTGCCCGGTGGCGAACTGGCGAGCCACGGCTTCCATGCCGAAGCTGCCGCTTCCCGGCACGACGATGGCCGAGTGCGCGGCATAGGCCTGCTTGAGCACACCCGAGATGTCGCGCATCACGCTGCCGAAGCGGCGCGACATGTGGTTCAGCGCGCGGTCGGTGTAGACGACCGAGTATTCGAGCAGGCCGTCGGGGTCGACGTGGGGCAGCAGTCCGGGCATGGCGATTTCCTCCAAGGGGGCGGATCATGCCTGAGCTTGGCCGTGCCTGCCTGTGCAGGATCAGAGGGCACGGCTTCCAGCCCGGGCTGGTGCACCGGGGCCAGGCCCGGGTCAGGGTGCTCCGGCCATCAGCCTGGCCGTGTGCGACACCACCTCGGCACTGCCGGCCACCTGCCCGTGGTCCAGGCCCGGCAGGATGATCATCTGCGCGTCGACCCCGCGTGCCCGGGCCCTGTCCACCCAGGGCTCGTTGAAGCGGGGCAGGGTGTTCTCGTCCCGGTCGCCCGTCAGCAGCACCACTCGCAAACCCGGGTGCAGGCCGTCCATGTGCTCCAGCGGCGACAGGCTGTTCGGCCACAGGCTGTCGCCATGCCGGCCGCGCGAGGCATTGCGGTGCGCCCGCCACTGCTCGATGCTGCCGCAGGGGCAGCCCGCCAGGACGGCCGCCTCGGCTACGCCCGGCTCCCGCCCCAGGGCCAGCGCCCCCAGGGCCGCACCGCCCGAATGGCCGACCCAGACCACGCGGCTGGAATCCCAGTGCGCGCGAAGGGCGCGTGCTGCCGCGGCCATGTGTCTGACGTTCTCGGCCGTGTAGTCATCGTCGATCGTCTTCGCGCGTCCCTCGGAGTGGCCCAGCGCGGAACGGTAGCCCGGGCGCTGGACGAACACGACCCCGTCGCCCGGCCGGGCGCGGGCGATGCGCTGGGCCAGGCGGCTCATGTTCGCCAGATACCCTTCCGACAGGAATGCCCCACCGTCACCGTGCACGATGATTGCCAGCGCGCGCCCGGGCTGCTCAGGGCTGGCGAATACCTTGGCGACGAGGCACACCGAGCCAGCCTGGATGCGCCCTTGCTCGGGTATGCAGGGCGCGG
>JBILNB010000139.1:0-5131 GCA_044375195.1 Rubrivivax sp. | reverse complement strand
GCATCGAGGCCAAGCAGGGCGAAGTCCGTCTGGCGGGCGTCCAGGACGATCCGGCGACGACGCAAGTCAACGAAGCCACAGCGCCGGTGGGCGTGGACATGCTGCTGATCGGGGGCAGCAACCTGACGGCATTTGTCGGTGTCAATGGCGGCTCCGAATCCGCGGTCGGCTTGGAGTTGTCCGAGGTGGCCTTCGCGCTGGCGATGCACACAGAGCAGCTCACTGCGCAGCAGGTCACGGCCGGGGTCGAGGCCCGCGAATGGACGACGGTGCAGGCGACGGCGGGCGGGGCGCAGTTCAGCGCTGGGCTGCCGGATGTGCGGCTGGAGGTGGACACGATCACGGTGGAGGTCAACCGTGCGTCGGAGGTGGACGGCAGTCTGGTGGACTACGGTCTGGTGGACGCCAAGGACGAGACGAAGGGTCGCAAGACCGAGCTGACGGTGGCCACCGGCCCGAGCAGTGAGCTGGAACTGACGCTGGACGGTGAACTGGGCCAGCTCACGCGGGCGTCGGGCAACGTGACGCTGGACGTGGCGGGGTTCGTGTCGGTGCGCGGGGCGCTGAGCTTCGAGAAGAGCGTGCAGTCGGTGCGGCTGAACGACGCGACCGAGACGACGCCGGCCACGCAGGTGGCGGTGGAGATGCTGAGCGTGGGTGGCTCGGACCTGCAGGCGTTTGCCGGGGTCAACGGGGGCTACGACGAGAACGGCGATCTGGTGGACAGCGCCACGGGCCTGAGCCTGGGCGGGGTGACCTTTGGTCTGGCGATGCTGGGCGAGAAGCTCACGCCCGAGCAGGTCAAGGCCAACCAGGCGCCGCGCAGCTGGATGGCGCTGCAGGCCACGGCCGACCAGGTGTCGGTGGTGGGGCTGGACGACATCACGATCGCGGCCGACACGATCTCGGTGGAGATCAACCGTGCCGACGAGGGTGATGGCAGCCTGGTGGACTTCGCGGCGAAGAACCTGGCGGTGTCGGCGGGCACGAGCGCCGAGCCGGTGAGTGTGACGCTGGGCATGGATGGCAGCCTGGGCGAGCTCACGCGGGCGTCGGGCAACCTGACGATCGACCTGGCGGGCTTCTTCCAGGTCAGCGGCGGTTTTGCGATCGAGAAGCGCGAGTCGACGGTGACCTTGGCGGATTTGCCGGGCACGCCGGACGAAGACGAGTCCGACAAGCCGGTGGCGGTGCAGCAACTGCTGATCGGCGGCAGCGGGGTGGACGCGTTCGCCGGGGTCAACGGCGGGCAGGCCAACGCGCTGGGCTTCGTGCTCAGCGAGGTGGATTTTGCGGTGGCGGTGAACACCGAGAAGCTCAGCCAGCAGCAGCTCGACGACGGCCAGGTCGCCCGGGTGTGGCGCAGCGCGCAGGCCACGGGCGGCGCGTCCTTCGTCGGGGTGGATGGGCTGACGGTGGCGGCTGACACGGTGACGGTGAACGTCAACCGCGCGGCCTGGGACACCTCGGTGGTGGACTATGCGCTGACGGCTGACACGTCGGACGAGGCGGACGCGCGCAACACGACGCTGGCGGTGCGCACGGGCCCGGCGTCGACGATGACGCTGGACATGGACGGCGCGCGCGGGCAGTTGCTGCAGGTGGCGGGCCACCTGGACATCGATGCCTTCGGCTTCGTGCAGGTCAGCGGCGAGTTCGCGCTGGACAAGGCCAGTCAGGTGCACCAGATCGCACTGGCCGGCGGCAGCACGACCGAGGCGCAGGTGTTGACGCTGGGCGGCCACGACGTGGATGCCTTCGTGGGCACGGGCGGCGGCACGGACGGGGCGCTGGGGCTGCAACTCGGGGGCGTGGACTTCGCGCTGGCGCTGTTCAGCGACGTGGCCGACGAGACGCGCGGCTGGACGGCACTGCAGGCGCGCGCCGACAGCGCAGCGCTGGTGGGCGTGGACGGGCTGGAGATCCGCGGGCAGGACCTGCTGGTGGAGGTCAACCGTGCGGACAAGGACGGCGACGCGGTCGTCGACTTCGGGCTGAGCGACCCGGGCGACGAGAACAGCGACCGGCGCACGGCGCTGACGGTGCGCACCGGCCTGAGCGCCGACAGCGACATCGAGATGACGATGGACGGCGCCGACGGTGAGCTCACGCGCGCAGCGGGCCTGCTGACGGTGGACGCCTTCGGCTTCTTCCAGGTCAGCGGGCAGCTGGCGGTGGAGCGGCGCGATGCGAGCTTCACGCTCAACGACGGCGTGGTGTCGGACGACCCGACCAAGGCCAAGGCGCCCACGCAGATCGAGGCGGACCTGCTGACCATCGGTGGCAGCGGGCTGGACGCGTTCGCGGGGATCAACGGCGGCAGCGACGAGCGCATCGGCCTGTCGCTGACGGGCGTGGACTTCGGCGTGGCGCTGATCAGCGAGCGGCTGCCCGAGGGCAGCACGGCCACGGCACGCGAGTTCACGACGGTCAAGGCCACGGCCGACGGGGTGTCCTTCGTCGGGATCGAGGGTGTCGAAGTCGGCGCCACCGAGTTGCTGGTGGAGATCAACCGCGGCATCGCGGGCACCGGCGGCAAGCCGGATCTGGTGGTGGACTACAGCGCCGAGCAGCTCGAGGTGCGCGCGGGCAGCGGCGACGAGGTGGTGGTGCTGGACAGCGACGGCGCGCTGGGCGAGCTCACACGCGCGGCCGGGCACGTGCAGCTGGGGCTGTTCGGGTTCGTGAGCCTGGAAGGCGACGTGGCGTTCGAGTCGTCCACGCGCACGGTCAAGCTGGCGGGCGGGGAGTCGGTGGTGACCGACGCGCTGCTGGTGGGCGGCACAGGGGTGAGCGCCTTCGTGGGCGTGGACGGCGGCACGGCGCAGGCGCTGGGCTTGCAGCTCAGTGACGCGCAGTTCGGTCTGGCGCTGCTGACGGCGCGCTCGGACGCCACGCGCTCGTGGACGAGCTTCCAGGCCACGGCGGGATCGTTGTCCTTCGTGGGGCTGGACGGGCTGAAGGCCACGGCCAGCGGCATCGTGGTGGCGATCAACCAGGCCGACAAGGCAGGCGACCGGGTGGTCGACTACGCGCTGACGGCGGCCGAAGACGACGGGGATGCGCGCAACACGCTGCTGAGCGTGCCCACGGGCGCGACGACGGCGCTGACGCTGACGATGGACGGCGCCGAGGGCGAGATCATCAAGGCCTCGGGCGCGCTGGACATCGACCTGTTCGGCTTCTTCAGCGTGCAGGGGCAGTTCGCGGTGGAGAGCCGCAGCCAGCAGGTGACGCTGTCGGATGGGACGGTGATCAAGGAAGCCGATCTGGTGACGATCGGCGGCAGCGACGTGCAGGCGTTCGCCGGGGTGCGCGCCGGTGAAGACGATGCGATCGGCCTGAGCCTGGGGGATGTGGACTTCGGTCTGGCGCTGATCAGCGACCCGAAGGACGCGAGCCGCAACTTCACGAGCCTGCAGGCGCGTGCGGGCAGCGCAGCCATCGTGGGCATCGACAGCCTGACGCTGCAGGTGCAGGAACTGCTGGTCAACATCAACGACGGCATCACGGTGGAGGCACAAGAGGCCTTCGACACGAAGACCAACACGCGGATGAAGCTGCTGGTGCCGGCCAGCCTGGTGGGCAAGCTGACGCTGTCGGATGGCACGGACGAAGCGGACGTCGAGCTGACCGCGGCGATGACGAACGCCGAGGTGATCACCGCCTTGACGGTGGCGCTGGGCACGCTGGGCTCGGTGGGGGCGAACAACGCCCGCGTGACGGGCAACCGTGACGAGGGCTACGAGATCGAGTTCATCGGGGAACTCGAAGGCAAGCCGGTCGAAGGGCTGAGCGTGAGCGCGACGCCGGCGGCGTCGAGCTTCACGGTGACGCAGGCGCAGGCGGCAGATCCGGGGGCCGACGAGGTCAAGCTGGTGGTGGTGCAGGCGCTGCGCGAGGCGCCGGCGCCTGTGACGGTGGAAGTGGACACGGTCACCGCAGGCCAGCCTGGGGTGGACGAGGCGAACACGATCGTGTTCACCACGCCGGGCACTGGCGGGACGTACAGCGTGTACTTCGTGGCCGACGGCACGGTCACGCAGACGCAAGCGGGCGTGCAGGGCAGCAACGAGGTGCAGCGCCTGACACTGGCCGGGGACCTGCAGGCCGCCGGTGGCGCGTCCAGCGCCACGGTCACCACCGTCAGCGACGGCACGGGCACCAACGCCAACGAGCGCTACGCGATCACCTTCACCAAGCAGTTCGGCCGCCAGGGCTTCAAGCTGTACATGGTGGACAACCCGGTGACCACGGCGACGACCGCGTACGCCAACAACGCCGAGAACACCACCGAGACGATCGCGCAGCTGAAGGCGGCGTACGTGGCGATGTTCGCCGCCAACGGACGCACGGTCCAGGCCGGTGACATCCAGGTCACGATCGACAACGGCTACACGGGCACGGGCCACCGCTACCTGGTGGAGTTCGCGGGCAGCCTGGCGGGCCAGGACATCGGCCGCATCGGGATGATCAGCGAGAAGGGCGCGTTCATCCACACGCACCAGCAGGACGGCTCGGCCGGCACGGCCGAGGTGCAGAAGGTGGTGCTGAACACGAGCGGCGCGGGCAGCTTCACCCTCGGGGTGAAGGTCGGCAACAACACCATCACCACCACCGGGATCGAGTACGGCGCCAACGCCGCGACGGTGCGCTACGCGCTGAACGCGGCGCTGGGCAACACCGGCTCGGTGCAGGTGGCCAGCAGCGTCAAGGGCACGTACGTCATCACCTTCGAGGGCGCGCTGCAGGGGCAGAACCTGGCGCCGGTGACGGTGACGCTGGCGGATGCGCAGTCGGGCCCGGCGGGCAGCTTCACGCTGACGCTGGGCGGGCAGACCACGCGCAACATCAGCTACACGGCAGACGGCGCGGCGCTGGCCAAGAAGGTGCAGACGGAGCTGGCGCGGCTGAGCAACGTCGGCGCGGGCAATGTGCAGGTCAGCTTCAACGCCGAGCAGTCCAACGCGGGTACGCTGGGGCTGGACATCGAGTTCACGGGCGCGCTGGCGCAGAGCAACGCGGCCGAGATCACGGCGAACCTGGGCAGCCTGAGCAACGCCACGCTGTCGGTGCGCACGGTGGCGCAGGGCGTGCAGGGTGTGCAGCAGCAGCAGTGGGTGGTGCTGGG
>JBILNB010000080.1:0-18619 GCA_044375195.1 Rubrivivax sp. | reverse complement strand
GCTTCTTCTCGTGCGAGTACAGCCCGGGCGCGACGAAGGCCCAGACCTGGTAGAGCACGACCGGCAGAGCCACCAGGAAGGCGGCCATCAGCGTGATCTTCAGCGGCACCAGGATCGGGGAGATCACGTTGGTGGCGATCAGCTTGGCGCCCTCGGGCAGATGAGCCACCATCGGCGCGGCCAGCAGGTCGTAGAGGCCGGCGGGGCCGGGCCAGAAAGCCAGCGCGGCGAAACAGACGACGATCGCGATCAGCGCGCGGATCAGGCGGTCGCGCAGCTCGACCAGGTGCGAGACGAAAGGCGCCTCAGTGCCGGCGAGTTCGTCTTCCTTGGCTTGGGGGTCGGGCGCGGTCATGGACGCAGGGGCGGGTGGGGGCGGGGTGCCGCAATGGCAGGCACTGCCTGGGCGAAGCTCATCGAAGCGCCTTCACGCCGGGCGGCCGGAAACGCGCCACGCGCGCCGCACCCGACTGGGCCTTGGCGCGAACGCCATGACGCTGCTTGTACCACTGCGGCACGGCGCCCCGCTTGAGACGCCACTTCTTGCCCGGGTGCTTGTACTCGGGCGGCGGCGTGGGCAGCGGCTCGGAGGCCGTGCCCGAACTGCCGGTGTCGAGCGAGGAGCCGATGGACGACCACTCCTTCTCGAACGACGACGACGCTTCGCCGACCGTGCTCTGCACCGTCTGCTCGACGTTGCGTGCCGCGTCCTCGAACTGCGTCTTCATCTTCTTGAGCTCGTCGAGCTCGATCGAGCGGTTGACCTCGGCACGCACGTCGGCCACGTAGCGCTGCGCCTTGCCCATCAGGTGGCCGACGGTACGGGCCACCTTGGGCAGCTTCTCCGGCCCGATGACGATCAGCGCCACCGCGCCGATCAGCGCGAGCTTGTCGAAGCCGAATTCGATCATGCGGGCTCAGCCTGCGGCGGTGGTGGCACGCCGGAATGGCCCGGGGTCGGCCCCGGACAGCGACGCGCCACGCACGGCCGCCTTCAGCTCTTGGTCTTGGCCTCGACGTCGACGGTGTTAGCGTCCGCCGTCTTGGCCGCGCCGGTGACCTGCTGAGCCGGGGCAGGGGCGGCATTGGCGTCGGCCGCCTCCTGCCCGCCCTTGACGCCGTCCTTGAAGCCCTTGACGGCGCCGCCGAGGTCGGAGCCGATGTTCTTGAGCTTCTTGGTGCCGAAGATCAGCACCACCACCAGCAGCACGATGAGCCAATGCCAGATGCTGAAAGTTCCCATGGTCTTGCTCCTGAAGAGGAATCGATGATTCTAGGGCGGGGGCGGCCGCTGCGCTGCGGCGCGGGCTTCAGCCGCGCGCCCAGGGCCGGGGGCCGCCCATCACGTGCATGTGCAGGTGGTAGACCTCCTGCCCGCCGTCGCGCCCAGTGTTGATGACAGTGCGGAAACCGTTGACGACACCGAGCTCGCGCATGAGCCGCGGCGCCAGGCCGAGCATGTGGCCGAGCAGCGCCTGATGCTCGGGCCCGACGTCGGAAAGCGTGGCGATGTGCTGCTTCGGGATCACCAGCACGTGCACCGGCGCCCAGGGGTTGATGTCGTGGAAAGCGAGCACCTGCTCGTCCTCATGGACCTTCTTCGACGGGATCTGCCCGGCGACGATCTTGCAGAAGATGCAGTTCGGGTCAGCGTTCATGGGGACGGGTCAGGAGAGCAGTGATGAAAGCGAGAGCCGCAGCCGGCGAGCCGTCTGCGCCCGGAAGGCGACGAGAGACCGGCGCATCGTCACGCCGGGAACACCGGCCGCCCCTCGGTGAGCTTGAGGAAACCCTTGACGATGCGATAGATCAGCCAGACGTAGACGACGCCGAGCACGATCAGCCCGAGCCCGAGCGCGAACACCAGCACCGTGCCCACCAGCGTCCACAGCAGGCCCCACCAGAAGGTGCGGATCTGCCAGTCGAAGTGGCTCTCGTAGACCGTGCCGCGCGCGTCGTCGCGCTTGACGTAGTTGATCACGATCCCCACGATCGAGGGCAGGAAGAAGAAGAAGCTCAGGGCCTGCAGACCATACACCACCAACGTGACCGTCCTGAGACCGGACGGGCCGGGCCCGCGCACTTCAGCGCGGATCGCATCGTCGTTCATCGTGGCTCCTGCTCTTGCTCGTGCTCGCGCGCGCGCACCTTGCGCAGCGCGAATTCCTCCAACCCCGACAGGCCCTCGCGGCGACGCAACTCGGCCAGCACATCGGCTGGGCGCAGCCCGTGCGCCGCAAGGACGATCATCGTGTGGAACCACAAGTCGGCCACCTCGGCGGTCAGTTTCGCGGCGTCACCGTCCTTGCCCGCCATCACGACCTCGGTGGCCTCCTCGCCGACCTTCTTCAGCATCGCGTCCGCGCCCTTGGCGAACAGGCGCGCCACGTAGCTGCGCTCGGGATCACCGCCGCGGCGAGACTCGATCACGGCCGCGAGCCGGGCCAGCGTGTCGTCGGAAGAGTTCGCGTCCATCGCCCTATCTGTAGATGCGCTCGGGGTCCTTCAAGACCGGGTCGGCCGCCGCCCAAGCGCGGGCGCCGCCCGCGGCCGGCTCCAGGCGCTGGAAGAAGCACGAGTGCCGCCCCGTGTGGCAGGCGATGCCGGGCTCGTGGCCGAGCTGCGTCACCTTGAGCAGCACGACGTCGGCGTCGCAGTCCAGGCGTATCTCGTGCACCTGCTGCACGTGGCCCGATTCCTCGCCCTTGCGCCACAGGCGCTGGCGAGAGCGGCTCCAGTAGACCGCCACGCCGCGCTCGGCCGTCTGCGCCAGGGCCTCGCGGTTCATCCAGGCCATCATCAGCACGTCGCCGCTGGCGGCCTCCTGGGCGATCGCCGGCACCAGGCCGTCGGCGTCCCAGCGCACGGCGTCGAGCCAGGCGGGCGGAGTCAGGGCGGTGCCAGGGGTCTGCATCGCGTGCAGTCTACCGGCCTGCCGCGGGCGCAGGCTCCCCGCCCGGGGCCGTCGGCAGCTCGCTGCCGGCGTGGGTGGGCCCGACGTGCCCGCGCTCGGCGGCGAGCCAGCCCAGCACCGGCACCGTGCCCGGCAGCACCGGCGCGCTGCGCACCGGCAGGCTCTCCCAGGCCATCTGCTGGCCCTCGCGCATCTCGAAGGCGCCGCTCCACTGGCGCACGCGGCAGAAGTTCAGCCGCACGAGCGCATGCGGGTAGTCGAAGAGCTCCACCTTCCAGGGCTCGACCGGGCCGATGGTGACGCCGATCTCCTCCTGCAGCTCGCGCCGCAGCGCCTGCTCCACCGTCTCCCCGGCCTCGACCTTGCCGCCCGGGAACTCCCAGTAGCCGGCGTAGACCTTGCCCGGCGGGCGGCTGGTGAGCAGGAAGCGACCGTCGGCGTCGATCAGCACGCCCACCGCCACCTCGACCGGCCGGCGCGCGGCGCCCTGCGCATCAGTCATGGGCGCGCGCCGCCCAGTCGCGCGCGAACTGCTGCGCCACCCGGCCCGAGCGCGAGCCGCGCTCCAGCGCCCACACCAGCGCCTCGGCGCGCGCGCCGGCGATGGCCGCCTCGTCAAGCCCGAAGCTGCGCAGCCACTGCCCGACGATGGCCAGGTACTCGTCCTGGCTGAAGGGGTAGAAGCTGATCCACAAACCGAAACGCTCGGACAGCGAGATCTTCTCCTCGACCACCTCGCCCGGGTGCACCTCGCCGTCCTCGGTGTGGCGGTAGCTCAGGTTCTCCTTCATGTACTCCGGCAGCAGATGGCGCCGGTTGCTGGTGGCGTAGATCAGCACGTTGTCGCTGGACTGCGCGACCGAGCCGTCAAGGATGGACTTCAGCGCCTTGTAGCCTGGCTCGCCGTCCTCGAAGCTCAGGTCGTCGCAGTAGACGACGAAGCGCTCCGGGCGCTCGGCCACCAGGTCGACGAGGTCGGGCAGGTCCACCAGATCAGCCTTGTCGACCTCGATCAGGCGCAGGCCCTGGCCGCTGAACTCGTTCAGGCAGGCCTTGATCAGCGAGCTCTTGCCGGTACCGCGCGCGCCCGTCAGCAGCACGTTGTTGGCGCCGCGGCCGGCGACGAACTGCCCGGTGTTGCGCACGAGTCGCTCCTTCTGGGCGTCGATCTCCTTCAGGTCGGCCAGGCGGATGGTGGCCAGGTGGCGCACCGGCTCGAGCACGCCGACGCTGCCGCGCCGGCGGTAGCGGAAGGCGACCGAGGCGCCCCAGTCGGGCGCGGTGGCCGGGTGCGGCAGCACGGCCTCCAGGCGCGCGAGCAGGCCCTCGGCACGGGCGATCAGGGATTCGACGGAACTCAGGCTGGCACTCATGCCGACAGTGTAAGGAGCGGGCGCACCTCGTCGCCGGCCACGGCGTAGACGCGCTCGCCCGGCACCGCCTGCACCGGGTGCAGGCCAGTGAAGCTGCCGAAGGCGGGCAGCACGCCGACCGCGGGCCCGAGGTGGAAACAGGGCAGGCGCAGGCGATCGGCGCCCCGCCCCAGGACGATGCCCGGGTGGACATGGCCGGCCAGGGCATAGGCGCCGTTGACCGCCTGGGGCTCGTGGCAGAGCGCGAGGCCGTCCAGGCGCCAGGGCGCGTCGACGACCTCGACGCCCCAGTCGGGCGGCGGGTCCCCGGCGCCGCGGTCGTGGTTGCCGCGCACCAGCGTCAGCGCCGCATCCGGGTGGCGCGCGCGCCAGGCCCGCACCGCCTGCGATACAGCGCCGTCGCGCGCCGCCCGCGCGTGAAGCAGGTCGCCGAGGAAGACGATGCGCCGCGCGGCGGTGACCGCGAGCAGGGCGTCCAGCCGCGCGAGGTTGTCGGCAGTCGTCGCCTCGGGCACCGGCACGCCCAGGCGGCGGAAGGCCTGGGCCTTGCCCAGGTGGGCGTCGGCCACCAACAGCGCCCCGGCCTCGACGGCAAAGGCGGCGCGCTGCGGCAGCAGCCACAGCACGCAGCCGCCTGCCGTGACGACCGCGGCGCCGGGCGGGGGCGGCCTCAAGCCGCCAGCCGCAGCAGCGCGAGCTCGAGGTGCTCCAGCGGCGAACGCCGGAACCCCGAGCGCGCGTAGCGCTGCAGCCGCCCCGTGACGAAGCACACCAGCGCCGAGGCCGCGGCCGCGGCCTCCACGGTGGGGGTGGGCGAGCCCGCCGCCTCCGCCGCCGGCCGCAGGCACTGGCGCAGCTGCGACTCCACGCGGTCGAAGAACTGGTTCATCCGCTCGCCCAGGCGCTCGTGCTCGAGCACGAGCGCGTCACCCACCATGACGCGCGCCATCCCGGGGTTGGCGGCCCCGAACTGCAGCACCGCCGCGCAGATGCGCCGCGCCTGCTGCGCGCCGTCGGACTCGCGCTCGACGATCTGGTTGGCCAGGGTGAAGATGCTGCTCTCGATGAACTCGATCAGGCCCTCGAACATCTGGGCCTTGCTGGCGAAGTGGCGATACAGCGCCGCCTCACTCACGCCCAGTCGCGCGGCCAGCGCCGCGGTGGTGACACGCTCAGCGCCGGGTTGCTCGAGCATGGCGGCCAGAGTCTGCAGGATCTGGATGCGGCGCTCGCCGGGCCGTGGGCGCTTACGGGCTGCGGCCGGGACCGGGGGCGGCGCCTCGGCGTCCGCCGGGCGAGGCGTCTGGTCAGGAGGTGCTGACGCCGAGACCTCGGGGCCGTCGCTAGTGGTGGACGTGTCGGGCGAGGCCATGCGGCAGCGGGCTGTGGAGTGCGCAGGAAGGGGCGAATTGATTCTTGCACAGCACCCCGCGCGCACCGGGACATGGAAAACACCGAGCGTGCCGACCGCGGCGGGCCGAACCCGGCGCCGCCCGCGGGCACGTGCGGCTGCCTCAGCGCAGGCCGCGCAGGTCCTTCAGCTCGCGCAGGCGCCCGATGCGCCGGTCCACATAGGCCGGTCGGCCCGCCATGCGCTGCGGCGCCATGCGCCCGGCCGCGACCGCGGCGCGCACCCAGCGCTGCATCCACACCGTGCGCATGCCGATGCGGCGCGCGGCCTTCTGGTGCTCCAGCGTGTCCTCCACCAGGATGCAGCGCGAGGGCGGCACGCCCAGGCGTGCGGCGGTGCGGCGCAGCATGCGCGCATCGGGCTTGGGCCGCCAGTGGCCGAACATGCGCATGTCCTCGATCGAGTAGATGCCGTCGAACAGATGGGCGATGCCGAGCACGCCCAGCACGCGCGCGGCGTAATCCGCCGGGGCGTTGGTCAGGATGCAGCGCCGGCCGGGCAGGCGCTGCAGGGCGGCCAGGTCATGACCATGGCCGCGCACGCGCTGCTCCAGGCCCGGGAGCAGGTGCGTGTGGTGCAGGAAGTGATGCGGCTTGACGCCGTGGTGGCGGATCAGCCCGAGCAGGGTGGCGCCGTAGCGCAGCCAGTAGCGGCGGCGCAGCGCGCCGGCCTCGTCCTCGGTGAGGCCGAGCTCGCGCACGATGTACTCGCCCATCGAACGATGCAGGTGGCCGAAGGCCGCGCTGGACGCATCGTGCAGCGTGTTGTCCAGGTCGAAGAGCCAGACCGGCTGGCGGGTGGGCCTCAAGGCGGCAGTCCGGCGCAGGAGCTGGGGGCGCTCAGTGCGAGCGGATCATCGTGCCGTAGGCGCCGTCGGTCAGCACCTCCAGCAGCATGGCGTGGGGCACGCGCCCGTCGATGATGTGCACGGCGTTGACCCCGCTCTTGGCCGCGTCGAGCGCGCCGCTGATCTTGGGCAGCATCCCGCCGCTGATGGTGCCGTCGGCAAAGAGCGCGTCGATCTCGCGCGCGCTCAGGTTGGTCAGCAGCTTGCCCGCCTTGTCCAGCACCCCGGGCGTGTTGGTCAGCAGGATCAGCTTCTCGGCCTTCAGCACCTCGGCGAGCTTGCTCGCCACCAGGTCGGCGTTGATGTTGTAGCTCTCGTTGTGCTCGCCGAAGCCGATGGGGCTGATGACCGGGATGAACTGGTCGTCCTGCAGCGCTTTCACCACCGAGGGGTCGATGGCCGTGATCTCGCCGACCTGCCCGACATCGTGCTCGATGCTCGGATCCTTGAGGTCCAGCATCTTGAGCTTGCGCGCGCGGATCAGGCCGCCGTCGCGCCCCGTCAGGCCCACCGCCTTGCCGCCGGCGGCATTGATCAGGCCGACGATGTCCTGCTGCACCTCGCCGGCCAGCACCCACTCGACGACCTCCATGGTCTCGGCGTCGGTCACGCGCATGCCCTGGATGAACTGGCCCTTCTTGCCGATGCGGCCCAGCGCCTCGTCGATCTGGGGGCCACCGCCGTGCACGACGATGGGGTTCATGCCCACGAGCTTGAGCAGCACCACGTCCTCGGCGAAGTCCTGCTGCAGCGCCGGGTCGGTCATCGCGTTGCCGCCGTACTTGATGACCAGCGTCCTGCCGTGGAAGCGCCGGATGTAGGGCAGGGCCTGCGCCAGGATCTCGGCCTGGTCGCGCGGGGTGATGTGGTCGAGCGGGTGTTCCGGGGCCGGGGTGCTGGGCATGGCGGGCTTGCGAGGGTTCGTCAGAAGTTGGGCCGGAGCGGGGCGCGGCCCACTCCGTACCCTGCGCTCGGGGCATTGTAGGAAGCGCCGCGCCGACCCAGCGCCAGGGCGCTCAGTCGCCCAGGTAGCGCCGCTCCAGGTGCGCGCGCAGATGCGCCGGGTCCAGCGGCTCGCCGCTGGCGCGCCGCACCAGCTCCGGCGTGCTCCAGCGGCTGCCCTGGCTCCAGACGCGCTCGCGCAGCCAGTCGAAGACCGGTTGCAGCTCGCCGGCGGCGATGCGCGCGTCCAGGCCGGGCTGCTCGCGCCGCATCGCCGCGAACCACTGCGCCGCGTACATCGCGCCCAGCGTGTAGCAGGGAAAGTAGCCGAACAGGCCCTCGGGCCAGTGCACGTCCTGCAGCGGCCCGTCGCGGAAATTGCCGCGCGTGTCCAGGCCCAGCAGCTCGTGCATCTTCGCGTCCCACAGCGCAGGGATGTCCTCGGGCTCGATCTCGCCCTCGATCAGCGGGCGCTCGATCTCGTAGCGCAGGATGACGTGCGCCGGGTAGGTCACCTCGTCGGCATCGACGCGGATCAGGCCCGGCTGCACGCGCGTCATCAGGCGCGCCAGGTTGGCGGGCTCGAAGGCCGGCTGCGGGGCGAAGGCGGCGCGCAGCAGCGGCGCCAGGCGCGCGACGAAGCCCGGGTGGGCGCCGAGCTGCATCTCGAAGGCCAGCGACTGGCTCTCGTGGATCGCCATCGAGCGCGCCTGCGCCAGCGGCTGCCCCAGCCAGGAGCGCGGCAGGTTCTGCTCGTAGCGGCCGTGGCCGGTCTCGTGCACCGTGCCCATCAGGCTGCCGAGGAACTCTTCCTCCCGAAAACGCGTGGTCAGGCGCACGTCCTCGGGCACGCCGCCGCAGAAGGGGTGGGTGCTGACGTCCAGACGGCCGGCGTCGAAGTCGAAGCCGAGCAGACGCATCACCTGCTCGCACAGCCGGCGCTGCGCATCCACGGGGAAGGGACCCACGGGCTGCAGCAGCGGCATGACCTGGTCGCGCATGCGCTGACGCTCGACCACGTGCGCGATCAGCCCGGGCAGCCACTGGCGCAGCTCGCCGAAGAGGCGGTCCACCGTGGCGCTGCGCATGCCGGGCTCGAAGCGGTCCATCAGCGCGTCGTAGCGCGACAGGCCGCTGCGCGCCGCCAGCAACGCCGCCTCCTCGCGCGCCACCGCGAGCACCTCGCGGAAGTTCGGCAGGAAGCCGGCCCAGTCGTTGGCCGGGCGTTGCTGGCGCCAAGCGTGTTCGCAGCGCGCGGTGGCAAGCTGGCGTCGCTGCACCAACTCGGCAGGAAGCGCCGTGGCCAGGCGCCACTCGCGCTCGGTCTCGGCGAGGTTGGCGCGCTGGTCGTCGTCCAGTGCTTCATCGGCGGCGCCGGCGAACACCTGCGCCAGGTCGGGGGCGGTGCGCAAGTCGTGCGTCAGCGCGGCGAGTTCCGCCTGCGCGGCGGCGCGCGCCTCGTTGCCTCCCGGCGGCATGTTCGCCGCCTGGTCCCAGCCGGCGATGGCAGCGAGATGGCCGAGCCGGTGCAGGCGCAGGTTCAGCGCGTGGAGGTGGTCGTAGGCAGGGGTGACGGTACCTGTCATGTCCGCGAAGGGAGGAGGATGCGAGCGGATCGCAAGGGCGCCGGGGATTCAGCCCGTCATCCGCCCCAGCGCCCCGGGAAGACCCACAGCAGCGCCGCCGTCATCGTGACGTAGCGCGCGAACTTGCCGACGGCCATGTAGGCCACGCACGGCCAGAAGGGCAGGCGCAGCCAGCCCGCCACGGCGCACAGCGGGTCACCCACCACCGGTAGCCAGCTCAACAGGCAGGCCTTGGGGCCGAAGCGCTGCAGCCAGGTCAGCGCGCGCAGTTCGTGCGGCTTGCGGTGGGCCACCTTCTCGTACGCGCGCTCGGCGCCCCAGCCCATCCACCAGGAGATGGCACCGCCCAGCGTGTTGCCGGCCGTGGCGACGAAGACGGCCGGCCAGAACAGCGTCGGGTCGAGCTTGACCAGGCCGAAGACCGCCGGCTCGCTACCCATCGGCAGCAGCGTGGCCGAGAGCGTGGCCACGAGGAAGACCGTGCTCAGGCCGAACTGCGGCAGGGCCAGCGTCTCGAGCAGGGTGTGCAGCCAGGCTTCCATCATCGGCCTGCATCATAGGAGCCGCGCGCCGCCCCGACAGGGGCGCTGGCTATACTCGCCGGCCGCATCCAGGCGCTCCATCCAGCGCCTTCTTCACCTGCCAAGCCCCCCCTCGTTGCCATGCGTCTCGGTCCTCTCGAGCTGCCGAACCGGCTGTTCGTCGCCCCGATGGCCGGCGTCACCGACCGGCCCTTCCGCGTGCTGTGCAAACGGCTCGGGGCCGGCTATGCGGTCAGCGAGATGGTGACATCGCGGCGCGAGTTGTGGGCCAGCCTGAAGACCTCGCGCCGCGCCAACCACGACGGCGAGTCGGCGCCGATCGCGGTGCAGATCGCGGGCGTCGACCCGGCCGAGATGGCCGACGCCGCACGTTACAACGTCGACCGTGGCGCCCAGGTGATCGACATCAACATGGGCTGCCCGGCGAAGAAGGTGTGCAAGGTCTGGGCCGGCTCGGCGCTGATGAGCCGGCCGCCGCTGGCGCTGCGCATCGTCGAAGCTGTGGTCGAGGCCTGCGCGCCGCTGGGCGTGCCGGTGACGCTGAAGATGCGCACGGGCGCCTGCGCCGCCGAGCGCAACGCGGTGGCGCTGGCGCGTGGCGCCGAGGCCGCGGGCGTGGCCATGGTCACGGTGCACGGCCGCACGCGCGAGCAGGGCTACACCGGTCAGGCCGAGTACGACACCATCGCCGCGGTCAAGGCGGCGCTGCGGGTGCCGGTGGTGGCCAACGGCGACATCGACTCCCCGCGCAAGGCGCTCGAGGTGCTGCGCCGCACCGGCGCCGACGCGCTGATGATCGGGCGCGCCGCGCAGGGCCGGCCGTGGATCTTCCGCGAGATCGCGCACTTCCTGGCCACCGGGCAGGAGCTGCCCGCGCCGCCCACGCAGGACGTCAAGCGCTGGCTCGTCGAGCACCTGCACGACCACTACGCGCTGCACGGCGAGGACGCCGGCGTGCGCAGCGCGCGCAAGCACATCGGCTGGGCGGTGCGCGCGCTGCCGGGCGGCGAGGCCTTCCGCGCGGCGATGAACACGCTGGACGAGAGCGCGGCGCAGCTGCGCGCGGTCTCGACCTTCTTCGACGCGCTGGCCGACGCGCACCCGCTGCTGCCGGCCGCCAACGAGCCGCTGCTCGCGCAGCGCGCCTGAACACCGAAGCCGCCGCCCATGAGCCGCCAGGACATCGCCGTCTGCGTGAGCGCCGCGCTCGAGCAGTACTTCACCGACCTCGGCCAGGAGGAGCCACGCGAGTTGCACGCGCTGATCCTCGGGGCCGCCGAGAAGCCGCTGCTCGAGGCCGTCATGGCCCGGGCCGAAGGCAACCAGAGCCGCGCTGCGCAGTGGCTGGGCATGAACCGCAACACGCTGCGGCGCAAGCTGCTCGAACACGGGATCGTGCAATGACCCACCCCGACCCGCCCGGCAGCGGCCTCACCGCCCTGCTGTCTGTCTCCGACAAGACCGGCATCGCCGACCTCGCGCGCGGCCTGCACGCGCTGGGCGTGCGTCTGGTCTCCACCGGCGGCACCGCCCGGCTGCTGGCCGACGCCGGCCTGCCCGTCACCGAGGTCGCCGAGCTCACGGGCTTCCCAGAGATGCTCGACGGCCGCGTCAAGACCCTGCACCCGGTGGTTCACGGCGGCCTGCTCGCGCGGCGCGAGCTCCCCGAGCACCGCCAGGCGCTGGCCGAGCACGGCATCGGCACCATCGACCTGCTCGTCGTCAACCTCTATCCCTTCGAACAGGCTGTGGCCCGGCCCGGCTGCACGCTCGAAGAGGCGATCGAGAACATCGACATCGGCGGCCCGGCCATGGTGCGCAGCGCCGCCAAGAACTGGAAGCATGTGACAGTGCTGACGGACGCGGCGCAGTACGCCGGCGTGCTGGCCGAGTTGCAGGCCGAGGGCTGCACGCGCGAGGCCACGCGCTTCGCGCTCGCGGTGTCGGCCTTCAACCGCATCAGCGCCTACGACGGCGCGATCAGCGACCACCTCTCAGCGCTGCAGCCCGACGGCACGCGCGCGCCCTTCCCCGGCCAGTTCAACCCGCGCTTCGTCAAGCTGCAGGACCTGCGCTACGGCGAGAACCCGCACCAGCAGGCGGCCTTCTACCGCGACGCCGAGCCGCTGCCTGGCACGCTCGCCACCGCGCGCCAGTGGCAGGGCAAGGAGCTGAGCTACAACAACATCGCCGACGCCGACGCCGCCTGGGAATGCGTCCGGCGATTCGGTGCGACGCCGGCCTGCGTCATCGTCAAGCACGCCAACCCCTGCGGCGTAGCCGTGGGCGCCGATGCGGCGCAGGCCTATGCCCGGGCCTTCCAGACCGACCCGACCTCGGCCTTCGGCGGCATCATCGCCTTCAACCGCCCGCTGGACGGCGCCGCCGCCGCGCTGGTGGCGCGCCAGTTCGTCGAGGTGCTGCTCGCGCCGGCCTACACCGACGAGGCGCGCACCATCTTCGCCGCCAAGGCCAACGTGCGGCTGCTCGAGATCGCGCTGCCGCCGCAGCCCGCCGCGGCCGGGCCGCGCTGGCATTACCAGCGCGTCGGCTCCGGCCTGCTCGTGCAGGGCGCCGACGAGCACGTGCTGCGGCGCGAGGAGCTGCGTTTCCCGACGCGCCTGAAGCCCACCGAGGCCCAGCTCGAGGACCTGCTGTTCGCCTGGACGGTGGCGCAGTACGTCAAGAGCAATGCCATCGTCTTCTGCGGCGGCGGCATGACCCTGGGCGTGGGCGCCGGGCAGATGAGCCGCATCGACTCGGCGCGCATCGCCTCGATCAAGGCCGCGAACGCCGGGCTGTCGCTGCAGGGCTCGGCAGTGGCGAGCGACGCGTTCTTCCCCTTCCGCGACGGCCTGGACGTGGTCGTCGATGCCGGCGCCGCCTGCGTCATCCAGCCCGGCGGCTCGATGCGCGACGACGAGGTCATCGCCGCCGCCGACGAGCGGGGCGTGGCGATGGTGCTGACCGGGGTGCGGCACTTCCGCCACTGAGCCTGCGCCCGGCCTGCCCGATGCCCGCCACCCGCATCCTCGGCATCGACCCCGGGCTCCAGAAGACGGGCTTCGGCGTCGTCGACGCCGAGGGCGCGCGCCTGGCCTACGTGGCCAGCGGCACCATCAGCACGCTCGAGGCCGCGCGCGGCGACCTCCCGGCGCGGCTGAAGATCATCTTCGAGGGCGTGCGCGAGGTCGTCCAGCGCTATGCGCCCCAGTGCGCCTCGGCCGAGATCGTCTTCGTCAACGTCAACCCGCAGAGCACCCTGCTGCTGGGCCAGGCGCGCGGCGCCGCGCTGGCGGCCCTGGTCTCGGCCGAGCTGCCGGTGGCCGAGTACACCGCGCTGCAGATGAAGAAGGCCATCGTAGGCCACGGCCTGGCCAGCAAGGCCCAGGTGCAGGAGATGGTGCGCCGCCTGCTCGACCTGCCCGCCCTGCCCGGCAAGGACGCCGCAGACGCCCTGGGCCTGGCCATCTCGCACGCCCACGCCGGGCGCTCCTTCGCCGCGCTGGCGCAGGCGGGCACGCTGCAGCGACGGCAGCACGCGCAGTACCGGGGTGGAAGGACGTACTGAGCGTCGCGGCGCAGGCGCCTGCGCAAGCCGCTAGCGCACCAGAGACTCGTCCTCGGCCGTCTCGGCAATGGCGTCAGGCTCGCCGCGAATGACGGCGTTAGCAACGGCGACAGCCCCTGCGGCATTCGCCCTCTCGAACAGCAGGATCGTCTCGCGGATCAGCTTGCGCTGCGGCGGCGGCAGCTTGAGGAAGGCGTCAAAGGTCTCGCGCTCCAGATAGCCAGCGCCCTGCGCCCAACGCTCGTCCCTCTCACGGACCTCGTGCAGCACTTTCGAGCCGAAGCGCAGCACTTGAGGGTCCACGTGCAGCACCTCGGACAAGACCAACAGCTTGTCCTGAGTGGGCACCGCCTCCCCCCGCAACCAACGCGACACAGCCTGGAAGGTGACCGAACGCCCCCAATAGCGAGCGTTGAACAGGTTCAACAGCGCGGTTGGACGCGGCTCGAGGCCGGCGGGCGGGCCGATGCGGGTCAGCCGTGGATGGCGGGTGAACTCACCGCGGAAGCCTTGGCCGCGCCGAATGCCGTGGCCGGGCTGTTGGCCGAGCAGACGCTGCGCCGCCAGGAGGTACGCTGGGCCGAGATGCTGGGGCCCGACTGCGGCGCTGTGGCGGATGGGGGTGTTTTGCGTTGGCCGGACGAAACCCCTCCCCGCCTGCTCTCCACAACCGGCCTGGGCCGGCCCCGCGCCGACGGCGCCAGACCGCTGCGCGACCCGGCCGTCATCCACTTCACGGCCCCGATGCACGCGCGCAACCTCTATGTGTGCGGCCGGGTGACGCCCGTCCGTCAAGGCGCCGGTACGGCAGAGGGCACCGCCGGCCGCCTGCGGATCGAGCTGAACAGCGTGCAGCGCACACAGCCCGAGCTGCCGCCATCCGGCGCGCTGAACCTGGGGCTCGCCAGCCCGCTGGTGCTGCCGGGGCAGCGGAACGTGCTGTTGCTCAGGCGCGATCCTGCGGAGGCGGACCCGTGCGACGAGGTGCTGCTGACACACCTGGTGATCGACGATCGGGTGCTGGGGTGGGCGGGTGCGGCGGCGGGCGTGTGAGGTGGCTGCCGAAGGGCGATGATGCGGGCTGGTGGGCCGTGGCCGTCTTGCTTGGGCTGGCCCCACCATCTGGCTGATCGACGTTGCGGATGCTTCGGATCATGTAGGCTCCTCTGATCCCGCCCACGGCAGTACGCACGTTCATCCATCCAGAACGTGTCGATCCCTTGGGCGTTTTCTTTTCGAGGGACGCACGAAGAACATGCCCACCGCAGTGTTGGTCGATGGCGCTTTCTTCATCCGGCGCTTTCGCGCCATCGAGCCACACAACAGCCACAATGCCGAGCGCGCGGCGGACTGCATGTTCCGCTGGAGTGTGGCGCATCTGTCCGATCGCTCGCCGCAGTCTCCCGCCGGCCGGGCTGACCGCCGACGCCGTGATCTGTACCGCTTGTTCTTCTACGACTGCCCACCGCTGGAGAAGAAGCTACACAACCCTGTGGACGGCAAGTCAGTGGACTTCTCGAAGACGCCCGAAGCGGTGTTCCGTCGGGAGTTGCACGAGCGAATGTTGAAGAAGCGCAAGCTGGCCCTGCGTCTGGGGCAGCTCTCTTCCGACGTGCAGTGGACGCTCAAGCCGGACAAGGTTCAAGAGTTTCTGAAAGGGCGTCTGAGCTTCGACAAGCTCAGCCCTGACGACGTCATGCCGGCTGTTCGACAGAAGGGGGTGGACATGCGAATCGGCGTGGACGTTGCCTCTCTGGCGTTCAAGAAGCAGGTGGATCAGATCGTCCTCATCGCGGGAGATGCAGACTTCGTCCCAGCGGCAAAGTTGGCCCGACGAGAGGGCATCGACTTCGTTCTGGATCCGATGTGACGCTCGATATCGCCCACGCTCATGGAGCACATTGACGGGCTGAGATCAACTTGTCCGAAGCCCGCTTCGATCAAGGCCACCGCGCCACCCCTTTGAGACGCCGACAGTCCCGAGTTGCTGGCCGCACTTATCAGCGCCGTGCGCCAGGGCGAGCCCCCGGTGCAGGTGCTGAACCCCCGCATCCTGCCGGAGGACATCACCGGCAAAGCCATCGATCACCTGCGTCTGATCCCCCGGCGCGAGTCACGAGCCAAGGAAAACGTCTCACGCGGAGGATATCCTTGCAACCGGCAATAACAAAATGCACGTGACAAGTTGCCCACGGGGCGCTTTTCGATGCCGAACGCTGTATCCACCTCGTCATTGAAATCACCGGCCTGCAA
Source organism: Rubrivivax sp. (assembly GCA_044375195.1). Lineage (GTDB taxonomy): Bacteria > Pseudomonadota > Gammaproteobacteria > Burkholderiales > Burkholderiaceae_C > Rubrivivax. Next base: position 3,180 of record JBILNB010000080.1, on the reverse strand, counting down.
GCTGTGTGGCGGACAGTTGACGCGCCGGCGCAGGCGGCTGTGGATGCGCTGGCTCCCGCCCGGCTCACGACGCTACCGTTGTGACGACTGCGGTACCGCCTTTCTGCAGGCCCTTTGGGGCTGGTGGCGGGTATAGAAGTCTTCTCTCGAAGCCTGCGCTCCTGCGACAGGAGCATGAGCCGTCACGTACGTCAGGAACCCTACAGGGTCATCGATGATCTCCATCATTTCGGGCTGCATCGCAGCCCCGTCCGTCTTCCGCCGCTGCTCGGCTGTGGTGTCGCTCGTGGCCGCCGCGGCGGCAGCCGGGTGCACCAGCTATGGCCTTCCCTCCGCCGGTCCCCGGCACGAGGACATCGAGGCTCGCTTGCGCGCGACGCCTCGGCCCGCCGTGCATCTGGTCGAAACCGACGAGAGTGTGGCGCGCCGGCTGCAGGAGCGGCAGCGTCCGGTGCTGTTCTCCGAGCTGATCGGCCCTGAAACGCCCTTGCCGGCCGTGCTCGGCCCCGGGGACGGGGTCGAGATCCACGTCTTCGAATCGCCGCCCGCCACGCTGTTCGGCGGCGCACCGGTGGACCCGCGTGCGCCGTCGACCACGCGCGCCACCGTGCTGCCGGAGCAGGTGGTCGATGCGGAGGGGCAGGTCAGCGTGCCCTTTGCCGGGCGGGTGCCGGCCGCCGGTATGACCCGGCCGCAACTCGAGGTGGAGATCGCACGCCGGCTGCGCGGCAAGGCCAACCAGCCCGAGGTCGTGGTGCGGCAGACGCGCAATGTCTCGGCCGCGGTGACCGTGGTCGGTGAGGTGGCGCAGAGTCAGCGCATGCCGCTGACGGCCGGGCGGGAGCGCCTGCTCGACGCGCTGGCGGCCGCCGGCGGCGTGCGTCAGCCGGTGCACAAGATGTCGCTGCAGCTCACGCGCGGGCGCGACTTCCACGCGCTGCCGCTGGACCTGATCATCCGCGACCCGCGCCAGAACGTGCTGCTGCGCCCGGGCGACGTGGTCACCGCGCTGCACCAGCCGATGAGCTTCACGGCGCTCGGGGCCACCGGGCGCAACGAGGAGGTGCCCTTCGAGGCCCAGGGCATCCATCTGGCCCAGGCACTCGCCCGGGCCGGTGGCCTGATCGACAACCGATCGAGCCCGCAAGGCGTGTTCGTCTTCCGCTTCGAGCCGCCAGAGACATTCGACCCGGCGCCGCAGGGCATTGCAGCGGGGCCCGACGGCCGCATCCCGGTGGTCTACCGGGTCGACCTGACGCAGCCGCAGGGCTTCTTCGTACTGCGCACCTTCCCGGTGCAATCTCAGGACATCGTCTTCGTCAGCAATGCGCCCGCAGCCGACCTGCAGAAGTTCCTGAACCTGGTGTTCTCGGTCGTCTACCCGCTCGTCAACGTAGTCAACGCCACGCGCTGAACCGGCAGACCCGATGAGCACCGACCACGACTGGATACGCTGGGGCGAGCAGGACCCTTACTTCGCCGTGATCACGCAGCCGCGCTTCCGGGCCGGGGCGCTGACGGAGGATGCGCGGCGCGAGTTCTTCGACAGCGGGCACGGACACGTCGAGCACGTGCTGGCACGTTGCCGCCGCGTCGCCGGTGAGGGCTACGTGCCGGCGCGGGCGCTCGACTTCGGCTGCGGGGTCGGGCGCGTCACCCTGCCTTTGGCGCAGAGAGCGGCCACGGTGGTGGGGATCGACGTCTCGCCCGCGATGCTGGCGGAGGCCCGCCGCAATGCCGAAGCGCGCGGTCTGGCCAACGTGGAATGGATCTTGTCGGACGACGCGCTGTCGAAGGTGCAGGGCGGCTTCGACCTCGTGCATTCGTGCATCACCTTCCAGCATATCGACGTGCCACGCGGACGCGTGCTGTTCGCACGGCTGCTGGAATTGCTCGCGCCTGGCGGCGTCGGTGCCGTGCACATCACCTACGCCAAGCGCCAGCACGCCCAGTCCCATGGGCAGCCGCCTGCCCAGCCCACGCCGCCGGGCGAGACCTCCGCCGCCACACCCAAAGGGCACGGCAAAGCCCCGGCAGGCGGTCAGCCATCAGAGCCCCAGGGCGATCCGGGCATGCAGATGAATGCCTACCACCTCGGCGAAATCGCCTGGCTGATGCAGCAATCCGGCATACGGGCCTTCGACGCCGAGTTCACAGACCACGGCGGGGAACTGGGCGTGTTCCTGTACTTCCGGCCAGGCTGAACGGCCGCGATGGACTTCTGCGAAACACGAGGTTGGTCTGGTGAAATTGCTAGACATGTCTATCGGACGCCCCGGTCCGCCATACACCGACCGAGCGGCTAGACTTCTCACCATGCCCCGCACCCACTTCGGATTCCAGACCGTCGACGAGGATGAGAAGGCCGCGCGCGTGCGCGGGGTGTTTGATTCGGTCGCCTCGCGTTACGACGTGATGAACGACCTGATGTCCGCGGGGCTGCACCGGGCCTGGAAGGCCTACGCCGTGGCCGTGGCCGACGTGCGCGAAGGCGACCGCGTGCTCGACGTCGCGGCGGGCACGGGCGACCTGACGCGCGCCTTCGCGCAGCGCGTGGGCGCGCGGGGCGTCGTCGTGCACACCGACATCAACGAAGCCATGCTGCGCGAGGGCCGCGACCGCCTGGTCGACCAGGGCCTGGCCCTGCCCTCGACCGTGTGCGACGCCGAGCGCCTGCCCTTCCGCGACGGCAGCTTCGACCTGGTCTCGGTCGCCTTCGGGCTGCGCAACATGACGCACAAGGAGCGCGCGCTCACCGAGATGGCGCGCGTGCTGCGGCACGGCGGGCGCCTGCTCGTGCTGGAGTTCAGCCAGGTCGCCGAGCCGCTGCGCTCGGCCTACGACTGGTACTCGTTCAAGGTGCTGCCGCGCCTGGGGCAGTGGGTGGCGGGCGATGCCGGGAGCTATCGCTACCTGGCGGAGTCCATCCGCATGCACCCTGACCAGGCGACGTTGAAGGCGATGATGAAGACCGCCGGCTTCGGGCACGTCGACGTGCACAACCTCACGGCCGGGGTCGTCGCGCTGCACGTGGGCGTGCGCTGCTGAGAGCCTGAGAGTCTTTCCCCCATGCCCGCCTTGCACCCCAAAACACCCCGTCTCGTCGTTGCAAATCCGCGCCATAGCCCGAGCTATGGCTGTGGTTTGCGCCTAGATACGGGGCGTTTTGGTGCGCCTTTC
>JBILNB010000079.1:0-18822 GCA_044375195.1 Rubrivivax sp. | reverse complement strand
GGCTGCTGGTGCAGCGCGCGCTGGCCGAGGCCGGCGGGCTCGATCCGAAGACCGTGGCGCAGCGCATGATGGGCTGGACGGACGCCAAGGCCGTGCCCAGCGCTGAACGCTACGCGCGCCTGGTCGCGCTCGACGCGGCGCCGCAGGCCGACCCGGGGCACCCCTATCCCTTCTTCCTCGCCCACCCGCTGCAGACCGGAGTGCAGGACCTGGAGCAGGCGCTCGGCCCGGTCGGGGACTGGCTCGCGGAGTGGAAGTACGACGGCATCCGCGCCCAGCTCGTGCGCCGCGCCGGCGGCACCTGGATCTGGTCGCGCGGCGAGGAACTGGTGACCGAGCGCTTCCCCGAGATCGTCGCGCGTGCGGCGGCGCTGCCCGAGGGCTGCGTGCTCGACGGCGAGGTGCTGGTCTGGCCCGAGGGCGCGGCGGCGCCCGCGTCCTTCCACCTGCTGCAGCAGCGTATCGGCCGCAAGACGCTGACGCGCAAGGTGCTGGCCGATGCGCCGGTGCGCTTCGTCGCCTACGACCTGCTGGAGGAGGACGGTGCCGACCTGCGCGCGTTGCCGCAGGCGCAGCGGCGCGAGCGCCTGCTCGCGCTGGCCGGGCGCGTCGGGCCGGCCGCGCTCGAGGTCTCGCCCGAGGTCGGCGCCGCGGGCTGGGCCGGCCTGGCCGCGCTGCGCGGGACGGCGCGCGCGCGCAGCGTCGAGGGCCTGATGCTCAAGCATCGCCAGGCGCGCTACGGCAGCGGCCGCACCAAGGCCGAGGGCCTGTGGTGGAAGTGGAAGGTCGACCCCTACAGCGTCGACGCGGTGCTGATCTACGCCCAGGCCGGGCACGGGCGCCGCGCCAGCGTCTACACCGACTACACCTTCGCGGTCTGGAACCGCGCCCCCGTCGACGCCGCCGAGGCCCAGGCGGTGCTCGATGCGATCGGGCGGCGCGAGCCGGCCCGGCCCGAGGCGCTGCAGCTCGTGGCCTTCGCCAAGGCCTACTCGGGGCTGAGCGACGCCGAGTTCGCGCGCGTGGACCGCGTGATCCGCGCCACGACGCTGGAGAAGTTCGGCCCGGTGCGCAGCGTGCGGCCCTCGCTCGTCTTCGAGCTCGGTTTCGAGGGCCTGAACGCGAGCCCGCGCCACAAGAGCGGCATCGCGGTGCGCTTTCCGCGCATGCTGCGCATCCGCGACGACAAGCCGCTGCACGAGGCCGACACGCTGCAGGCGCTGCGGGCCCTGATGGGTGGCTGAGCGGGCCCCGCCCCGGCCCGGCGGCGAACGGCCGTATCGGGACTCAGGGCACGGGCGCGGAGGGGGGGCCGCGACGTCGCACGCCCGAGACCTCCCCCAGCGCGCGCCGCCGCTCGATCCACTCCAGCGCCAGCAGCAGCAGCGCGCCCAGGCCGAGGGCCGCGCCCAGCGCGGTGGCGTCGGGCGGCGCGAAGCGGAAGAGCTCGCGCAGCGCGGGCAGGCCCAGCGCGGCGGCCAGCATCGCGGCCGTGGCGGCGAGCACGCCCCAGAGCGCCGGGTTGGGGCGTCGCATCGAGGCCCACCACGGTGCACTGAAGGAGCGGTTGGCCAGGATCAGCGCCACCAGGCAGGCCACCAGCGCGGTGAAGACGGCCGCGCGCACGAACTCCGCCTCCCAGCCCAGGTGCAGGCCGGCCAGGTACAGCGCGGCCGTGGCAGTCAGTGCCGCGCCGCCCTGCAGCAGCCCCAGCCCGAGCAGCCCGCGTGAGAGCACCGGCGCCGCCGGGTCGCGCGGCGGACGCGCCATCACGTCGTCCTCCTCGGGCTCGGACTCGAAGACGATCGAGCACACCGGGTCGATCAGCAGCTCCAGGAAGGCGATATGGATCGGCGTGAACATCGGTGGCGTGCCCAGCAGCAGCGGCAGCAGCGCCAGCCCGGCGATGGGCACGTGCACGGCGAGGATGAAGACCATGGCCTTGCGTACGTTGTCCAGGATGCGCCGGCCCAGGCGCAGGCCCTGGACGATGGCGCCGAAGTCGTCCTGCAGCAGCACCAGCGAAGAGGCCTCGCGCGCGACGTCGGTGCCGCGTTGCCCCATCGCGATGCCGATGTGGGCCGCCTTGAGCGCCGGGGCGTCGTTGACGCCGTCGCCCGTCATCGCCACCACCTCGCCCGCGGCGCGGAAGGCCTGCACCAGGCGCAGCTTCTGCGCCGGCATCACGCGCGCGAAGACCGAGGTGCCGGCCGCCCGCGCGCGCAGCGCGGCGTCGTCCAGCGCCTCGACCTCGGCGCCGGTGAGCACGCCGCCCGCGGTGTCGATGCCGGCCTGGCGCGCGATCGCCAGCGCCGTGGCCGGGTGGTCACCCGTGACCATGGCCACGCGCACGCCGGCGGCGCGGCACTCGCGCACCGCCGCCGGCACCTCGGCGCGCAGCGGGTCGGCCAGGCCGACCAGGCCAAGTGGCTCGAAGTCGAAGCCGTGTGGGCTTGCGGGCCAGCCGCCGCCGGCCGCGGCCGGGTCGCCGCGGCGGTGCGCGGCGCGCGCGACGGCGAGCACACGCAGCCCGCGCCCGGCCATCTCGTGGGCGGCTGCAGTCCAGGCGGCGTGGCGGGCCCCGTCCAGCCGGCACAGCGCGGCAATCGCCTCAGGCGCGCCCTTGGCGGCCACGGTGTGCAGGTCCTCGCCTGGCACGGCCCAGACCTGCGAGACCGCCAGCAGCTCCGGCCGCAGGCCGAAGGCATGCACCAGTGCCCAGTCCTCGTGCTCGTGGTCGGCGTCGAGCGCGGCGCGGCGCAGGTCGTGGAAGGCGCGCTCCATGGGATCGTGCGGTTCGGCGGCACTGGCAAGCACGGCGGCGTCGACGATGCCGTGGAAGGTCTCGGGCAGCCCGGGGGCGGCGCCGTCGGCACGCCAGAGTGCGAGGCCGCCATCGGCGGGGATGGCGAGCTCTGCCACCGCCATCCGGTTGTGGGTGAGCGTGCCGGTCTTGTCGGTGCACAGCACCGTGGCCGCGCCCAGGGCCTCGATCGTGGCCGGCCGGCGCGAGAGCACGCGCGCGTGCGACAGCCGCCACGCGCCCATGGCCATGAAGACCGTCAGCACCAGCGGAAACTCCTCGGGCAGCATGGACATCGCCAGCGTGATGCCGGCCAGCAGCGCGCCGAGCCAGTCGCCGCGCGTCAGCCCGAAGATGAGCAGGAACAGCAGGCTCACGCCCGCGCCGGCGATGGCGGCCACGCGCACCAGGCGTCGCGTCTCGAGCGTCAGCGGTGTCGGCGGCGTGACGATGCTGCCCAGCGCCTGGCCGATGCGCCCCATCTGGCTGCGCGCGCCCGTGGCCGTGACCTCGGCCAGACCCTGCCCGCGCACCACCAGCGTGCCGGCGTGCACCGCATCGCCCGGCGCCCGGGCCACCGGCACCGACTCGCCGGTCAGCAGCGACTCGTCCAGTTGCAGGTCGGCGGCCTCGGCGAGGCGGCCGTCGGCGGGCACGCGGTCGCCCTCGCCCAGCAGCATCAGGTCGCCACGTACGACCTCGCGTCCGGCGATGCGCACGCGCTCGCCGCCGCGCAGCACCAGCGCGCGCGGGCTCGCCAGGTCGCGCAGCGTCTGCAGCACACGCTCGGTCCGCCCCTGCTGCACGACCGAGATGCCGATCGTCACCGCGACGAAGGCCAGCAGCACCAGCGCCTCGCGCGCGTCGCCCAGCAGCAGGTAGACCACGACGCCGGCCACGAGGAGCTGAGACATCGGGTCGCGCGCCGCCTCCAGCGCAATGCGCCAGAGCGTGCGCCGCGGCGCGCGCGGCAACTCGTTCGGGCCCTCCGCGCGCAGGCGGCGCGAGGCGTCTTCGGCGCTCAGACCGGCCAGGCGACCCGCCGGGCCTGGCGTCGATGCGGGCGATGGTGCAGGAGCGACAATCACGCGCCGAGTGTGCCGCAGCCCCGGGTGCGACCATGCCGTTGCGCGCATGAACTGCGGGCTTCACCCGGGCAGGCCTGGCCTACCCAGGTTTTCCAGATTTCCCTGCGCAGGCCGGCTGGACGTTGCCCGGCCCTGGGGCGACTCACGCGGCGTCGTCGTGGCTGCCGAGGGCTCGCGCTGCCGCGACGACAGCTGCCGCGGCGGCGTCGCATTGACGCTCCATGCGCTTCAAGGTGCCGGCCACCGTGACCACGTAGACCGAGCCGCTCCAGATGAAGCGGGCCGACAGCGTGAGGGCGTCCTCGACGCTTTCCTCTCGGTTGACGAACCAGCCGCGTGCTTCGCCGGCGCGGACGTCCTCCAGCAGGGCCTCGGGCGAGATGATGGTCGCGGGCGTCAAGGGCTCCAGCGCCAGGCCCGCGACGACCCGGGCTCGCTCCGCCTCGGGCAGGCTGCCCAGCAGAGCCTTGCCGGCCGACGTGGCGTACAGGTTGCGCACGGCCGAGCCGACACTGACCGTGAAGCGCAGCGGGTCGGGCGGCAGGTTCACGGCCAGGTAGGTCAGCTGCAGGCGCTTGGCCTTGGCGAGCGAGGCCGAGGCCTGAAGATCCTGGGTCAGGCGCTCCAGCACCGGCGCGGCGCGCACCGAGACCGGGTCGTGGTCGACGATGGCGCGGGCGACATCGAGCAGGCGCGCCGTCGGGTAGTAGCCCGAGCGGTGGCGCACCTCGTACAGGTAGCCGCGCTGCTCCAGCGCGCGCACCATGTCGTGGCAGCTCGACAGCGGGATGTCCAGCAGCTTCATCAGGTCGGTCAGCAGCAGGGGCTCCCGGTGCTCGGCGAAGGCCTCGAAGACGTCCAGGGTGCGGTTGACGATCTTGGACATGGGCGGCTCACGGCAGTGGAGGGGCGGCCTGCGCCACCGGATCGCGTCGGTACAGGCCCTTGTCGATGGCCCGCTGCGCGGCCAGCGCCGCAAGCGCCTCCAACGTCGGGCAGTCGACGCCGGCACTGCGGCCGAAGGCGCCGGGCGCCTCGATCATCTGGGCGATCTCCATCGGCCGCCCGAGCTCGAAGTCCTGCAGCAGCGAGGGCTTGTGCTGGGAGCGATGCGCCGTCCACCGGGCCAGGTCGATGCGGCCCGCCACCGGGTGGCCGTGCGCCGCCGCCACCGCGCAGCCCTCTTCGACACTGCGCAGGAAGACCTGCTGCAGCGGCCCCGGGCTCGAGATCGCCTGCGGGTTGCCGGTGATGACCGCGATGGACGAGGAGCAGGCGTTGCCGATGAGCTTGGTCCAGACCACGGAACGGATGTCGTCGATGGCGGGACTCGCGATCCCTGCCGACTCCAGAAGGGCCCGGATCGCGGCCACCCGGGCGGCGCCGCCGGGCAGGGCAGAGCCGATTTCCAGGGCGTTTTGGCGCGGCGAGTTGTTGCGGACGACACCGGGCGCGATGACCTCGTTGGCCGTGTACAGGACGCCGCCGATTACCTGCCCGGGCTGCATGCCGCGCAGGAAGCCCGCCGCCCAGGCAAAGTGCGGCAGGGCTGGCCACGGCGGGTGCGCGGAACTCAGGCCGAGCGGGTACCACCAGGGCATGCCGTTCTGCGCGAACACCACCGGAGTGCCCGGCGCCAGGAGCGCTCCGATGTCCTGCGCCACCTGCGGCAGCGCGGTGGCCTTGACGGTCACGAAGACCAGGTCCTGGGGCGCGAGCGTCGAGGGCGTGTCGGTGGCCTGCACGCTCGCGTGCCAGCAGTCCGGCCCCTGGTGGAGCGACAGGCCGTGGGCCCGGATCGCTGCGAGGTGCGCGCCCCGGGCGACGACCGAGACCTCGTGGCCGGCCCGGGCCAGCTTGACCGCCAGGTGGCCCCCGCTGGCGCCTGCGCCGTAGATTGCGATCCGCATGCGACTCCGCAGGGTCAGGGCAAGGGGGTGGGCCGGCTGTTGCCGCTGGCTATACTAGTTCGGCAAAGCGAAAGAATCTTCATCCGAGCGAAGTATAGGGGTGTGGTTGCCGAGCCGCGTCCCGTCCCAACGCCTTGAACCGCCTGATCGAAAACCTGCGGGCACGGCTCGGCCCGGCTCACTGCCTGGTCGATCCGGCCGCGCTGGCGCCTTACCTCGTCGAGCCCCGAGGCCTGTTCCGTGGCCAGGCGCAGGCCGTGGTCCGGCCGGGCTCGACGGCCGAGGTGTCCACCGTGGTCGCGCTGTGCGCCGAGGCGGGCGTGGCGGTCGTGCCCCAGGGGGGCAACACCGGCATGTGTGGCGGCGGCGTGCCGTCGGGCGGCCCGCTGGGCGTCGTCGTGTCGACCGAGCGCCTGACCCGCGTTCGCGCTGTCGACCGCGACAACTTCACGATGACGGTGGAGGCCGGTTGCGTGCTGGCCACGCTGCAGGAGACCGCGCGGGGCGCGGGCCTGCTGTTCCCGCTGTCGCTCGGTGCCGAAGGCAGTTGCCGGATCGGCGGCAACCTGTCGACCAACGCCGGCGGCATCCAGGTGCTGCGCTACGGCAATGCGCGCGAGCTGATGCTGGGCCTGGAGGTGGTGCTGCCCGACGGCCGCGTCTGGGACGGTCTGCGCCCGCTGCGCAAGGACAACACAGGCTATGCCCTCAGGCACCTGTTCGTTGGCGCCGAAGGCACGCTGGGCGTCATCACCGCGGCCTGTCTGAAGCTGTTTCCATTGCCGGCGGACGTGCAGACGGCCTTGATCGCCGTTGCCGACCCGGCCGCCGCCCTGGAGGTCTTCGTGCGCCTGCGGCGGGCCAGCGCCGACATGCTCAGCGCCTGCGAGCTGCTGCCGCGCCTGTGCCTGGACCTGGGCTTCAAGCACCTGAGCGGCGGGCGCGATCCCTTCGACGCAGTGCACCCCTGGTACTTGCTGGTCGAGGCCTCGTCGCTGCGCGAGGGTGGCGCGCGCGCGCAGCTCGAGTCGGTGCTGGCCGACGCGGCCGAGGAATGCCTCGTGCGCGACGCGGTCCTGGCCCAGACCCTGGCGCAGCGGCGGGACTTGTGGCGCCTGCGCGAGATCGGTGCCGGCGGGCACCAGTTCCAGGAGGGCGCGATCGTCAAGCACGACATCTCGGTGCCCGTCAGCCGGGTGCCGGAGATGATCGCCCGTGGCACGCAGGCAGTGCTGGCGGCAGCCCCCGGCACGCGCGTGCTGCCCTTCGGGCACATGGGCGACGGCAACCTGCACTTCAACCTGGTGCAGCCGGTCGGGGCGGCGCCCGAGACCTTCCTCGCCCGGCAGTCCGAGTTGAACCGCATCGTCCACGACATCGTGGATGCGCTGGGCGGCAGCATCTCGGCCGAGCACGGCATCGGTCTGCTGAAGGTCGACGAGATGGCGCGCTACAAGTCGCCCGTCGAGCTCGACCTGATGCGTCGCATCAAGGCCGCGCTCGACCCGCACGGCCTGATGAACCCGGGCAAGGTCCTGCCGCCGCCATGAAGCCCGCGCTGCCGCGCGGCCTGCGCCAGGTGCACGGGCTGCAGGATTTCGAGCCCCTGGCCGCGCGCCGGCTGCCGCGCTTCCTGCGCGAGTACATCGCCGGCGGCGCGCAGGACGGTCTGTCCTTGCGCGCCAACCGGGCCGCCTTCGAGCGGGTCGCTTTCCAGCCCCGGGTGCTCGTGGACACGACGGCACGCCATGTGCGGGTGCACACGCTCGGGCAGACCTGGGAGGCGCCCTTCGGTATTGCCCCCATGGGCGGCATGGGTCTGGCCGCGCGCGATGCGGACCGCGCGATGGCCCGCGCTGCCGCCGCAGCCTGCATACCCTTCGTGCTCAGCGGTGCCTCCCTGGTGCCGATGGCCGACGTGCTGCGCGACAACGAGCACGCCTGGTTCCAGGCCTACCTCGACGCCGCGCCCGCCGAGCAACTGGCCCTGGTGCAACGCGCCGCGGCCTGCGGTTTTCGCACTTTGGTCGTCACGGTCGACGTGCCGGTCGGCGGCAACCGCGAGGCCGATCTGCGCAACGGCTATCGCTCCCCGCTGCGGCCGAGCCTGCGCCTGCTCGCCGACGCGCTGGCGCGCCCGCGCTGGTTGCTCGGCACCCTGCTCGCGCCGATGCTGCGCGACGGCATGCCGCACTTCGAGAACTTCGGCCCGCAGCGTCAGCCGGCACTGGCCTGGCGCGGCGCGCGCACCCACCGGCGCGACGGTCTGGACTGGACGGCACTCGAGCGCGTGCGCGCCGCCTGGCCGCACCGGCTGGTGCTCAAGGGCGTGCTGGCGCCCGAGGACGCCGCCCGGGCGCGCTGCGTGGGCGTCCAGGGTCTGGTCGTCTCCAACCACGGCGGGCGCCAGCTCGACGGCGCGATCGCGCCGCTCGATGCGCTGCCGGCGGTCCGGGCGGCGGCCGGGCCCGTGGAGGTGCTGCTGGACTCGGGCGTGCGGCGCGGCGGCGACGTGCTCAAGGCGCTGGCCCTTGGCGCCGGACACGTCCTCGTCGGCCGGCCTTTCCTGTGGGCCGCGGTGGTCGGCGGGCAGGCCGGGGTGGCGCACGCGATCGACCTCCTGCGCGCGGAGATCCTGCGCGACATGGCCCTGTTGGGCTGCGACGGCCTGGCGGCCCTGCCGCAGCGGACGCTGCGCGACGGGCTTCCCGTCCCCCTTGGCTCAGCCTAGATCCGGCGGCACCCGCGGCCACCCTCGAAAGCTCCCGATGACCGGCCTGACTTCCGCGCTCGGCGCCTTCGTGGCGGACTCCACCCCCATCGCGCCCGCCGCGCGCCGGATGGCGCAGCGCGGCATCGTCGATGCCTACGGCTGCCTGCTGGCGGCCCGACGCGAGGCGGTCGTGGAGACCCTGTGGCGCCGCCTCGACCCCGCCGGGGCGGCGCAGCCGGGCGGGAAGCTCTGCCCGCTGCTGTCGGCGCGCTGCGTCCGGCCCGAGGACGCGGCGATGGTGAACGCGACGGCGGCGCACGCGCTGGCCTTGGACGACGTGGCCTTCGGCTGCCACCCGAGCAGCCTACTGATGCCGGCGCTGTTCGCGCTGGCCGAGCCGGTGCGTCCCTCGGGCGCCGCGCTGCTGGACGCCTACGTCGTCGGCTTCGAGGTCCTGGCCGAGTTGTCGACGCGCGAGCCCGAGGGCTGGCACCGCTCCGGCTGGCATCCCTCGGCCCTGCTAGGGGCGGTGGGCGCGGCCGCAACCGCAGCGCGCTTGCTGCGCCTGGACGCGCCGCAGGCGGCGCGCGCGCTGGCGCTCGCATCCAGCATGAGCGGCGGCGTCGCAGCCAACTTCGGCACCCAGGCCAAGGCGCTGCACGCCGGCAGGGCGGCGTCAGCCGGTGTGCTGGCGGCCTGCCTCGCCGCGGATGGCGTGACGGCGGCCGACGACGCGCTCGAGCGTCCGAACGGCCTGCTGGCCGTGGCCTCGCCGTCCGGGCGGGTGCGGCTGGACGCGCGGCTGGGCACGTCGGCGACGCAGCCTCGCCTGCTGGACCCGGGCTTGTCGTTCAAGCAATACCCGGTGTGCTATTCGCTGCATCGCGTCGTCGATGCCGCCATCGACATCGCGCGCCAGCCCGGTTTCGACGTGGCGCGTCTGGGGGCGGTGGAGGTGCACCTGGGCCGCGCGCAGGCGGCGATGGCGCGCCACCACCGGCCGCAAACGCCGCTGGAGGCGAAGTACAGCGTCGAGTTCGCCGTGGTGAGCGGCCTGCTCGCCGGCGCGGCGGGCCACGCCCAGCTCGAACCGGGCTTTGTCGCCTCGGCGCCGGTGCAGCAGGCCCTGGGCACTGTGCGCCTGCACCTGCGCGACGACTGCAGCGGTGACGACGGGGTGTTCTCCGCCAGCGACCGGGTCGTCGCGCGCGACACCGCGGGGCGCACCTTCGATTCCGGCGAGGTGGCGTACGCGCGCGGCCACGCCCGCCGGCCCTTGGACGAGGCGGCGCTGCGGGCCAAGTTCCTCGATGGCGCACGCCACGGCGGCTTCGCCGACGCCAGCGCCTGCTTCGACGCGCTCCAGGCCCTGGAGCGCGCCAGCGATGTGGCGACCCTCGTCGAATCGCTGGCGCAAGGCTGCTGAACCTTGATGCCCGTCCCACGTCGTCCCGGGCCTGGACCCGTCGGCACCGTCGGCTAGACTCGGTGTGATTCGCTCTCCCGAAACACTCTTCGACTTGGCGAAATGACATCCTCCCCCGATCGTCGCGACGGCTCGGCCGGCGGCGAACGCCACGGCCCGCTGCACGGCGTGCGCGTGCTCGACCTGACCACCGTGGTCATGGGCCCGGCGGCGACGCAGATCATGGGCGACCTCGGTGCCGACGTGATCAAGGTCGAGGCGCCCGAGGGCGATTCGATGCGCCGCGTCGGCCCGTTCCGGCACGCGGGCATGGGCCCGCTGTTCCTGCAGGCCAACCGCAACAAGCGCAGCATCGTGCTGGACCTGAAGCAGGCCGACGACCGCCAGTTCCTGCTCGAACTCGCCGGCAGCGTCGACGTGCTCGTCTCGAACATCCGGCCGCAGGCGCTGGAGCGTCTGGGCCTGAGCCCGGCGGCGCTGGCGCAGTCGCACCCGCGCCTGATCTACGCCGCGGCGGTGGGCTACGGTGCCGGTGGGCCCGAGGCCGGGCGTGCGGTCTACGATGACCTGATCCAGGCCGCGGGCGGCCTGGCGGGGCTGTTCCAGGCCATCGACGGCCAGCCGCGCTACGCGCCCATCAACGTCGCCGACCGTGTCGTCGGACTGCACCTGGTGATCGCCATCCTCGCGGCACTGCAGCACCGCCACGCCACGGGCGAGGGCCAGTTCGTCGAGGTGCCGATGGCCGAGACGATGGCGCAGTTCGTGCTCGCTGACCACATGGGCGGCGGCGCCTTCGTGCCCCCGCTGGGTGAGATGGGCTACCGCCGGCTGAAGTCGCGCTTCCGTGGCCCATACCCGACGCGTGACGGCCACCTGGCCATCGTCGTCTACACCGACGCCCAGTGGCGCGTGTTCTCGCGCCTGATCGGCGACCCCGAGCTGATGGAGCGCGACCCCCGCTTCCGCGACCAGGAGTCGCGCACCCAGCACGCCGACGCCATGGGGCAGTTCCTGGGGGAAGCCCTGCGCGGGCGTGACACGGCGCAGTGGGTGGCGCTGCTGCAGCAGGCCGACATCCCGTGCGCCCGGGTGAACCGCCTCGAAGACCTGTTCGACGACCCGCAGTTCAGCGCCGTGGGCCTGTTCGAGGAGCACGAACACCCGACCGAGGGCCGCCTGAAGGTGGCGCGCTTCCCATTGCGTTTTTCGCGCTCGCCGGCGACGATCCGCCGGCTGGCCCCCAACCTGGGCGAGCACGGGCAGGAGATCCGCCGCGAGCTCGCGGCGCGCCGGCACGCCCCGTCCGGTCCCGACTTGCCCCGTGACGAGGACACCTGATGATGCAAGAAGCCCTGGCCAACACTCCCGAGCGCCAAGCCGTGCGCGACGCGGTGCGTGCGATCTGCGACCGCTACGACGACGACTACTGGGGCGAGCTCGACCGCACGCACACCTTCCCGCACGAGTTCTGCCGCGACATCGCCGCCGGCGGCTGGCTCGGCATCGCGATGCCGGCCGAGTATGGGGGCTCGGGCCTGGGCGTGACCGAAGCCTCGATCATGATGCAGGTGGTGGGGGCCTCGGCTGGCTACTTCGCGGCGTGCTCGGCGATCCACATCAACATTTTCGGCCTGCACTCCATCGTCAAGCACGGCAGCGACGCGCAGAAGCGCGAGTGGCTGCCCAAGGTCATCAGTGGCGAGATCCGCGCCTGCTTCGGCGTCACCGAGCCCGACGCCGGGCTCGACACCACGCGCATCAAGACGCGCGCCGTGCGGCGCGGCGACCACTACGTGGTGCACGGCCAGAAGATCTGGACCAGCACCGCGCAGCAGGCGCACAAGATCGTGCTGCTCGCGCGCACGACGCCGCTGGAGGAGTGCGCCCGGCCGACCGAAGGCCTGACGCTGTTCTTCGCCGACAAGGACCCGCGCACGGTCAAGGTGACCGAGATCCCGAAGATGGGGCGCCACGCGGTGAACTCCAACCAGGTCTTCTATGACGGCCTGGAGATCCCGGTCGAGCACCGCATCGGCGAGGAGGGGCAGGGCTTCCGCTACATCCTCGACAGCCTGAACCCCGAGCGCATCCTGAACGCGGCCGAGGTGCTGGGCATGGGGCGGCGCGCGCTCGACAAGGCGGCGCGCTACGCGGCCGAACGCGTGGTCTTCGGCCGCCCTATCGGCAAGAACCAGGCCATCGCCCACCCGCTGGCCGAAGCCTGGGCCGAGCTTTACGCCGCGGAGCTGATGACGCTCCACGCCTCCGAGCTGTACGACAGCGGCAAGCCCTGCGGCGCCGAGGCCAACGCCGCCAAGCTGCTGGCCGCCGACGCCGGCTTCAAGGCCTGCGACCGCGCCATCCGCACCCATGGCGGCATGGGCTACGCCGCTGAGTACCATGTCGAGCGCTACTTCCGCGAGATGGTGGCCTGCCAGCTCGCGCCGGTTTCGCGCGAGATGATCCTGAATTTCTTGTCTGAGCGGCAGCTCGGGCTGCCGAAGTCCTACTGATGGACGCGTCCCCCTCCCACGCCCCCTCCCACGCCGCCTCCCCGCCGCCCGTGGTGCGGCAGGAGCGCCGCGGCGCCGCCCTCTGGGTGACGATCGACCGCCCGCAGCGCCGCAACGCCATCAACCCCGACGTGATCGCCGGCATCGAGGCCGCCCTCGACAGCGCCCGCGCCGACCCCGGCGTGCGCGCCCTCGTGCTCACCGGCGCTGGCAGCCAGGCCTTCTGCGCCGGGGCCGACCTGACGCGCGGCACCGGCGTCTTCACCGAGGGCCTGGACGAGCCGACGACCGACTTCGGCCGCCTGGCGCGGCGCGTGCGCGAACTCGGCCTCCCGATGATCGCGCGCGTCAACGGCGCCTGCGTGGCCGGCGGAATGGGGCTGATGGCGCTGTGCGACCTGGCGATCGCGGCCGAGCATGCGCGCTTCGGCCTGCCCGAGGCGCGCGTGGGCGTGTTCCCGATGCAGGTGCTGGTCTACCTGCGGCGCCTGGTCGCGCCGCGCCACGTCAACGAACTCTGTCTGGGCGGCGAACTGATCGACGCGCGCCGCGCCTTCGAGATCGGGCTCGTGAACGAGGTCGTGCCCGAGGCAGCGCTCGATGACGCGGTGCAGGCCTGGGTGGCGCGGCTGGGCCGCATGTCGCCGGTGGCGCTGCGGCGCGGCAAGATGGCGATCGCGGCGATGGACTCCATGCCCTTCGGCGAGGCCCTGTCCTTTGCCGAGGCGCAGATCGCGATCGCCTCGCGCACGGCCGACGCGCAAGAGGGCCTGGCCGCCTTCAACGAGAAGCGCGCGCCGCGCTGGGCGGGCGAAGGAGAGCCGCGGTGAACCCGTCGACGCCCGATCCCGCCCTTGCGGACGCGCCCGCCGGCGGCCGGCGCGCGTCGGCGCGCCGGGAGGTGGTGCGTATCGGCGGCGCCTCCGGCGCCTGGGGCGACAGCCCGGGGGCGATCGGCCCGCTGCTCGGCGCCGGGGTCGACTACCTGATGATGGACTACCTGGCCGAGGTGACGATGTCGCTGCTGGCCCGCGCGCGCGAGAAGGACCCGGCCGCCGGCTACCCGCCTGACTTCGTCGCCTATCTCGAGCCGCACCTGGGGGAGATCGCGCGCCTGGGCGTCAAGGTCGCGAGCAACGCCGGAGGTGTGAATCCGCGTGCCTGCAAGGCGGCTCTCGAGGCGGCCTGCGCGCGCCTTGGAGTGGTCCTCCGCGTGGCCGTGGTCGAGGGCGACGACCTGATGCCGCAGGTCGACGCGCTGCGCGCCGAGGGCGTGCGCGAGTGGCGCAGCGGCGAGCCCCTGCCGTCGCGCCTGCTGACCGCCAACGCCTACCTCGGCGCCGGGCCGATCGCTGCGGCTCTGGCCGCCGGGGCCGACATCGTCGTCACCGGGCGCTGCGTGGACAGCGCCCTCGCGCTCGGTATCCTGATGCATGAGTTCGGCTGGCCCGCCGACGCACACGATTTGCTGGCCGCCGGCAGCCTGGCCGGTCACCTGCTCGAGTGCGGGCCCCAGGTCACGGGCGGCGTCTTCACCGACTGGCATACCGTGCCCGACTGGCACGACATCGGCTACCCCATCGCCGAATGCCGGGCCGACGGCAGCGCGATCATCACCAAGCCGGCCGGCACCGGCGGTCGGGTCAACGTGCAGACGGTGGCCGAGCAGGCGCTGTACGAGGTGGGCGACCCGACCGACTACCGCCTGCCCGACGTACGCGCCGACTTCTCGCAGCTGCGGCTCGAGCCGCAGGGCCCCGACCGGGTGCGCGTCAGCGGTGCGCGCGGCCGCGCGCCCACGCCCGACCTCAAGGTCTGCGCCACCTTCCAGGACGGCTGGCGCTCGGTGGCCCTGGTCGTGATCATCGGTCACGAGGCCGTGGCCAAGGCCGAGCGCACGGCGCGCGCCCTTGTCGAGCGCGGCCGGAGCCGCCTGGCCGAGCACGGCTTCGGCGATTTCGGCGCCGTGCACGTCGAGGTGCTGGGTGCCGAGGCCAGCTACGGCGCCGCCTCCCGTGCGCGCGGCGCGCGCGAGGTCGTGCTGCGCCTCGTGCTCGACCACCCGCAGGCGCGGGCGCTGAACCTGGTCGCACGCGAGCTGGGCTCGGTCGGGCTCGGTTTCGCCCAGGGCACGGCCGCGCTCGTCGGCGGCCGGCCCAAGGCCGTGCCGGTGGTGCGGCTGTACAGCTTCCTGCTCGACAAGCAGCGCCTGGCCGCGCCGCGCGTGCAGGTGGGCGAGGGCGCCGCCTTCGACGTGCCCCTGCCGCCCGCCGGGCCCCCGGGCGGCGAGGCCGCCGCGGCCGACCCCGGCGCCGATGCTCCGGCGCCGCCACCGGTGGCCGGCGAGGCCTGGGTCGAGGTGCCGCTGCGCTGGCTGGCGCACGCGCGCTCGGGCGACAAGGGCGACTCGTCGAACATCGCCGTCTTCTGCCGCGACTCGCGCTTCCTGCCGCACCTGCGTGCCGAACTGACCCCCGCGCGCGTGCTCGCGCACTTCGCCGGCGCCGTCGAGGGGCCGGTGGTGCGCTACGAGGCGCCGGGCCTGCATGCCTTCAACTTCGTGCTCGAGCGCGCGCTGGGCGGTGGCGGCATGGCCTCGCGTCGCATCGACCCGCAAGGCAAGGCCTATGGCCAGCGCCTGCTCGAGATGACCGTCCGGGTACCTCGGTCCTGGGCGGTCGACCCCGTGCCCCCAACGACACAACTTCAGGAGACCCTTCGATGACACCCCCCCGCAGACATTTCATCGGCAGCGTCGCCGCGGCCTGTGCGGCTGCGCTGCCCGGCTGGTCCTTGGCCCAGTCGGGCTATCCCAGCCGGCCGCTCAGCGTCGTCATTCCCTACCCGCCCGGGGCCTCGACCGACCAGACCGGACGCCTGGTGCAGACGCGCATGGCGCCCACCTTCGGCCAGCCCGTGATCGCGGAGAACCGCGCGGGCGCAGGCGGCGTGGTCGGCGCAGCCTTCGTGGCCAAGTCACCCGCGGATGGCACCCGCATCCTGATGGCCACGCAGCCCATCCTGACGATCAGTCCGCACCTGTTGAAGGACATGGGCTTCGATGCCCAGAAAGACCTGGTGCCCGTCAGCAGTGCGATCAACGCCGTGGTCGCGATCTGCGTCAACAGCACGCTGCCGGTGCGCAACGTGGCCGAACTCATCGAGTACGGTCGCCGCAACCCGCGCACGCTCAGCTTCGGCACCGCCGGCGAGGGTTCGCCACAGCACATCGGCGGCCTGCTGCTGAACCAGCGCACGGGCCTGGACATGGTGCACATCCCCTACAAGGGTGGCGGCCCCATGGTGACCGACCTGCTCGCCGGGCATGTGAAGGTCGGCATCGCTACCCTGTCGGTCTTCAAGCCCCTGTTGAACGACCCGCGGGTGCGTGTCCTGGCCATCGGCGAGAAGTCGCGCTATGCGGGCACGCCCGACATCCCGACCATCGCCGAGACGGTACCCGGGTTCGAGCTCAGCACCTGGCTCGGCTTCTTCACTGCCGGGGCGACCCCGCCCGCCATCCTGACGGCCCTGAGCGCCGCCGTGGAGGCGGCCGTGCAGTCCGCCGAGGTCAAGACGCCCCTGGCCAACTCGGCCCTGCTCGTCCAGGCGGGCGGCCCTGAGGCCCTTGCGCGGACGGTCAGGTCCGACCACGAGACCTACGGCCGCATCATCCGCGACAACGGCATCAAGGGGTCCTGAACAGGGCTGGTGGCGGGGCGCGTCGGCTCGCGCCCTGCGTCCCTGCCGCCGGGCCGCTGCATCATCAGCGGTGCAGGTCCCCCAGTGCGAGGTACTTCATCTCGACGTAGTCCTCGATGCCGTGGCGCGAGCCCTCGCGCCCCAGGCCGGACTGCTTGACGCCGCCGAAGGGCACCTCGGCGGTGGAGATCAGGCCGGTGTTGATGCCGACCATGCCGTACTCCAGCGCCTCGGCGACGCGGAAGATGCGGCCGATGTCGCGGCTGTAGAAGTAGCTCGCGAGGCCGAACTCGGTGGCGTTGGCCGCCGCGATGGCCTCGGCCTCGGTGCGGAAGCGGAACACCGGCGCCACCGGGCCGAAGGTCTCCTCGCGCGCGCATCGCATGGTGGCGGTGACGTCGGCCAGCACCGTGGGCGTGTAGAAGCGCTCGCCGGCGCGCTGCCCGCCGACGACCACGCGCGCGCCCTGGGCCAGCGCGTCGGCCACGTGCGCCTCGACCTTGGCCATGGCCTGGGCATCGATCAGCGGGCCGATGTTCACGCCCGGCTCGAAGCCCGGGCCGACGCGCATCGCCGCCGCGCGGGCCGCGAGCTTCTCGACGAAGGCCTCGTACACGCCGTCCTGCACGTACAGCCGGTTGGCGCAGACGCAGGTCTGGCCGGCGTTGCGGTACTTGCTGACCATGGCGCCCTCGACGGCGCTGTCGAGGTCGGCGTCGTCGAAGACGATGAAGGGGGCGTTGCCGCCGAGCTCCAGGCTGATCTTCTTGATCGTCGGCGCGCACTGCGCGGCCAGGATGCGCCCGACCTCGGTGGAGCCGGTGAAGGACAGGTGGCGGACGGTGTCGCTGGCGCACAGCACCTGGCCGATGCCGATGGAGTTCGCCGCGTCGGCGCTCAGCACGTTCAGCACCCCGGCGGGCATGCCGGCGCGCTGGGCGAGCTCGGCGCAGGCCAGCGCCGACAGCGGCGTCTGCTCCGCCGGCTTGATGACGACCGGACAACCAGCGGCCAGCGCCGGCGCGACCTTGCGCGTGATCATCGCGATCGGGAAGTTCCACGGCGTGATGGCCGCGCACACGCCGATCGACTGCTTGAGCACCAGGTAGCGCTTGGTCGGGTCGGTGGTCGGGATGGTTTCCCCGTAGACGCGCTTGGCCTCCTCCGCGAACCACTCCAGGAAGCTCGCGCCGTAGACGACCTCGCCGCGCGCCTCGGCCAGCGGCTTGCCCTGCTCGGCGGTCATGATGCGGGCCAGGTCGTCGGCGTGCTGGTGCAGCAGCGCGAACCACTTCATCAGGATGGCCGCGCGCTCCTTCGCGGGCTTGGCGCGCCAGGCCGGCCAGGCGCGGTCGGCCGCGGCGATGGCCTGCTGCGCCTGCGCCGCCCCGAGGTTGGCGACGTCGGCCAGGTGGGCGCCGGTGGCGGGGTCGGTGACGGCGAAACGGCTGTCGCCGCCCACCCACGCGCCGTCGACCAGGGCATCGGTCTTGAGCAGCGTGGGGTCGTTCAGGGCGACCAGCGGGGAGGTGGCGGGCGTGGTGTTCATGTCGCGGGCGTGCAGTTCAGGGTCGGACGCGGCGATGGCCGCGCCGGGTCGGTCGGGACACGCCGGAGTTTCCCCGATCCGCGCGGTCGGCGGCCTGAGCCTTGCCGGTGCGGCTGGATGCGGGCCTCAGCCCGGGCCGATGGCGCTGCCGCCGTCCACGCCCCGTCCCCCCGGCCGGGCGTGCCAGGCCAGGATGGCCAGCACCGCCGCGCCGCCCACGAGCGTGACCACCGGATTGCCGAAGACCAGGCTCAGCGACAGCAGGTTCAGCAGCAGGAAGGCCGGCATTCGGATCGGCCGTCCGCAGTGGCCGGTGTAGGCTGCCCCGAGGCCCAGGATCGCGATCACGGCGCCGGCCAGCGCGAAGGCGAAGTTCACGAGGTTGAAGTCCAGCAGCAGCAGGACCGGCGCGTAGACGAAGGCAAAGGGCACGAGCGCCTTGCCCATCGACAGCCTGAAGGCCGTCATGCCGGTGCGCATGGGCTCGCTGCGCGCGATGCCGGCGGCGGCGAAGGCGGCCAGCGCCACCGGCGGCGTCACGTCGGCGAGCACGCCGTAGTAGAAGACGAAGAAGTGCGTGGCCAGCTGCGGCACGCCCAGCTGCGCCAGCGCCGGGGCGACGATGGAGGCCAGGATGATGTAGGTCGGCGTGGTCGGCACGCCCGAGCCCATGATGATGCAGGCCAGGGCCGTGAACAGCAGCCCGAACAGGATGGTGACCTGCTTGAGCTCGAACCAGCCGAACACGTCGAAGCCGTCGACCCACTGCGCCGCGACGCCCGACAGGTCGATCACGAAGGCCGAGAACTTGAAGCCCATGCCGGTGAGCGTGGTGATGCCGAGCACGAAGCCCACGCAGGCGCAGGCCGCGCCGATGCCCAGCGCCGACTTCGCGCCCATCTCGAAGCCCTGGACCAGCGCGCGCGGCGTCACCGGCAGGCCCGTCATGTGGCGCCCCAGCGGCCCGAGCAGGCGCGGGATCCACGAGCAGGCGATCGTCAGCGTGATGCCCCAGAAGGCGGCCATGAAGGGCGTGTACTGCAGCAGCAGCAGCGTGACCATCACCACCAGCGGGATGAACAGGTGCCAGGAACTCTTCAGCACGAGGCCGAGCG
>JBILNB010000138.1:0-5245 GCA_044375195.1 Rubrivivax sp. | reverse complement strand
AGCAAGTTCGGGATGCAGCTGGTGAAAGCGCCTGCGGCAGCATGAGGGAGACAGGCAGTGCGGCGGCACTGCAAGCCAGCCTCACGAGGAGGTTCCTGGGTAGGGGTTGGGGAGAGGGGGGGCACACCGAGGCCTTTGCGCTCACCCCCCTCTCCCCCATCCCCTCCCCCGCCAGGGGGGAGGGGAGCAAAGCCTGCGTCGATCTGACGCCGGCTCTGTGTCCTTCAGTCGCCCCCGTACCCCTGCGGGTTGGCCGACTGCCAGCGCCAGGTGTCAGCCATCATCTCCGGCAGGCCGCGCTGCGCCTGCCAGCCCAGCTCGCGCGTGGCGCGGGTGGGGTCGGCGTAGCTGGTGGCCACGTCGCCCGGGCGGCGCGGGACCACGCGGTAGGGTACCGGGCGGCCGCTGGCCTGCTCGAAGGCGCGCACGATCTCCAGCACGCTGTGGCCGCGGCCCGTGCCGAGGTTCCAGGTGTGCAGGCCGCTGCGCGCCTGCAGCGCCTGCAGCGCCTTCAGGTGGCCGTCAGCCAGGTCCACCACGTGGATGTAGTCGCGCACGCCCGTGCCGTCGGGCGTGGGGTAGTCGTCGCCGAAGACCGCCAGCTCCGCGCGCCGGCCTACCGCCACCTGGGCCACGTAGGGCAGCAGGTTGTTGGGCGTGCCGCGCGGGTCCTCGCCGATCAGGCCGCTGTCGTGCGCGCCCACCGGGTTGAAGTAGCGCAGCGCCGCGATCGACCAGCGCGTGTCCGACGCCGCCACGTCGCGCAGCAGGTGCTCAACCATCCACTTGGTGCGGCCGTAGGGGTTGGTCGGACCGGTGGGCATGTCCTCGTGGATCGGCACCGTGGCCGGGTCGCCGTAGACCGTGGCCGAGGAGCTGAACACCAGGCGCCACACCCCGGCGGCGGCCATGGCCTGGCACAGCGCCAGCGAGCCCGCCACGTTGTGGTCGTAGTAGGCCAGCGGCATCGACACGCTCTCGCCCACCGCCTTCAGCCCCGCGAAGTGCAGCACCGCGCCCACCCCGTGCTGCCGCAGCAGTTGCTCCACCAGCGCGCGGTCGCGCACGTCGCCCTGCACGAACACCGGCGCCCGCCCGGCAATACGCTCCACCCGCCGCAGCGACTCTGCCGAGCTGTTGCTCAGGTTGTCCAGCACCACCACCGCATGCCCGGCCTGCAGCAGGGCCAGCGTGGTGTGCGCGCCGATGTAGCCGGCGCCGCCGGTGACCAGGGTGGTTGTGGAGGGTGTCATGCGAGGTGGGGGCAATGCCATTGGGATGGACCAGAAGTGTCAACAACTCGCGCGGCCGGCAGACGGCGGCGCACGGTGCTTGAATTTGCCGCAGCGACCGTACTGACGACTGAGCGCGCACAAGAGCACGCCTGACCATCCCAGGTTTTCTTGATTCCCCCGGGTGATCGACTGGGCGCAGCCCGTCGCCGGGATCGTGCTCACGGACCTTGTTTCACCCGTACGAGAACGAAGACCCTCAAGCCAGACCCTGGCGTGCCACGTCCTTGAGGTCACCCTCGATGGACACGCCCTTTCGCAGCCGAAACAGGTTCGCGAATGCCTGCTCCACCTTGCGGCTCGGCTCCGTGGGCGTTTCGTCGCCGTAACCGACGAGCCGAACCACAGGTTTGCCGCGCCGCGTGACAGCCGCGGTCTCGCCCGCCTCCACACGGCTGATCAGCTCCGAGAGCTGGACCTTCGCTTGCGCGAGTGGAACGGTGATCATCGCTAGCTCAAGTTTCTTGAAGGCTAGAGTTTATGGGCCGGAAAAACGGGTCCGCAAGGTTTGATGGATGCCAGCGGTACCAAACCAGCCCACCGCCGCCTCACCCCTACCCCCGATACCCCTGCTGGTGTTCCAGGAACCACGCGTACGTCTGCCGCAGCCCCTCTTCGAGCCCCGTCTGCGCGCGCCAGCCCAGCGCGGCCAGGCGGGAGACGTCCAGCAGCTTGCGCGGGGCGCCGTCGGGTTTGGTGGTGTCCCAGACCAGCCGGCCGCGAAAGCCGGTGACTCGGGCGATGGTCTCGGCCAGTTCGCGGATGGTGCAGTCCACGCCCGTGCCCACGTTCACGTGGCTCAGCATCGGCTGGGTGTGGGCGCGGTACACCTCCGCGGGCAACTCCAGCACGTGCACGCAGGCCGCGGCCATGTCGTCCACGTGCAGGAACTCGCGCATCGGGCTGCCGCTGCCCCAGATCGTCACCTCGGCCGCGCCGGCGCGCGCCGCCTCGTGCAAGCGCCGCAGCAGCGCCGGGATGACGTGGCTGTTGTCCGGGTGGAAGTTGTCGCCCGGGCCGTACAGGTTGGTGGGCATCACGCTGCGGTAGTCGCGCCCGTGCTGGCGGTTGACGCTCTCGCACAGCTTGATGCCCGCGATCTTGGCCACCGCATAGGGCTCGTTCGTCGGCTCCAACGGGCCGGTGAGCAGCGCGTCCTCGCGCATCGGCTGCGCCGCCATGCGCGGGTAGATGCACGACGAGCCCAGGAACAGCAGCCGCTGCACCCCGGCCGCATGCGCAGCCTGGATGACGTTGCACTGCATCGCCAGGTTGTCGGCGATGAAGTCCGCCGGGTAGGTGTTGTTGGCGTGGATGCCGCCCACCCGGGCCGCGGCCAGCACCACCGCGTCGATGGGCTGCGCCGCGAAGAAGGCGCGCACGGCGGCCTGGTCGGTCAGCTCCAGCTCGGCGTGGGTGGCGGTGACGAGGTGCCCGTAGCCCAGCGCGTGCAAGCGGCGCACGATGGCGCTGCCCACCATGCCGCGGTGGCCGGCCACGTAGATGCGCGCGCCGCGGTCGGGCGGCAGCGCGCCGCTGTGCGCGCCCGCGGCGCTGCCGCTGCCGGCCGTGGCACCCGCGGCCATCACCCCGCCTCCCGCGCCACCGGCGTGGTGTAGCCGTGCCGGCGCAGCAGCGCCGTCTGCCGCGCGGCCTGCAGGTCCTGCGCCACCATCTCGGCGCACATCTCCTGGGCCGTGATCTCGGGCTCCCAGCCCAGATCGGCCTTGGCCTTGCCCGGGTCACCCAGCAGCGTGTCCACCTCGGCCGGGCGGAAGTAGCGCGCGTCCACCGCCACCACGCAGTCGCCCGGCTTCACGCCCGGCGCCTTGTCGCCCTGCACCGCGGCCACGTAGGCCTTCTCGTCCACCCCGCGGCCCTCGAAGCGCAGCGCGATGCCCAGCTCCGCCGCCGTCCAGGTGATGAACTCGCGCACCGAGTACTGCTTGCCGGTGGCGATGACGTAGTCCTGCGGCCGCTCCTGCTGCAGCATCATCCACTGCATGCGCACGTAGTCCTTGGCATGCCCCCAGTCGCGCAGGCTGTCCAGGTTGCCCATGTACAGGCACTGCTCCAGCCCCTGGGCGATGTGGCACAGCCCGCGCGTGATCTTGCGCGTGACGAAGGTCTCGCCCCGGCGCGGGCTCTCGTGGTTGAAGAGGATGCCGTTGCACGCGTACATGCCGTAGGCCTCGCGGTAGTTCACCGTGATCCAGTAGGCGTACAGCTTGGCCACCGCATAGGGGCTGCGCGGGTGGAAGGGCGTGGTCTCGCGCTGCGGCGTCTCCCGCACCAGGCCGTAGAGCTCGGAGGTGCTGGCCTGGTAGAAGCGCGTCTTCTTCTCCAGCCCCAGGAAGCGGATGGCCTCCAGCAGGCGCAGCGTGCCCAGCGCGTCGACGTCGGCCGTGTACTCCGGCGCCTCGAAGCTCACCGCCACGTGGCTCTGCGCGCCCAGGTTGTACACCTCGTCGGGCTGCACCTGCTGCAGGATGCGCGTGAGGTTGCTCGCGTCGCTCAGGTCACCGTAGTGCAGCACGAAGCGCTGCTGTTCCACGTGCGGGTCTTCGTAGATGTGGTCTACCCGCTGCGTGTTGAACAGCGAGGCGCGGCGCTTGATGCCGTGGACCTCGTAGCCTTTGTCCAGCAGGAACTCGGCCAGGTAGCTGCCGTCCTGGCCGGTGACGCCGGTGATCAGGGCTTTCTTCACGGGGGCGTTTCCTCTTGGGGACGGGTGTTCCATTGTGCCCGCGGCGGGCGGCAGGCCTCGAGCCCGCAGGTATTGCGTCGATGGATCGATTGTGCGGCGAATGCCTTGCATAATCACCGCATGAATAGCGTAGATAAGCGCTACATCTGGCAGCACAGCGACTGGCCGCACTGGACCTACGACGCCAGGCGGCTGGCCCCGCTGCTCGCCCAGGTGCACCTGGCCCAGGGTCATCTGCTGGGCCGCATGCACGACCTGGGGTTCAGCCTGCGTGGCCAGGCGACCCTGCGCACCCTGACCGAGGATGTGCTCAAGACCAGCGAAATCGAAGGCGAAAAGCTCAATCCCGAGTCGGTGCGCTCCTCCATCGCCCGCAGGCTCGGCGTCGACATCGGTGCCTTGGCACCGGTCGACCGGCACGTCGATGGGGTGGTGGACATGGTGCTGGACGCCACCCAGGGGCGCCGCACGCCGCTGACTGCCGAGCGGCTGTTCGGCTGGCATGCCGCAATGTTCCCGACCGGGTACAGCGGCCTCACCAAGGTCCGTGTGGGCCAATGGCGCGATGATGCACACGGGCCCATGCAAGTGGTCTCGGGGCCGCTGCATCGGCGGAAGGTCCACTACGAAGCGCCCCCGGCGTCCCGGCTGGAAGCCGAGATGAGCGATTTCCTCCTCTGGTTCAACGTGGACGATCAGGACGATCCGGTCGTCAAGGCAGGCCTGGCGCACTTGTGGTTCGTGACCGTCCACCCGTTCGAGGACGGCAATGGCCGGATCGCACGCGCCGTGGGGGACATGGCGCTGGCGCGCGCTGAAGCATCAGCGCAGCGCTTCTACAGCCTGTCGGCGCAGATCCAGCGAGAGCGTGATGCGTACTACGACCGCCTGGAAGCCACGCAAAAAGGCGATCTCGATGTCACTGCCTGGTTGGCCTGGTTCCTGGCCTGCCTGCTGCGCGCGATCCAAGGCGCCGAGGCCACGCTGGCGCAGGTCTTGGCCAAGGCTCGCTTCTGGCAGCATTGGGCGGGCACACCCCTGAACGAGCGGCAGGTCAAGCTGCTGAACCAGCTGCTCGACGGCTTCGACGGCAAGCTCACCAGCAGCAAATGGGCGGCGATCAGCAAGTGCTCGCAGGACACCGCACTGCGCGACATCACCGAGCTCTTGGATCGTGGGGTTCTGAAGAGGTCCGAGGCCAGTGGCCGCAGCACCAGCTACGAATTGATGCCGTTTGGCGATCTGG
>JBILNB010000078.1:0-19054 GCA_044375195.1 Rubrivivax sp. | reverse complement strand
AGCCTGGGGTGTACCCAACGTGGCTGTGCTCGGGCTGCAACGATGGCACCGCTGCGCAGGCAGAGCGTGGGCTCCAGGAACAGCGTCAGCGCAGGGCTGGCCAGCGCGGAGGGCAGGTCCAGCAGCAGGCGCCGACGCAGGCGAAGGAATTCGTCCACCACGGGGCGGTGCCAGACCACGGCGCCCGGACCCTCGTCACGTGCAGCATCGAGCGCGGCCTGCGCGCGTCGCAGTGCCAGGGTGGTTGACGTCCCGGTTTCGACGCGTGCCACGCCGAGAACGGCCTCGGGCACGATGCGCCGACCTGCGAACTGCGAAACCGGCCGTTGCAACTCCACCAGCAGGCGCTGGCAGCGCTGCTCGGTGCGATCTGGCTCGACGCAGCGGACGATGGCAAAGCGCTGATCTCCGAGCAGATGCAAGGATTCGCCGTGCTCCAGGTGATTGGCGAGGTTTTCGCCGATCTGCCGCAGGACGCGCGGTGCATCGCTTTCCCGCACTCCACCGAGCCCGCCGGTGGGACGGCCGATCTCGGCCAGCACCAGGTCCAGGACAGGGGCGTTTTGCGAGGCGCGCAGCAGCGCCGCCTGGAGGCCCGCTGAAGCGCGCGCGCGCTGCGCCGGGCGCAAGGGCGCGGGGGCGCGCGGCGTCCGTGCCGTGCGCAGCACGGCTGGTGGCAGCAAGGCCTCAGTCGGGCCGAGCTGGTGATTCGAAGCGCGGGGTTTGGTGGGCATGAGCCGCCTGAGTTTGGCGGCCTGGCCGGTTTCGGAAGCTGAGAAGACGCGGGGTGTGCGAGCGCATTTCCACGGCCGGTTCTTCCCAAGGGGCGCACCGGGACCCGATCCGGTCAACAACCCTGTCGATACCAGGCAATTGGGGCTTTTCAATCTGCCCGGTCTGCTCTATCCTTCACTTGTTCGAGGCACCAACCGACCGCAGCACTGGGCGGACACAGCGGAACCCGTACCCGCGCCGAGAACACCCTCCACCGTCGGCTGCCTTGGCAGCCGATTTTCTTTCCGGGCCATTTCCGCGCCCGCCTCGGGCGGCCCCTCAGCCCAGCGACTCGGCCAGCGCCTGCGGCACCCGCACCGGCATGTCCAGCAGGATCTGCGCCATGCCCTTGCCCAGCGGGTCCATGCGGCGCGAGACCGGGCCGCCGCCGTCGAGCGCGCCATGCAGCACGAAGTTCATCGCCTCGATGCCGGGCAGGTGGTGACGCTCGACCGGGCCGCGCACCAGGTGGGCGAGCCAGGCGCCGACGGCCTGCGGATGCAGCCGGTCCCACAGCAGCGGCAGCCACTCGGGGCGGCGGGCGATGACGCCGATGTTGGCGATGTCGCCCTTGTCGCCGCTGCGCGCCCAGGCCAGGCGCACCAGCGGCACTTCGACCTGCGCGCCGGGCGGGTCGGTCCACGGCGGCGGCGGGGCCACGGGCGCGGGCGCCGCCACGGCGCCGTCCCCGGCGGGGATGGGCACCTCGAACTCCTGATCGTCCAGGCGCACCCGCACCGACACCGCCGCCTTGTCCAGCAGGAAGGCCAGCGGCCGGATCAGCGGCGAGGGCGAGGGCCGGCCGCCGCCCGGGCTGGTGGTGCCGGGCGACCACGAGGTGCCGGCAGGCGCGATCTCGCGCGCGAAGATCTCCAGCGCCGGCTTCAGGGCGTGGTCGGCGACCACGCGCACCATCACCTCGCGCGCCGCGCCGGCGCGGGCATGCGGGCCGTACAGGGTCTCCGCGCCGAGCAGTTCCACCGCGGTGGCGCGGAAGTCCGGCAGGCCCTGCGCGCGCAGGATGCGGCGCACGCGCTCGACGATGGCTTCGCCGGTGCGCCGGGCCTTGGCTGCGGCGTCGATGCCCACGATCACCATGCTGCCGGCGCAGCGCCAGCCGTCCATCGCCGTGGCCGCGACCTTGTACTGCGCCGACGGCGCGCGCCCGCGCGCGCCGCTGACCTCGACGCGGTCCTCGCCCGCCTGCTCGATGCGTACGTGGCGGAAGTCGCAGCAGACGTCCGGCAGCAGGTAGGCGCCCGGGTCGCCGATCTCGTAGAGCAGCTGCTCGGCCACCGCGGCGCGCAGCACGCGGCCGCCCGTGCCCTCGGGCTTGGTGACGACGAAGCGGCCGTCGGCGCGGCACTCGATCACCGGGTAGCCGATGCCCGGCCAGTCGGGGATGTCCTGCCAGTCCGTGAACAGGCCGCCCGTGGCCTGGCAGCCGCACTCGATGATGTGGCCGGCCAGGCTGCCCGCGGCCAGCAGGTCGTGATCGCCCGGCTGCCAGCCGAACTCGTGCATCAGCACGCCCAGCGTGACCGCGCTGTCGACCCCGCGGCCGGTGATCACGATGTCGGCGCCGGCGGCGAGCGCGCGCGCCACCGGCAGCGCGCCGAGGTAGGCGTTGGCGCTGAGCAGGCGCTCGGGCAGGGGTTCGCCGCTGAACATGTCGCGCGTGCCCGCCTCGCGCCGCGCCGGCAGTTGCGCGCTCACGTCGTCGCCGAGGACGACGGCGATGCGCGGCGCGAGGCCCATCGAGCCGGCCAGCGCGCGCAGGGCCTGAGCGCAGCCCTCGGGGTGGATGCCGCCGGCATTGGCCACCACCTTGATCCCGCGGCGCACGACCTCGGGCAGCGCGGCCTTCATCGCGACGTCGACGAAATCGGTCGCGTAGCCGAGTTCGGGCCGCTTCGCGCGCGCCCCGGCCAGCAGCGCCATCGTCGTCTCGGCCAGGTAGTCGAAGACGAGGTAGTCGAGGCGCCCGTGCTCGACGAGCTGTGGCGCGCCGACCATGCTGTCGCCCCAGAAGCCGGAGGCGCCGCCGATGCGCACGGTGCGTTCCTGACGATCCATGCCGGTGTCTCCCCTCAGGCCAGTTCGGTCCAGATCGGCTGGTGGTCCGAGCCCTGCGCCGCGTGTTCGATCCAGGCGCGCTGGACGCGCGGAGCGAGTTCGGTCGAGACGAAGCAGTAGTCCAGCCGGCGCAAGGCGGGGTCGGTCTCGCCGCTGTCGCAGGTCCAGTCCCGCGGGTCGTTCTCGGCGCCGCCGGCGGCGACGAAGGCGTCCACCAGCCCCCCCGCATGGCTCATCCGCCCCTGGTCGGCCGAGAACGGCCCGGTCAGGCGCGTGTACAGCGGCGAGTCTGGCATGAGGTTGAAGTCGCCCATGTAGGCAGCGGCCGCGGGCATCGGCGGAGCGGCCTGGCCCAGGGTCCAGGCCGTCTCCGCATGCCTGCCGCACCAGGCGCCGCCTTCCAGCGGCGCGTCGCGGTGGATCTGCAGCAGGCGCTCGACCTGGGGGGCGCGGTCCCCGTCGCCGACGTGGCTCAGGTGCAGCGAGTACACGCGCAAGGCCGGCAGCCCCGGCGGTTCGACGACGGCCTCGATCGCCGAGCGCTGCAGGCTGAACTGGCGGGTCAGCCCCATCTTGGGCAGCATGTGGTGGCGTGAGGACACGATCGGCCAGCGCGAGAGCAGCATGTTGCCGAACTGGCGCCGCCGGTTTCCGGGCGCCGCGTCGTCGGCGGCCACGTCGAAACCCGGGCCGTAGACCCAGTGGTGGCGGTGGCCGAGCAGGCGTGCGATCTCGGCGGGCTGGTCGGCCATGCCGGAACGGGGCCAGTGGCGCTCCACTTCCTGCAATGCGATGATGTCGGCCCCGTCCAGCGCCGCGCAGATGCGCGCGAGGTCGAAACGGCCGTCCTTGCCCTTGCCGTACTGGATGTTGTAGCTCACGAGCAGCATGTCGGATCCTGTTCCTGTCGACGCGGCGACCGCCCTGGCTCCAAAGGGGTCGGGCGTGCACGACTGCGCATTCTCACCGGCGCCGGCCGCAGCATGGAGCCGCCCTTGAACCCGCCCGTGAACCTGCTCACCACCCCGATCTGCGCCGACCTGCTCGACGAGTACCGCGAGCTCGACGCCCTCTGCGCGGGCCTGGACCCGGCGCAGTGGCGGCTGCGCAGCGCCTTCCACGGCTGGTCGGCCTGGGACGAGGTGGCGCACCTGTGCTACTTCGACGAAGCCGCGCTGCTGGCGCTGGCCGACGCGCCGGCCTTCCAGGCCGAGGCGCGCGTGCTGGGCGATCTCATGGCGGCCGGGGGCCAGATCAGCGCGGTGGCCCGGACCCACTTCGGTGCCGTCGACGGGGCCGCGCTGCTGGCGCGCTGGCGCAAGCGCTACGAGGCCCTGGTGCAGGGGCTGGACGCGCTCGACCCGAAGGCGAGGCTGCCGTGGTACGGGCCGACGATGAGCGCCCGGTCCTTCGCCACCGCGCGCCTGATGGAGACCTGGGCCCACGGCCAGGACGTGTGGGACGTGCTGCGCCGCCCGCGCCCGGGCAGCGCGCGGCTGCGCCACATCGCCCACCTCGGCGTCACCACCTTCGGCTGGACCTTCGCCAACCGCGGCCTCGCGCCGCCCGGCCCCTTGCCCCGGGTCGAGCTGCAGGCCCCCGATGGCTCGACCTGGGCCTGGGGCGACACCACGGCCGATGCGGCCGTGCTCGGCGCGGCGCAGGATTTCTGCCTCGTCGTGACGCATCGCCGGCATGTCCAGGACACGGGGCTCGAGCTCCGCGGCGACGTCGCGCGCCAGTGGATGGCGCTGGCGCAGTGCTTTGCCGGGCCGCCTGCCGATGGTCCGGCGCCCGGCGAGCGCCGCGTGGACTTCGGCGGCGCGCCGGCGTGAGCAAGCCGGGGCTGCTGCCGCCGCCGCCCGGCGTGCCGCTGGAGCCTGCGCAGCGCCTGCTCATCGAGCCGCGGCTCGCGGCGCTGGCCGACGCCTGCGGGCACGATGCCCTGTCGGACTGGTCCTTCACCAACCTCTGGCTGTTCCGGGCCGCGCACGACTGGCGCCATCTCGACGGCGACTGGCCCTGCCTGAGCGGGCGCACCTACGATGGCGTGCGGCACATATTCGCGCTGTTCCCTCTGCACGAGGCGCCCCGGGAGGTGCTGCGCCGGCTGTTGGCCGGGCATGCGTGTTTCCACCCGCTGTCGCAGGCGCAGGCCAACCGCCTCGACCCCGAGGTCTTCGAGCTCGAGGCCTGCCGCGACGATGCCGACTACCTCTATCCGGCGAGCCAGTTCGTGCATTACGCCGGCCGCGCGCTGCGTCACAAGCGCCAGCTGATGGAGCAGCTGCGCGACAGGCACCGGGTCGAGATCCTGCCGTTCGCGCCGGCGCTGCGCCCGCAGGCCGAAGCCGTGCTCGACGGCTGGCTGCGCGACAAGGGCAAGCGGCCCGGGGAGGCCGACGACCTGCCCTGCCGCGAGGCCCTGGCCCGGCACGATGAACTCGGCCTCGCGGGCTGGCTGCTGCGTGCCGACGACGAGCCGGCGGGCTTCCTGCTGGCGGAGACCCTGCAAGCCGGGGTCGACGTCGTCCGTTTCGCGAAGGGCCTGACGCGCTTCAAGGGGGTGGCGCAGGCGCTTTTCCAGCATCACGCCTGCGCCGGGGCGGGCCGTGCCGGCGCGGCGCTAGCCTGGCTCAACTTCGAGCAGGACCTGGGCCTGCCCAACTTCCGGCGGACCAAGATGTCCTACCAGCCTGCCGCCCTGCTGCCGAAGTTCCGGGCCCGCCTGCGCCCGGCCAGCGCCTGACGCCGCCCGCGATGCGCGACCGCCTGCGCCCAGCCACTGGGCACAAGACGCCGTGCCGCGGGCCCGCCTATGCTTCGGCAGCGTCCGGGCGGCGCGGGCGGGCGCCGTCCCTGCGGTCCCGCCCCTGCCGCGCCACCTGCCCCAGTCCATGGCCCTGATCGAACCGACCCTCTCCGCCGGCACCCCCGCCTTCCAGGCGCAGCGCGCCTCCATGCTCGAGCTGCTCGGCCGCGTGCGCGAGCTCGAACAGCGCACGCAGGCCAAGTCCGAGGCCTCGCGCGAGCGCTTCCAGCAACGCGGCCAGCTGCTGCCGCGCGAGCGCGTGGCGCACCTGCTGGACCCGGGAGCGCCGTTCCTGGAGCTGTCCACGCTCGCCGGCTTCGGCATGGACACCGAGGATCCGGCCCGCAGCGTCCCGGGCGGCGGGGTGATCTGCGGCATCGGCTTCGTCAGCGGCGTGCGCTGCATGGTGCTGGCGTCGGACTCCGGCATCGACGCCGGGGCCCTGCAGCCCATGGGGCTGGACAAGCTGCTGCGCGCGCAGGAGATCGCGCTCGAGAACCGCCTGCCCTATGTGCAGCTGGTGGAGAGCGCCGGGGCCAACCTGCTGGCCTACCGGGTCGAGGATTTCGTGCGCGGGGGCAGCTCCTTCCGCAACCTGGCGCGCATGTCGGCCGCGGGCCTGCCGGTGGTCACCGTCACGCACGGCTCCTCGACGGCGGGTGGCGCCTACCAGACGGGGCTGTCCGACTACATCATCCTGGTGCGCGACCGTTCGCGTGCCTTCCTTGCCGGGCCGCCGCTGCTGAAGGCCGCCACCGGCGAGATCGCCACCGAGGAGGAGCTCGGCGGCGCGGTCATGCACACCTCGGTCTCGGGCCTGGGCGACTACCTGGCCGAGGACGACCGGGACGCGCTGCGCCTGGCGCGCGAGATCCTCGCCCACATCGACTGGGACCGCGGCCCGCCGGGCGGCGAGCGGCGCCCCTTCAAGCCCCCCCGCCACGACGCCGAGGAGCTGCTGGGCCTGATGCCCCCCGACTACAAGCGCCCGGTGGACATGCGCGAGGTCATCGCCCGCATCGCCGACGACTCCGAATTCCTGGAGTTCGGTCGCGACTACGGCAGCGCCACCCTGTGCGGCCACTTCAGGATCGAGGGCTGGCCGGTGGGCGTCATCACGAACAACGGGCCGATCGACAGTGCCGGCGCCTCCAAGGCGACGCACTTCATCCAGGCCTGCTGCCAGTCGCGCACGCCCTTGCTGTACCTCAACAACACCACGGGCTTCATGGTCGGCCGCGCGCACGAGGAGGCCGGCATCATCAAGCACGGCTCCAAGATGATCCAGGCCGTCACCAACGCCACCGTGCCCCAGGTGACCCTGTACTGCGGCGCGTCCTTCGGCGCCGGCAACTACGGCATGTGCGGTCGCGGCTTCCACCCGCGCTTCTGCTTCAGCTGGCCGAACGCGCGCACCGCGGTGATGGGCGCCGAGCAGGCGGCGCAGACCATGCGCATCGTCACCGAGGCCGGCATGCGGCGCCGCGGCGAGGTGGATCATGCCCGGCTCGACGCGCTGGGCCAGCGCATCGTCGAGCGCTTCGAGAGCCAGATGAGCGTGTTCCGCACCAGCGCGCTGCTGCTCGACGACGGCGTCATCGACCCGCGCGACACGCGCGCCGTGCTCGCCCAGGTGCTGGCCGTGTGCCGCGAGGCCGAGGCGCGGCAGGTGCAGCCCATCCAGTTCTCCGTCGCCCGGCCCTGACCCGGCGACCTCCCCCGAACGGCCGCGCCCGCCACCGGTTCGCCATGAGTCCAGCCACTCCCTTCTCGAAGATCCTGGTCGCCAACCGCGGCGAGATCGCCCTGCGCATCATCCGCACCGCCCATGCCATGGGCTACGGCACCGTCGCGGTCTGCTCCGAGGCCGACGCGGACGCGCCGCACGTCCGGGCTGCAGACCAGGCGGTGGCGATCGGCGCGTCGGCGCCGTCGCAGTCCTACCTGAACATCGAGGCGCTGATCGCCGCCGCGCGCGCCAGCGGCGCCGACGCCGTGCACCCGGGCTACGGCTTCCTGGCCGAGAACGAGGCCTTCGCCGCGGCCTGCGCCGAGGCCGGCCTCGTCTTCATCGGCCCCTCGGCCGGAGCCATCCGTGCCATGGGCGACAAGGCCGCGGCCAAGCGGCTGATGATCGCGGCCGGCGTCCCCTGCATCCCGGGCTTCCAGAGCGAGGACCCGGCGGACCAGTCCGAGGAGCGGCTCGCGGCCGCAGCGGCGCGCATCGGCTACCCCGTCATGATCAAGGCCACCGCCGGCGGTGGTGGTCGGGGCATGCGGCGCGTGCCGTCGCCCCAGGGGTTCGCCGAAGCGCTGCGCAGCGCCCGGTCCGAGGCCCTGCACGCCTTCGGCGACGCCACGGTCCTGCTGGAGCGCGCCATCGACGCGCCGCGCCACGTCGAGATCCAGGTCTTCGCCGACCGCCACGGCCACGTGGTGCACCTGGGCGAGCGCGATTGCTCGGTGCAGCGACGGCACCAGAAGCTGGTCGAGGAATCCCCCTCGCCGGCCGTGGACGCCGAGCTGCGCCAGCAGATGGGCGCGACGGCGGTGGCCGCCGCCCGGGCGATCGCCTACGAGGGCGCGGGCACGCTGGAGTTCCTGCTCGACGCCCAAGGGCGCTACTACTTCATGGAGATGAACACGCGGCTGCAGGTCGAGCACGCCGTGACGGAGGCCCTGACCGGACTGGACCTCGTCGAGTGGCAGATCCGGGTCGCCGCGGGCGAGCCGCTGCCGCTGCAGCAGGACGACATCCGCCTGGAGGGGCACGCGATCGAGGTGCGCCTGTGCGCCGAGGACGCCGCCGCGGGCTTCATGCCCTGCAGCGGCGTGCTGCGTCGCTGGCGCCCCGCGCCAGGCGTGCGGGTCGACCACGCGCTGCGCGACGGCGTGGCCGTGCCGCCGTTCTACGACTCGATGATCGCCAAGCTGGTGGCGCACGGCCGCACGCGCGAGGACGCGCGCCGTCGCCTTGCGCGCGCGCTGCGGGCCACGGTCGCCCTCGGCGTCACGACGAACCAGGACTTCCTCGCGCGCTGCCTCGAGCACCCGGTGTTCGCCGCCGGCGGGGCGACGACCGACTTCATCGCGCGCCACGAGGCGCAGTTGCAATCCCGCGACGACGGCGCGCAGCGCCGCGCGCTGGCCGTCGCCGCCTGGCTGATGCAGGCCACCGACGGCGGCGAGTGGGGCGTCGAGGACACCCTGGCCCAGCGCTGGCCCGTCGGCATGCGGCTGGCGCTGGACGGGCAGCCGGCCGCGCTCAGGCTCACCCGCCGTGGGCCCCGGCTGTTCGAGGCCGAGGTCGACGGCGTGTCGCACACGATCGAGGCCGTGTCGATCGGCGATGGCGAGGCCCGGTGCGCCGTCGATGGCGTGATCGAGGGCTTCAGCTTCGCGCGCGACGGGTCCCAGATGTGGCTCGGTCACCGGGGGCGCCAGTACGGTGTCGAGGACCACACGCGCGCGCCGGCGCTGCGCCGGAGCGACGACCGCGCCGACGGCCGGGTGCTCGCGACGATGAACGGGCGCGTCGTCTCGGTGCTCGTGGCCGTGGGCGAGCGCGTGCAGGCCGGCAGCGCCGTGCTGGTGCTCGAGGCGATGAAGATGGAGCATGTCCACAGCGCGCCGGTCTCGGGGACCGTGGGCGCGCTGCACGTCGGCGCCGGCGAGCAGGTGGCGGCGCGTCGCCTCGTGGTGGAGATCGTCCCCGACGGCGCCGACGCGCGCCCGTCCTGAACGGAGTGCGCGCGATGGAAGCCGGCGATGTCCTGCACGAGTCTCGGGGCCCCGCGTTCTGGATCACGATCAACCGTCCCGGACGGCGCAACGCCATCCACCAGGGGGTGATCGACGGCATCCGCGGGGGCCTGCGCCGTGCCCATGCCGACGAGGGGGTGCGCGTGATCGTGCTCACCGGGGCCGGGGACCAGGCCTTCTGCGCTGGCGGCGACCTGCGCCCCGGGGAGGGCTTCGCCTTCGATTTCTCGCGCCCGCGGCTGGCCTACGGCGAACTGTTGCGCGAGGCCCAGGATGCCACCCTGCCCATCGTCGCGCGCATCAACGGCGCCTGCATGGCCGGGGGCATGGGCCTGGCGGCCATGACCGACTTCGCGGTCGCCAGCGAGCACGCCGTGTTCGGGCTGCCCGAGGTCAAGCTCGGCCTGTTCCCGATGCAGGTGCTGAGCCTGCTGCAGACCCTGGTGCCGCCACGCACCGTGCGCGAGTGGGCCTTCACCGGCGAGCCCTTCAGCGCCGCGGAGGCCCGCGCGGCCGGTCTCGTGAACCACGTCGTGCCGGCGGCCGAGCTCGACGCCAAGGTGCAGTGGCTCGTGGACCGCATCGCCGACAAGTCCCCCACCGCGATCCGGCGCGGCAAGGCGGCGATGCGGGCGCTGGCGTCGATGTCCTTCGACGAGGCCATCGCCTACACCGAAGCCCAGATCGGGCTGCTGACGCTGACCGAGGATGCCCGCGAGGGGCTGGCCGCATTCAACGCGAAGCGCAGGCCGGTGTGGACCGGGCGTTGAACCGGCGGCGCGAGCGCGGCCGGCGCGCGGGAAACTCCTGTCAGGGTGATCCCGGATCGCCGGTCGGGCCGGGGTGCCGGGCTGTGGCAGCATCCGCCCGAAAGCGGCCGCGTCCCGGCGCATGGCCGCGCAAGAACGGACCGGTGCTGGAGAGCTTCGATGTCCTCGCCTGAGGTGCTTGGAGGGGGTTGGCCGCCGCGGCGCTGCAGCAGCGCCGAGCGGCTGATGTGGATCACGCCCGACCGCGTGTTCTATGCCGGCCTGCTGGGCGCGCCGGCGATGCACGCCAAGGGGGCGCTGCTGCTGTACGTGGCGCTCGAGGGCCCGGTGCGCATCCGGGTCGGGCAGCGGCCCTGGGAGGAGTCCGAGGTGGCGATCGTGCAGCCCTACGTGCCGCACCAGGCCGCCTGCGACGCCCGTCACGTCGTGGCGATGTACGTCGAGCCCGAAACGGTGGACCTGGGCGGGCTCCCCGCCTTCCTGCGCTGCGAGACCGGCGCGGTGGAGGCGCCGGGCTTCGCCGACCACGTGCGGCGCTGCCACCGGCGCTGGGTGGCCGCCGGCCGCGAGCTCGAGCTGCTGCCGCACGATTTCGACCGCCTCGTCTTCGGCCACAGCCTGCCGACGCGGCGCGTCGACCCCCGCATCGGCCGGGTTCTCGACCTGATCAAGGGCGAACCCGCGAACCCGGTCAGCGCCGAGGAGGGCGCAGCCCTCGCCGGGCTGTCCGTGTCGCGCTTCCTGCACCTGTTCAAGCAGGAGGTAGGGGCGCCGTTCAGGTCCTTCCGGACCTGGAAGCGCGCGCGCAGCCTGCTGCACCATGTGCGCAGCGACAGCGCCCTGGTCCACGTGGCGCTGGATGTGGGCTACCCCGACTCGACGCACTTCTGCCATTCCATCCGGCAGAACTTCGGCCTGCGGCCGCGGGACATCTTCGCCGGCTCGCGCAAGCTGCGCCTGATCGGGCCCACGGGCGGCGCCGCGCCCTTGCGCGGTTGA
This sequence comes from Rubrivivax sp., assembly GCA_044375195.1. Taxonomy (GTDB): domain Bacteria; phylum Pseudomonadota; class Gammaproteobacteria; order Burkholderiales; family Burkholderiaceae_C; genus Rubrivivax. The sequence continues at coordinate 7,861 of JBILNB010000078.1, read as the reverse complement.
GCGCCCCGGGCGCCTGCGCCCGAGGTCTCAGGCTCTCAGGGGTTCCAGGCCGTGTGCCCGGCCAGGCGACCGCCCTCGCGCGCCAGGCGCTCCAGCAAGGGGCTCACCGTCCAGTAGCCATGGGCGTTGCCGCGCACCGCGCCCCAGTGGCGCAGCGCTTCCACCACCGCCGGCAGTCCGCAGGCGTCGGCCCAGTGCATCGGCCCGCCCAGCGTGCCGGGAAAGCCGAAACCCGCGGCCCACACCACGTCGATGTCGCCGCCGCGGCCGGCGACCCCCTCCTCCAGCACGCGCGCGCCCTCGTTGACGAGGGCGTGGAGCAGGCGGCTGCGGATCTCCTCCGGCCCGATGCCGTCGCGGCGCCTGATGCCCAGCTGCCGCGCGAGGTCTGCGCACAGTTCCAGCGTGAGCGGGTGGGGCTCGGGCGCGCGCCCGGCGTACCGGTAGTAGCCGGCACCGGTCTTCTGGCCGTGCTGGCCGCGCTCGAACAGCGCCCGGCAGACGACGCGGTAGCCGGCGTCGTCGGGCAGCGCGCCCTCGCGCGCGCGCTCGATCACGGTGCGGGCGCCGACGTCGATGCCGGCCATGTCGAGCATGCGGCAGGGCCCCATCGCCATGCCCAGCGACTCCACGGCGCCGTCGACCTGCGCCGGGGTCGCGCCCTCCAGCAGCAGGAACTCGGTCTCTCGCATGTAGACCTCGACCATGCGGTTGCCGATGAAGCCCCAGGCGTTGGCCGAGACCACCCCCACCTTGCCCAGGCGCCGCGCCAGCGCCAGCGCGCGGGCCAGCACGGCGGGCTCGGTGTGCCTGCCGCGCACCACCTCCAGCAGCCGCATCACGTGCGCCGGGCTGAAGAAGTGCAGGCCCAGCACCTGCCCGGGCCGGCCGCTGGCCGCGGCGATGCGGTCGACGTCGAGCGTGGAGGTGTTGGTGGCGATGATCGCGTCCGGCCTGCACACCCGGCCCAGCCGCGCCGCGACCTCCAGCTTGAGCGCCATGTCCTCGTGCACGGCCTCGATGACCAGGTCGCAGCTCCCGAGGGCGGCGTCGTCGGTCCCGGGTCGCAGCAGGGCCAGCCGGCGTTCCATCTCCTGCGGCTCGAGCCTGCCCTTGGCCCGCGCGCTGTCGTACAGACCGCGGATCCGCTGCAGGCAGCGTTCCAGCGCCGCGTCGGAGTTGTCCAGGAGCCTGACCGTGCAGCCGGCCTGGACCAGGCTCATCGCGATGCCGCCGCCCATCGTGCCGGCCCCGACCACGCCCACCTCGCGCATGGCGGGCAGCGTGTCCGCTGCCGGCAGGCCGGGGACGCGGGCCGCCTTGCGCTCGGCCAGGAACAGGTGGCGCAGCGCGCGTGAGGAGGGTGAGCGCAGGCAGGCGAGGAAATGCCGCGCCTCGACGGCCCGTCCGGTCTCGAAGCCGAGGGTCGCCGCGGCCTCCACGCAGTCCGCGAGGGCGCCCAGGGCAGGCAGCTCCGGCGGGCGCAGCGCCCGGGTCCGCACCTCGGCCAGCAGGTCCGCGGGCAGCGAGCCGGGACCGACCCGCAGCTCGCGCGTGCGCCGGGGTGGGCCGGCCGCGTCGGCCAGGCGCAGCGCCCGCGCGATGGCGCTGGCGAGCAGGTCCTCCGTGGCGACCTCGTCCACCAGCCCCATGGCAAGCGCTGCGTCGGTGTCCACCATGTCGCCGCCGGACATCATCTGGAGCGCCCGCCGCGCGCCGACCAGGCGCGGCAGCCTCTGGGTGCCCAGGGAGCCCGGGATCAGGCCGAGCTTGATCTCGGGCAGCCCGAACCGGGTGCGCAGGGCCGCCACCCGCCCGTGGCAGGCCAGCGCCAGCTCCAGTCCGCCGCCGAGCGCCGTGCCGTGCAGGGCGGCGACCACGGGGCGTTGCTGGGCCTCGAGCCGCTCGAGGAAGTCGTTGTAGGGCTCCGGGCTGAAGCCGGGATCGTCGAAGGCGTTGATGTCTCCACCGGCCACGAAGGTGCGGCCCGCGCAGTGCACCACCAGCGCGCGCAGGTCGGGCCGGGCCTCGAACGCGGCCAGGGCCTCGACCAGGCCATGCACCGTGTGCGGCGACAGCGCGTTGACGGGCGGGTTGTCGATCGCCAGGATGCCGACGCCCTCCTGGCTGCTTAGCGAGACGGTGGGGGTGTTCATGGCGCGAGCCTAGCCCGGGACGCCGCGCCGGTCTTGCGTCGAGTCCCTGCGCGGGGAAGGCCGCCCTCCGGCGCGCCCCGCCGCGGTGACCAGTTGGCACAAGACATCTGCCGGTCGCGCCGCGTAAGCTGGCGAAGGATCATGGCCTACGCATCACCGTACCCCCATCTGCTGGCGCCGATCGAGATCGGCGGGCTGCGCCTGCGCAACCGGGTCCTGATGGGCTCGATGCACACCGGGCTGGAGGAGGCCCCGGACGGCGCCCGGCGGCTGGCCGCCTTCTACGCCGAGCGCGCCCGCGGCGGTGTCGGCCTGATCGTGACCGGCGGCTGGTCACCCAACGCCGAGGGCCGGCACTGGGACGGCATGAGCAGCTTCGACAGCGAGGAGCAGGCGCGCGAGCACCGGCCGATCACGGCCGCCGTGCACGCCGAGGGCGCGGCCATCGCGCTGCAGTTGCTGCACTGCGGGCGTTACGCGCACCATGCCCACGGCGTGGCGCCCTCGGCCCTGCGCAGCCCGGTGTCCCCGGCCACGCCGCGCGCGATGAGCGAGGACGACATCGAGCGCACGCTGGACGACTACGCGCGCACGGCGCGGCTGGCCTGCTGGGCCGGCTACGACGGCGTCGAGGTCATGGCCTCCGAGGGCTACCTGATCCACCAGTTCCTGACGCTGCGCGCCAACCAGCGCCAGGACGCCTGGGGCGGCGACCTGGCCGGGCGGATGCGCTTCGCCCTCGAGTGCGTGCGCCGGGTGCGCGCCGCCATGGGCGCACGCGCGCTGCTGATCTTCCGCCTGTCCGTGCTCGACCTCGTCGAGGGCGGGAGCACCTGGGACGAGATCGCCGAGCTGGCGCGCGGCGTCGAGGCGGCCGGGGCGAGCCTGATCAACGCCGGCATCGGCTGGCACGAGGCGCGCGTGCCCACGATCGCCACGCTGGTGCCGCGCGCGGTCTTCGCCGGCGTCGCGCGACCGCTGCGTGACGTGGTGCGCCTGCCCCTGGCCGTCAGCAACCGCATCAACGACCCCGCGGTGGCCGAGGCCGTCCTGGCCCGGGGCGACGCCGACCTCGTCTCCATGGCCCGGCCCCTGCTGGCCGACCCCGACTTCGTGCGCAAGGCGGCCGCCGGCCGCGCCGGCGACATCAACACCTGCATCGCCTGCAACCAGGCTTGCCTGGACGAGAGCTTCCAGGGGCGGCTGACCTCGTGCATGGTCAACCCGCGCGCCTGCCGCGAGACCGAGTGGGCGACGGGCCCGGCCCGCAGGGCGCGTCGCGTGGCGGTGATCGGCGCCGGCCCGGCCGGTCTGTCCTGCGCCGTGACGGCGGCCGAGCGCGGGCACCAGGTCGTCCTGCACGAGGCGGCGGATCGCATCGGGGGCCAGTTCAACCTGGCCATGCGCATCCCGGGCAAGGAGGAGTTCGCCCACACGCTGCGCTACTTCGAGCGCCGCCTGCAGGCGCTCGGCGTGGAGCTTCGGCTGGGCTCGCGGGCCGACGCGGCGGCCCTGGCCGACAGCTTCGACGAGATCATCATGGCCACGGGCGTGCGGCCCCGCGGCGTCGACTGGGCCGCCCCGGACTCGCCGCGCGTGGTCGATTACGCGCGGGCCATCGAGCAGCCGTCGCTCGTCGGCCGCCGCGTGGCCGTCCTGGGCGCCGGCGGCGTGGGCTTCGATGTCGCCGAGCTGCTGAGCCATCCGCGCTCGGCCCCGTGGGCCCGGCCGGCGGCGCCCGGCGCGGCGCTGCAGGCCCAGCCCGTCGACGAGTTCCTGTCCGAGTGGGGCATCGACCCGGGCAGCCGCGGCCGCGGCGGTCTGGTCGAGCCCGCCCCCGTGGCGTCCCCGCGCGAGATCTGGCTGCTGCAGCGCAAGCCCCAGGCCCTGGGCCGGGGGCTGGGCAAGACCACGGGCTGGATCCGCCGCGCCGTGCTGGCCCGCCGCGGCGTGCGCGAGCTGTCGGGCGTGGAGTATCTGCGGGTGGACGATGAGGGCCTGCACATCCTCGTCGGCGGCGAGCCGCGCTGCCTGCCGGTGGACACCGTGGTGCTCTGCGTCGGCCAGGAGCCCGTGCGCGAGCTCGCGTCGGCCCTGGAGGCGCACGGTCTGCCGGTGCGCGCCGTCGGCGGCGCCCGCGAGGCGCAGGGGCTGGACGCCGTGCGCGCCATGCGCGAGGGCGCGCAGGCCGCGCTGGAGATCGGGTGATGGCGATGGCGGACCGCACCCTCGTCGACACCTTGGCGCGCCAGGTTCGCGAACGCCCGCTGCGGCCGGCCATCCGGCGGGGCGGCCGCGTGCTGGGCTTTGCCGAGCTCGACGACGAGTCTGCGCGCCTGGCGCAGGCCCTGAAGGCCATGGGGGTGGGCCCAGGTGACCGGGTGGCCTGCCTCAGCCAGCACCACATCGAGTGCCTGCTGCTCACCTTGGCCGCCTGCCGCCTGGGTGCCGTCTGCCTGCCGGTGAACTGGCGGCTGTCGAGCCAGGAACTCGAATACATCCTCGGGCACGGCCAGGCCGTGTTCCTGATGGTCGACGCGGTCTTCGTGCCGGCCGTGTCGCGCGAGCGCCTGCCAGCCTTGCGCGTGACGGTGTGCACGGAGGGCGCGTCCGCCGGCCTGGAGGGCCTGGCCCGCTGGGTGGCGCCGCACGCGCCGCTGCGCGAGACCGTCCCCGCGGAGCCCGACGACGACGCGCTGCAGCTGTACTCCTCGGGCACCACCGGGCTGCCCAAGGGCGTGGTGCTCACGCACCGGGGGCTGCTGTCCACCTGCGAGACGGTGGCGCGCGACTGGGGCTTCGGCGTGGGGGACGTGAACGGCAATCCGCTGCCGACCTTCCACGTGGCCGGCATGACCATGCTGCTGCTGACGCTCTGGGCGGGCGGGGAAACCGTTGCCTTCTCCACTTTCGAGCCCGGCGAGTTCATCGCCGCGGTCGGGGGCGACGGCATCACGCACGCCTTCCTCGTGCCTGCCATGCTGCTGTTCATGCTGCAGCAGCCGGGGGTGCGCGCGGCCGACTACCGGGGGCTGCGCCTGATCGCCTATGGGGGCTCGCCGATCAGCGATGCGCTTCTGAAGGAGGCGATGGACGTCTTCGGCTGCGATTTCCTGCAGGTCTACGGCATGACCGAGGTGTCGGGCCCCATCACCTTCCTGATGCCGGACGATCACCGCGCCGCCTTGGCCGATCCGGCGCGCGCGGCGGCGCTGCGCTCGGCCGGGCGGCCTGCGGGCGGCGCCCGGCTGCGCATCGTCGACCCGCTGCTGCTGCACGACCTGCCCGACGGCAGCGTGGGCGAGATCTGGGTCGAGTCGGTGCGCAACCTGAATGGCTATTGGCGCGACGGGCCGGCCACCGAGCGCGCCTTCCCGGAAGGCCGCAACGAGCGCGGCGGCTGGCTGCGCACCGGCGACGCCGGCTACCTGCAGGACGGCCTGCTGTACATCCACGACCGCATCAAGGACATGATCATCTCGGGGGGCGAGAACATCTACCCCGCCGAGGTCGAGAACGTGCTGATGGCCCACCCCGACGTGGCCGACGGCGCCGTCATCGGCGTGCCCGACGACACCTGGGGTGAGGCCGTCAAGGCCTGCGTCGTGCTGCGCCCGGGGGCATCGGCGGATGCTGCCGAGCTGATTGCCTACCTGCGCGCGCGGCTGGCCCACTACAAGTGCCCGCGCAGCGTCGACTTCCACGAGGCGCTGCCGCGCAACCCCAGCGGCAAGCTGCTCAAGCGCCTGCTGCGCGAGCCTTACTGGCACGACCGTGCCCGCGCGGTGAACTGACCGCACTGGCCTGCCAGCCCCCTTTCCCCGACCCTGAACCTGGACAAGGAGACATCATGAACCGCAACGACACCCCCCGCTCGACCGGCATCTGCAGCTTGCGTCGTCGTACCGTGCTGACCGGGGCCGCCTCGGCGGCCGTCGCCGGCCTGATGGGCGCCGGCCCGGCACGCGCCGAGGAGGCCTGGCGCGTGACCTCGGCGGCCCAGCCTGGACTGCTGCGCGACCACCATGTGCGCATCACCGACGCCATCACCCGCGCCGGCGCCGGCACGGTGAAGGCCGAGTTCCAGTTCGTGGCCAACGAGCAGGAGGCGCTGCAGCAGGTGGTGCGCGGGCGGCTGCAGGCGGGCGTGATCTCGGTGCTGGGCCTGGCCTCCATCGCGCCGGAGATGGCAGTCTTCGCCACCCCCTACCTCTGGGCCAGCCCGGCCGAGGGCGATGCCGTGCTCGACCGCCACGGCATGCGCATGGTCGCCCCCATCCTCGATGCCAAGGGCCTGGTGATGCTGGGAATGACCGAGACGGGCTTCAACGACGTGGTCGGCAAGACCCCGCTGCTGAGCCCGGCCGACGTCAAGGGGCGCAAGATCCGGGTGTCTCCGGCGCCGTCGTCGCAGTTCTTCTGGGGCGCGCTGGGCGCCAACGGCGTGCAGCTGCCGCTGGGCGAGATGTTCCCGGGGCTGGAGCAGGGTCTCGTCGAGGGGGCCGACCTGCCCTTCGTCTACTACGTCACCACGCCGGCGGCCAAGAGCGCGCCGCACGTCACGCTGACGCGCCACACCCATCTGTTCAACGCCGTCTTCGTCAACAAGGCGGCCTGGGGCAAGCTCGGCGCGGCGCAGCAGCAGGCCATCCGCGCGGCCATCCCCACCTACGCGACCTTGCGCGCAGAGGTGCGTGCCTCCGAGGGCCCGCTGATGCAGAAGTTCGAGTCCGAGGGGGGCAAGGTGCACCGGATCAGTGATGCCCAGCGCAAGGCCTGGTTCGATGTCGTGGCCCCGGGACAGGCGGCCTACGTCGAGAAGATGGGGCCAGCAGCCCAGGCGCTGTACCGCGACATCCAGGCCGCGCGCCGCAGCCTCTGAACGTGGCAGGCTGAGGCGCGAGGCGGTGGCATGAACCTGCAGCGCGGGCTGCGCCTGGCGCAGGCGGCGGAGATGGCGGTGGCGGTCGCGGCGCTGCTGGCCGCCGCCGCCGCGCTCGTGGCTGACCTGCTGGGGCGCGAGGTCTTCGGCCAGGGTATCTTCGGCGCCCAGCGTGCCGCGGTCCACTTCGTCTTCCTGGCGGGCATGCTCGGGTTCGTGCTCGCCGTGGGCAACGGCGCGCACCTGCGCGTGAAGGCCACCGACGTGTTGCTGCCCGCGCGCTGGACACCCTGGATCGAGCGTGCCGGCTGCGTCGTCTCGGCCCTGCTGCTCTTCGGGCTGGCGGGGTATGCCGCGCGCTTCACGCTGCAGACCCACTCGGTGGGGGAGCGCTCCGTGACCCTGGGCCTTCCCATCTGGCCCTTGCAGGCGGTCATGGTCTATGCCTTCGCGTCTGCGGGGCTGCGCTACCTGGCCTATGCCTGGTCGCCCGCAGCCCGACCGCGCGAGGCGGAGGCGGCATGAAGGCCCTGCTCGGCGCGGCGCTGCTGTTCCTGCTGATGCTGCTGCGGCAGCCGCTGCTGCTGCTGCTGGCGGCCGGCACGGCCTTCGTCCACGTCGTGCTGGCGCGCGGCGAGGTCGAGTACATGATCCAGGACATCTGGTCCGCGCTCGACCGCGAGATCCTGCTGTCCATCCCGATGTTCCTGCTGGCCGGCGCGGTCATGACGCGCGGCACGATCGCACGCCGCCTGGTGCGCATCATGGTGGCGCTGACCGCGCCCATCCCCGGGGGCCTGGGGGTGGCCACGGTCCTCAGCTG
>JBILNB010000176.1:0-5308 GCA_044375195.1 Rubrivivax sp. | reverse complement strand
CGCCAAGGGGTAAGCGGTCACGCTGCACGCCGACACCGAACCGTGCAAATCTAATCGGTTCCGGGCCACAAGCCGGCGGCGCGGTGCGCTGCATAGTTCTCTCCCGCGTGGGGAGAGGGGCTTTTGAGTGGTGGCCTGGGCTGAGGGGCCGTGTCACCGCTGAGCGAGTCGACGGGCAGCTCGAGTTGGCGTAGCGGTGCTGGTGCTGATACCGGCTTCGGTGCTGGTGCCCGTGCCCCACCGGCTAGAGCCCTCGTCTTGGGGGGCTGGGTCATTTGTGGTGTGAGCGATGGGCTCGGCGCTGAGCAGCGAGGGTGTGGTAGGTTGGGTGTGGCGGTGACTTTTAGGGACGTTTCTTGGTGGGCCAATGGCTGGTTGGGGGGGCTTTGGGGGGCGGTTCTTCGGGGGGCAGGAATGGATGTGGAGCGGCGCAAGGAGCCCATAGCACTAGGAAGGCGTTCTCACCGTGCGCGGCATGAAGCCGACATTCGGCACTCTAGTCTTCGCCTCCGCGAGTGGCAGCAATGCGTTGGCCCGTAGACGCATATGCTGCTTGCCGCCCGCACCTGCTTTAGTCGGCCTTGCAAAACAATCTAAACCATTGTCATTATTGAGTTTTTAGGGTGATTCCCGATTGCCGGAACTCCCAAGAAGAGATTCAATCGACGTCGGTTTCTGAGAGTTTTGGGAGCTGAGCCGATGGCCACTGACGACCACTTCCGCGCGCGCCTGGACGGCATGGTGGATCTGCGTCACCCGCTGGCCGTGCTGGCTTCTCGGATGCCGTGGTCGCAGATCGAAGCGGCGCTGGCGCCTGCCTTTGCCCACAAGGACCGCAAGGGCCGGGCGGTGGAAGGCGCGGACATGTTCGGCCCGACCTTGTCGGTGGCCGGCGCGGGCGTGAGCGCGGCGGGCCGTCCGCGCCTGCCGATCCGGTTGATGGTCTCGCTGCTGTACCTCAAGCACGCCTTCAACGAGAGCGACGAGTCGGTCGTCGAGCGCTGGAGCGAGAACGTGGTCTGGCAGTTCTTCTCCGGCATGGAGTACTACAGCCCCAAGCTGCCCTGTGACCCGGCCCAGATCAGCCGCTTTCGCAAGATCCTGGGCGAGGCCGGGGTGGAGCAACTGCTCAAGACCACCATCGAGGCGGCCGTGGCCATGAAGGCCGTGAAGAAGACCGAGTTCGAGCGGGTCATCGTGGACACGACCGTGCAGGAGAAGGCCATCGCCCACCCCACGGATGCCCGGCTGCTGGATGTGGCGCGGCAGCTCCTTGTGCGCCATGCCAAGCGTGCCGGTCTTGGCTTGAAGCAGACCTATGAGCGCGAGTGCCAGGCGCTGCGCCGGCGCGCGGGCGGCTACGCCCACGCCAAGCAGTTCAAGCGCCTGAAGACCGTGCTCAAGCGCCAGCGCACGATCCTCGGCGTTCCCATCCGCGAGATCACCCGCAAGATGGCGGCGACCAGCCTGGCCGAGGATGTGAAGTCCAAGCTGACCACCTTGCTGCAGCGCGCCGAGCGCATCCGCACCCAGAAGACCAAGGACAAGAACAAGCTGTACGCGATGCACGCCCCGGAGGTGGAGTGCATCGGCAAGGGCAAGGCGCGCAAGCCCTATGAGTTTGGCGTGAAGGCCAGCATCGCCGTGACGCACGGCAAGGGGCTGGTGGTGGGTGCACGCACCTTCCCCGGCAACCCCTACGACGGCCATACCCTGGCCGCACAGATCGAGCAGACCACCACGCTGCTGGAGAGCATTGGCATCAAGCCCACCACGGCCGTCGTCGATCTGGGATACCGCGGGGTCGATGACCAGGTGCCGGGAATCGAGGTCATCCACCGCGGCAAGGCCAAGCGGCTGACCGCGCAGCAAAAGGGATGGCTGAGGAGGCGCCAGGCCGTCGAGCCCGTGATCGGGCACGTCAAGGCCGATCACCGGATGGACCGATGCTGGCTGAAGGGCGCAGAAGGTGACGCGCTTCATGCCGTGCTGTGCGCGGCGGGATTCAACATCCGCTGGCTGATGCGCGCCATCCTGGCGCAGGCGGCCAGGGCCGCCAAGGCGTTCTTTTTTGGCCTGTTCTGGCTGGTGAACCTGCTGCGGATGCTGCTGGGAAGCCAGCAGCCGGGCGTACAGCGGGCACGGGGCGCTGAAAACAGAGCGGCTTCGGTGCAGCAGGCTGGTGACCGGCCGGGTCATACGCTTGCCGTTTGTGCGGCGGGATGAATTTCGCAAGGCCGACTATCTACCTCGACTGACTGCCATGACGCAGGGCTTCGGCTACCCAGGGTTGCTAGGCGTCGCGATGGTCACACTTGCGGTCGAAACGCTGACCTCGACAACTGTCCCGCCTGTGTCCACCGCCGGAGCAGCTGCGGGCTTGATAGGTGTTGGAGGCGGAAATGGGTGTGGCTGAACGGGGAGGCTTACCAGCCGCTGCTCGCACGCCGGCGTGACCATCTTGATGAAGCCATGCTGCACGCCCTTGTTGGCATGGAAATGTGGCGCGATCAATCGGTACCCACGGTCGTCGCCGCTCTGGAAGTATCGAAAAATCCAGTAAGCGATGAGGTCCGCCATTTGGATGAGGCGGGAGGCCTTTGAATCGAGAAACAGCGGCACTTCGGAGAAGTTGCGAAACTTTCCTAGCGAGTGGCCGTGGTTCTTGAAGACAGCGGACAGCCCTTGCAGCTTCTCCTCATAGGCGGCCTTGTCGAAGATGACCAACCCCCGCTGTGGGTCACGCCGGGTGTAGTAGATGTTGGCCAAGTATTGGTCAAACTGGCCGGCCACGTTCTCGAACGACTTGGTCAGCACCTCGTCACGGTTCATGGTCGACTTCTCGATGACCGAGGCGAAGACGCGAAGCTTCAGTTGAGGATTGCTCAGGAGCGAGAGAATGTCGACAACCGCCTGCACCCGCAAAGCCGGGTCGATGCCCTTCCAGTATTCCTTGCCGCCACGCATCGGAGCGCCGTGGAACTCGACGGACTCCGGATGTAGAGGATTGAAGCGAGCCGCAACAGGGTTGATGGCGCTCTCGAGCCAGTGCGTGGCACGCTCGAAGACGCTGAAGCCCGCTAGGACGAAGAAGTCGGTGGAAGGATCGTGTGAGTGGCCGGACTCATCAAGGTACAAGAGGTGCATGCGCGCGTCCAAGGGCCACAAAGGCGAACGGGCCGCAAGTACGGCCCGTTCTGGTGTTGGTAAGCCGAGTGGAACAATCGTCCAACGAACCGCATAGGGCGGCACTCTCGACTCAGCGCAGAGTGTAGTTGATGCTAGGAGGCTTTAGCAAGTGCAAAACGCTTCTCCGTGCAAGGCTACGGCCCCTCGGCGTGAAAGATGCACAGCTTCAGGTGTAACAAATCCGCCACCTGCAGTTGACATCAGAGAACATTTTGCCGCCGAGGTGTGGCTGCGTCAACCGCTATGCACCACGTTGGTGCGCCACGGGCTCCCCTGGGCAGAGCAGCAGATGCTCTCCACCGCCTACTCGGGCACCTCCGTGTGAGCTCGACCGGCAGCTTCAGGGCGGCAAGATCCGGCCAGCGACTGTCTCTTCAGGGTCGTTTGCGGCCCCAGGAACTGCGACTACGGATGGCAGCACCCAGTCTGAAGCGGTCGTTTACGCGGTCCGGAGCGCGCAAGGTGTCCCTCAGCAATAACCGCAGCTCGGGCCTCAAGACGGACGCCTCAGCAGCGGCCTACCTGCCCTACCTGAACCCGCGCTTTCAGCAAGAGTTGATGCGCCTGCAGAAAGACCAGCAACTGCAGGGCCGGGCGCTGGCCCTGGCCATCGTGGCGCGGCTGGGGGACCCTAAGGAATCGCAGATCTGCGGGGTGGAGTCTTTGGGTCAGCCTGCCCGCCCGCGAGGTGAACAACCTGGGCCACACCACGGTGGAATACTGGGACGCCGCCCTGCGCAAGTGGGTGTGGCTGGACCCCTTCATGCGCATGGAGATGACCGACGCCAATGGCCTGCCCTTGAACCAGTTTGAGATCAGGCGGATGTCTTTGGTAGAGACGGCCATCAGCTGGCGCCGGGGGGTGAACTTTCTGGAGGTGGAAGCCTGGGACACCCGCCAGCGCGCCCTGGGCCTGCCCAAGAGCCTGCGCCAACTGGCCCTGCTGACCACCGGCGTCCTACCCCGCTGGCTGGTACTGACCACCAATGCCCTGGCGTTCTACATGACGCTGCTGCAGGGGCTGTTCTTGGCGGTGCTGGGGTTCTTTGCGGTGGTGGATGCGTGGCTGCTGTTCAGGCTGGCGGTGTGGGCCGCGCGGCGGCGGCGGGGGGCGGCCTAGGGTTTTGAACGGCTCCCCTCCCCCCTGGTGGGGGAGGGGCTGGGGGAGAGGGGGCTCGTTGGCTGGGGGCTCGGTTTGCCCCCCTCTCCCCAACCCCTCTCCCGCGGGGGGAGAGGGGCTTTGGGGTACGGCGTCCCCGAGTTCGACACCAACACGCGTAAGCCGTTGATTCTCTTGAGGTAAGCTCAAACGTTGGCACTACAGCAACTGCATATGGGGGTCGGGCGAGGGCTGATGGTGATGGCCTGACGCTGGATGCGGCCCAGCACCGCCAGGGCCGTCTCGGGTGATGCCTGGTGGCCGGCGCGCTTGAGCCGCTGGCGCACCACCCGGTACAGGATCAGCGCCATGAAGCAGATGCTGGCGTGCGCGCGGATGCGTTCGGGCAGCCGGGGTGATGTCTGCCACGTTGGTCACCAGCAGCAGCTTGCCGTCCAGCTGCTCGGCGCGCGCCAGCGCCTGATCGTCGATTTCGTAGGCGAACTGGGGCGCATTTGCCGGCGCTCCCAATTAGGGTACGATTTCACCCAGAATGGGAACGATACCTTCCTCCAGCGATCCGGCATCCTCCGCCGGCCGCACGCCCCGTGCACCCACGCGCAAGAGCCTCGGCGATGCGCTTTACACCAAGACCCAGCAGCGGGTTCTAGCGCTGCTGTTCGGTCAGACGGGTCGATCCTACTTTTTCAACGAACTGGTCAAGCTCACAGGCTCCGGCGCTGGTGCGGTGCAGCGCGAGTTGCAGCGCCTCACTGACAGCGGCTTGGTCAACTCGACGCGAATTGGCAACCAGCGGCATTTCCAGGCAAACCCCCACTCTCCGATCTTCGGCGAACTCGTCGGCATCGTTTCCAAGACCTTTGGCGTGGCCCAGCCGCTGCGCGAGGCGCTGCAGCCCTATGAGCCCGTCATTCATTGCGCGTTCATCTTCGGCTCAGTTGCCAAACAGGAAGACACCGCGGCGAGCGATATCGACCTCTTCGTCGTGAGCGATTCGCT
>JBILNB010000023.1:0-60117 GCA_044375195.1 Rubrivivax sp. | reverse complement strand
AGCGCGTGGCCATCCTCGGCTCGACCGGCTCGATCGGCGTCAGCACCTTGGACGTGATGGCGCGCCATCCCGCACGCTTCAAGGTGGCGGGCCTGTCTGCGTGGCAGCGTATCGACGAGCTGGCGGCACAGTGCCGGCTGTGGCGCCCGCGGCACGCGGTCGTGCCCACGGACGCCGCGGCGGCGCGCCTGCGCGCTCTGCTCGGCCCGGCCGAGGCCGAGGTCGAGGTGCTGGTGGGCGAGGGCGCGCTGTGCGAGATGGCTTCCGATCCTGAGGTGGACAGTGTCATGGCGGCCATCGTCGGTGCCGCCGGGCTGGCCCCCTGCCTTGCGGCCGCCCGCGCCGGCAAGCGCCTGCTGCTGGCCAACAAGGAAGCGCTGGTCGTGGGAGGCGCGCTGTTCGTGCAGGCGGTGCGCGCCGGCGGCGCAACCATGCTCCCGATCGACAGCGAGCACTCGGCGATCTTCCAGTGCCTGCCGCCAGATGCCTCGCGCTGGCCCGCCTTCATCGACCGCATCATCCTGACGGCGTCGGGCGGCCCGTTCCGCACCCGCGACCCGGCCAGCTTCACCGACATCACGCCCGCCCAGGCGGTCGCCCACCCGAACTGGGTCATGGGGCGCAAGATCTCGGTGGACTCGGCCACGATGATGAACAAGGCGCTGGAGGTGATCGAGGCGCGTTGGCTGTTCGACCTCGATCCCTCGCGCATCGAGGTCGTCATCCACCCGCAGAGCATCATCCACTCGATGGTGGTCTGCCGCGACGCCTCGGTGCTGGCGCAACTGGGCACGCCCGACATGCGGGTGCCGATCGCCTACGGGCTGTCCTTCCCCGAGCGCATCGAATCCGGTGCTTCGCGCCTGGATTTCTCTGCCATGGCGGGCCTGAGCTTCGAGCGTCCTGACGCGGCGCGCTTTCCCGGGCTGCGTCTGGCCTATGAGGTGCTGTCCGGTGCCGAAGGCGACAGCGTCGTGCTCAATGCCGCCAACGAGGTGGCGGTGGAGAGCTTCCTCGAGGGCCGCATCGGCTTTCCGCAGATCCATGCCGTCAACGTCGGCACGCTGGCGGTGCTGGCGGGCGCAGGCCGGCCGCCGGCCGGCCTGGGCGACCTGCTCGACCTCGATGCCCGCTCGCGCGACGTGGCCCGCAGCCACGTGGCGCGCCTGTCCTGAGGCTGCAGGCGATGCTGACCGTCCTGGCCTTCGTCGTCACCCTCGCGCTGCTGATCGTCGTGCACGAGTGGGGTCACTACCGGGCAGCGGTCGCCTGCAACGTGAAGGTGCTGCGCTTCTCGGTCGGCTTCGGGCGCGTGCTCTGGAGCCGTCGGATCGGCCGCGACGGCTGCGAGTTCGTCGTCAGCGCGCTGCCCTTGGGCGGCTACGTGCGCATGCTCGACGAGCGCGAGGGCCTGGTGGCGCCCGACGAACGGCAGCGCGCCTTCAACCGCAAGCCCCTGTGGCAGCGCGCCTTCGTGGTGGCCGCCGGCCCGGTGGCCAACCTGATGCTCGCGGTGCTGCTGTATGCGGCTGCCCAGGTCTGGGGCGTGCAGGAGCCCAAGGCGGTGCTGGGCACGCCCGCAGCCGACAGCGCAGCCGCGCGCGCCGGCCTGCGCGCCGGTGACTGGGTTCGTGCCTGGTCGCCCGACGGGCTGCAATGGCAGGACATCCGATCGATGAGCGACCTGCGCTGGCAGGCCATGCAGGCCTTGCTGGAGAGCCGGCCGCTGCACTTGTCGGTGAGCGACCGCGACGGCCGGGGCAGCCGCGCGGTGATCCTGCAAACTGGCGCCGAGTTGATCCGGGACGTGGACGCGCGGGCCTTGAACCGACTCGGCCTCGGCACCCCGTACAGCGAAGCGCTGCTCGGCGACACCGTCGCCGGCGGGCCGGCACAGGCCGCCGGCCTGCGCCGCGGGGACCGCGTCCTCGCCGTGGACGGGCAGGTCGTGGCCGATGCCGCCGCGCTGCGGCAGGCCATCCGGGCCGCGCCAGGCACGGCGATGCGCTGGCTCGTCGAGCGTGACGGGGGGCGTCTCGACATCGTCGTCACGCCCCGGGCCGTGGAGGGCGCGCGCGGCGCGGGCACGATCGGCCGCATCGACGCCACGGTGGGCGGACCCGTCGAGCGCGTGACCGTGCGCTCCGGTCCGGCCGATGCGCTGGTCGAGGGCGCGCGCCGCACCTGGGAGGTCTGCTCGCTGACGCTGGGCATGATCGGCCGCATGCTCACGGGCGACGCGGCGCTGAGCAACCTCAGCGGCCCGCTGACGATCGCCGACGTCGCCGGGCAGTCGGCCAGCCTGGGCCTGTCGCACTACCTGGCCTTCCTCGCGCTCGTCAGCGTGAGCCTGGGGGTGCTGAACCTGCTGCCGCTGCCGATGCTCGACGGCGGGCACCTGATGTATTATCTTTTCGAGGCGGTGACCGGCCGTCCCGTGCCGGAAATCTGGCTCGAGAGGCTGCAGCGAGGAGGCATGGTCCTGCTCGTGCTCCTGATGTCGGTGGCCCTGTTCAACGACGTCGCCCGACTGCTCGGATTGCAGTGAGTTCCCCTCGATGACTGACAGATTCCGCCACGGCAGGCTGCGTGCCTGGATCCTGGCTCTCCTGTTGTGCCTGGGCGCCCTGCCGCCCGCGGTGGCCGTGGAGCCGTTCACCATCCGCGACATCCGCGTCGAGGGCCTGCAGCGCACCGACCCCGGTACGGTGTTCGCATCCCTGCCGTTTCGCATCGGCGACGTCTACAACGACGACAAGGGATCGGCCGCGTTGAGGGCGCTGTTCGCCACCGGGCTGTTCAAGGATGTGCGGCTGCAGGTCGAGGGCGACGTGGCCGTCGTGATCGTCGAGGAGCGATCGGTGATCGCCGCGGTCTCCTTCGTTGGGGCGGCCGAATTCGACAAGGACACCCTCGGACGCGCCTTGAAGGATGTCGGCATCGCCGAGGGCATGCCCTTCGACCGCGCCGTGATCGACCGCGCCGAGCAGGAGATCAAGCGCCAGTACCTCTCACGCAGCTTCTACGGCGCCGAAGTCGTCACCACGGTGACCCCGGTCGAGCGCAATCGCGTCAACGTGACCTTCACGATGAACGAGGGCGAGGTGGCGCGCATCAAGGAGATCCGCATCACCGGCGCCAGCGCCTTTCCCGAGGCCGAGCTGCTCGAGTTGATGGACCTGGGCACGACCGGGTGGATGTCCTGGTACACCAAGGCCGACCGCTACTCGCGCTCCCGCCTGAACGGTGACCTGGAAAAGCTGCGCGCGCACTACCTGAACCGCGGCTACCTGGAATTCGCGATCGAGTCGACCCAGGTGACCATCTCTGCCGACAAGCAGGACATCTCCGTCGTGATCGGGGTGCGTGAAGGGCAGCGCTACGTCGTGACCGGCGTGCGCTTGGACGGCGAGTTCCTCGGCAAGGACGACGAATTCCGCGCCCTCGTGGCCGTGCGGCCCGGCCAGCCCTACCGTGTCGAGGACGTGACCGCAACCACCCGCGCCTTCGCCGACCTGTTCGGCCGCTTCGGCTACGCCTTTGCAAGGGTTGATGCCCGGCCCGAGATCGACCGTGCGCGCGGTCAGGTGTCCATCGTCGTCAGCGCGGCGCCCGAGCGGCGTGTCTACGTGCGACGCATCGAGATCGCGGGCAACTCGAGCACGCGCGACGAGGTGATCCGCCGTGAGTTGCGCCAGTTCGAGTCGTCCTGGTACGACAGCGAGCGCATCAGGCTCTCACGCGACCGCGTCGACCGCCTCGGTTTCTTCAAGCAGGTGGCGGTGGAGACGCGCGAGGTCCCAGGCAGCCCCGACCTTGTGGACCTGGTGGTCAACGTGGAGGAGCGCCCCACCGGCAACCTGATGTTCGGCCTGGGCTACTCGACGGCGGAGAAGCTGACGATCTCGGCTTCGATCCGCCAGGAGAATGCCTTCGGCACGGGCCAGTCGCTGGGCGTGGAGCTGAACACGGGCAAGTTCAACCGCACGCTGCAGTTCAGCACGACCGACCCTTACTTCACCGTCGACGGGATCTCCCGCTCGTACGAGTTGTACTACCGCACGAGCCGGCCGCTCAACAGCCTGAGCAGCGAGTACCAGCTGGCCTCGCAAGGCGGTGCCGTCCGCTTCGGTGTGCCCTTCTCCGAGACCGATACGGTCTTCTTCGGCATCGGCCTGGAGCGCACCACGATCGACGCCACGACGGCGCTGCCCAATGCCTACTTCGTCTACCGCGACCAGTATGGCCGCGCCAGCAATGCGCTGCCGCTGACGCTGGGCTGGCAGCGTGATGGTCGGGACAGCGTGATCAACCCGACGCTGGGCCGTTACCAGCGCGCGAACCTGGAGTGGAGCTTTGCCGGCGATGTGCGCTACCTGCGCACGAACCTGCAGTTCCAGCAGTACTGGCCGGTGGCCAACCGCGTGACCTTCGGGCTGAACGCCGAGCTCGGCCTCGGTCAAGGCCTGGGCGACCGGCCCTACCCGGTGTTCAAGAACTTCTACGGCGGCGGCCTGGGTTCGGTCCGTGGCTTCGACCAGGGCTCGATGGGCGCCGTCGATCCCACGGGGGCCTTCATCGGCGGCAACCGCCGGCTGAACCTGAATGGCGAGCTCTACCTCCCCTTCCCGGGCCTGGGCAACGACAGGACGGTGCGCTTCTTCGCCTTCGGCGACGTGGGCAACGTCTGGGCCGAGGGTCAGGCCATCGACGCCCAGAGTCTGCGCGCCTCCGTCGGCCTGGGGCTGAGCTGGCTGTCCCCGGTGGGGCCGCTCAAGCTCAGCTGGGGCAAGGCCGTGCGCTCGCAGGCCACGGATAGAATACAACCGTTCCAATTCCAGATCGGGACTGCCTTCTGATGAAGAGAACCTTCTTGGGCTGGGTCGCCTTGATGGCTGCCGCGCTCACCATCGGCGCACCGGCTTTCGCCCAGGAGGTGAAGATCGGCTATGTGAACAGCGAGCGCATCCTGCGCGAGTCTGCGCCAGCCCGCGCGGCCCAGACCAAGCTTGAAGTCGAGTTCAGCCGTCGCGAGCGCGAGCTCAACGACCTGCGCGCCCGTGTCAAGGCCGCCGCCGACCGTTTGGAGAAGGACGCGCTGACCCTGGGTGAATCCGAGCGCGCCCGGCGCCAGAAGGAGATCGTCGACCAGGACCGCGACCTGCAGCGCAAGCAGCGCGAGTTCCAGGAAGACCTCAACCAGCGCAAGAACGAGGAGCTCTCGGCGGTCGTGGACCGGGCCAACCGGGTCATCCGCCAGATCTTCGAGACCGAGCGCTACGACCTCATCGTCCAGGACGCGGTGCACTGGAGCCCTCGCATCGACATCACCGACAAGGTGATCCGCTCGCTGAACGGCAACACGCCGCTCCCGCCGACGAAGTGACGGCTTCGCAGGAGCCCCTGCTGCCGTGCCTCAGGCCCGCGTCGAGGCGCTGAGCCGACTGCTCGGTGGCGAGCTGCTCGGCTCAGCCGATCTGCTTGTCGAGCGCATCGACCCGCTTGAGCGGGCCGGCCCGGACAGCATCTCCTTCCTCTCGAACCCGCGCTACGCCCAGCAGCTGAACAGCACACGCGCGGGCTGCGTGATTGCCGCACCGGCGCACCGCGAAGCGCTCGCGCGCCTGCCCAGCGCCATCGTCTGCGCCGATCCCTATCTCGCCTTCGCCCGGCTCACGCAATGGTGGGCGGCACAGGCGGCACGGCCGGCGGCGCCGGGCGTCCACCCCTCGGCTGTCGTGCACGCGCAGGCGCGGGTCGATCCCTCGGCCACGGTCGGTGCGCTGGCCGTCATAGGCGCCGGCGCCGTGGTGGGAGCGGGGGCCGTGATCGGTTCCCACGCGGTGCTCGAGGACGATGCGCATGTCGGCGCGCGCAGCCGCATTTGCGCTGGTGTCTTCATCGGCGCGCGGTGCACGCTCGGTGAGCGCTGCATCGTGCATCCCGGCGTGGTCATTGGTGCCGACGGCTTCGGCTTCGCGCCGCACCAGGGCCGGTGGGAGAAGATCGAGCAGCTTGGCGCGGTACGCATCGGCGACGACGTCGAGATCGGCGCCAACACCTGCATCGACCGGGGGGCGCTCGATGACACCGTCATCGGCGACGGCGTCAAGCTCGACAACCTGATCCAGATCGGGCACAACGTGCGCATCGGCGCCGGCACCGCGATGGCCGGCTGCGTGGGCGTGGCCGGCAGCGCCCGCATCGGCGCACGCTGCACCTTCGGCGGCGGCGCCATCGTGCTCGGCCACCTGGAGATCGTCGACGAGGTGCACGTCTCGGCAGCCACGGTGGTCACGCGCTCCATCCTGCGCCCCGGGCAGTACAGCGGCGTCTTCCCCTTCGACGACAATGCCGCCTGGGAAAAGAACGCCGCGACGCTGCGGCAGCTGCACAGCCTGCGCGAACGCCTGCGGGCGCTGGAGAAGAGCCTCAAATGATGATGGATATCCACCAGGTGCTGAAGAAGCTGCCGCACCGCTACCCCTTCGTGCTGGTGGACCGCGTGCTCGAGCTCGAGCCCGGCGTGCGCATCCGCGCGCTGAAGAACGTCACCATCAACGAGCCTTTCTTCCCCGGGCACTTCCCGCATCGCCCGGTCATGCCCGGCGTGATGATGCTCGAGGCGCTGGCCCAGGCGGCAGCGCTGCTGTCTTTCGAGACTGCGGGCCGCGACCCTGACAGCAACTCGGTGTACTACTTCGCTGGCATCGACGGCGCGCGCTTCAAGCGCCCCGTGGAGCCCGGCGACCAGCTCATCCTCGACGTGCAGCTGCAGCGCGCCAAGGCCGGTATCTACAAGTTCGCCGCGCGCGCCAGCGTCGGCGGCGAGCTCGCTGTCGAGGCCGAGCTCATGTGCACGATGCGCCAGGTCGGCTGAGCATGGCGCAGGTCCACTCGACGGCCGTCGTCGATGCCGGCGCGGAGCTCGCCGCGACGGTGCGCGTCGGTCCGTACGTCGTCATCGGGCCGGGTGTGCGCATCGGCGAGGGCACCGAGATCGGTCCCCACTGCGTGGTCGAGGGTCCCACGACCATCGGTCGCGACAACCGCATCCACGCCCATGCAGTTATCGGTGGCGCGCCGCAGGACATGAAGTACCGCGGCGAGCCGACGGCGCTCGAGATCGGCGATCGCAACACCATCCGCGAGTTCTGCACCTTCAACCGCGGCACGGCCCAGGATGTCGGCGTGACGCGGCTGGGCGACGACAATTGGGTCATGGCTTACGTGCACCTCGCGCACGACGTGCAGGTCGGCCACCGCACCATCCTGGCCAACAACGCCACGCTCGCCGGCCACGTGCACGTGGGCGACTGGGCCATCGTCGGCGGCCTCACGGGCGTGCACCAGTTCTGCCGCATCGGCGCGCACGCGATGACGGCCTTCCAGAGCCATGTGTCGCAGGACGTACCGCCCTTCATGATGGTCGGCGGCAACCCGCTAGGCGTGCACGGCTTCAACGTCGAGGGGCTGCGCCGGCGCGGCTACTCGGCCGAGCGCATCTCCCAGGTCAAGCGCATGCACCGGCTGCTGTACCGCGACGGGCTGACGCTGGAGCAGTCGCGCGCCGCGATCCAGGCCCTCCAGGGCCAGGTCGACGGTGGTGACGCCGACCTCGCGCTGATGCTCGGCTTCCTGGCCGCGTCCACGCGCGGTATCGTGCGTTGAGTGCTGTGAGCGCGCCTCCTGGCGTGGCCGACAGCCGCTGCCGCGTCACACGGTTCCTCCTGACATGATTGCCGAAACCGAGCCGACCGTGGCCCTGGTGGCTGGGGAGGCCTCGGGCGACCTGCTCGGCTCGCTGCTGCTGCAGGGCCTGCGCCAGCGCTGGCCAGGGCTGCGCGCCGCCGGCATCGGCGGGCCGGCGCTGGCGCGCGCCGGCTTCGAGGCCTGGTGGCCCAGCGAACGCTTGGCCGTGCGCGGCTACGTCGAGGTGCTGCGCCACTACCGCGGCATCGCGCGCATTCGCGAGCAACTCGCGCAGCGCCTGCTCGCCGCGCCGCCCGCGGTCTTCGTCGGCGTCGACGCGCCCGATTTCAACCTCGGCCTGGAGGAGCGGCTCAAGCGCGGCGGCATCCCGACCGTGCACTTCGTCTGCCCGTCGATCTGGGCTTGGCGTGGCGGGCGCGTGCACCGCATCGCGCGCAGCGCCGACCAGGTGCTGTGCCTGTTTCCCTTCGAGCCCGAGCTGCTGCAGCGGCACGGCATGGACGCCACCTACGTCGGCCACCCGCTGGCGCAGGTGGTGCCGCTCGAGCCCGACCGCGCGACGGCGCGCGCAGCGCTCGGCCTGCCACCCGAGGCCACTGTCGTGGCCTTGCTGCCCGGCAGCCGACGCTCCGAGATCGAGGCCATCGCCGCCCCGATGCTGCAGGCTGCGCGTCGCCTGGCCGCGGCGCGGCCGGCGCTGCGCTTCGTGCTGCCCGTCGTGCCCGGGCTGGGCCCGGCATTGCAGGTGCTCGCGGCCCGCCACGGCCCGCCCGGGCTGGAACTGCTGGACGGCCGCTCGCACGAGGCTCTGGCCGCCTGCGACCTGACGCTGGTGGCCAGCGGCACCGCCACCCTGGAGGCCGCCCTGTTCAAGCGCCCCATGGTCATCGTCTACCGCATGCACCCGCTGAGCTGGCAGCTGATGAAGCGCATGGCCTACCAGCCCTGGGTCGGCCTGCCCAACATCCTGTGCCGTGAGTTCGTCGTGCCCGAGCTGATCCAGGGCGCCTTCACGCCGCAGGCCCTGGCCGCCGCGGCGCTGGACTGGCTCGACGACCCCGCGGGGCGGGAGCGCGTGACGGCGCGCTTCACCGAGCTGCACCAGCTGCTGCGGCGCGACACCGCGCGCCTGGCCACCGAGGCGATCGCTCGTGCCATGCGACCCTGACAGCCTGCCGCTGTGGCCTGCTCCGGCCGGCCTGGTGGCCGGGGTCGACGAGGCCGGTCGCGGGCCGCTGGCCGGCCCGGTGTTCGCCGCCGCGGTCGTGCTGGACGCGAGCCGGCCCATCCCCGGGCTGCGCGACTCCAAGCGCCTGTCGGCGCCGGCGCGCGAACGCCTGCACGACGAGATCGTCGAGCGCGCACGCGGCTGGGCCGTGGGCGTGGCCGAGGTCGAGGAGATCGACCGCCTGAACATCCTGCAGGCCACGCTGCTGGCGATGCGGCGCGCCGTGTTCGCCCTGCCCGAGCCGCCGGCGCTGGTGCAGGTGGACGGCACGCAGCGGCCGGTGCTGCCGATGGCCGTGCAGACGGTGGTGCGCGGCGACGCCAGCGTGCCGGCCATCTCCGCGGCGTCCATCCTGGCCAAGGTGCGGCGCGACCGGCTCTGCGCCGAACTGCACGCGCGCCACCCGCAGTACGGTTTCGATGTCCACAAGGGCTACCCGACGGCCGCCCACCTGGATGCGCTGCGCCGCCACGGCCCTTGCCCGGCGCACCGGCGCAGCTTCGGGCCGGTGGCGCGGGTGCTGGGCGGGGGGGCGGCGCCGGATGAACCGCAGGCCCTGCGCTGGCCGCAGGCGCAAGGCTGAGAGCCTGACGATGGGCACCGCGATGCGCGAGATCAACTCGCCCGACAACCCGGCGCTGCGCCGTGCCGCGCGGCTGGCGCGCGAGCCGGGAGCTGGCCGCGAGACCGGTCTCGCCTGGCTCGAGGGCGAGCACCTGTGCAGTGCCTTCCACGACCGGGGCGCTCAGGCAGCGCAGGCCCTCGTGACGTCCTCGGCCTGGACCGGCAGCCCGGCGCTCGCGCGGCTGGCCCGCAGCGCGGCCGAGGTGCTGGTGCTGCCCGACCGCCTGTTCGCGCGCCTGAGCAGCCTGCCATCACCGGCCGGTCTGGCCTTCGTGGTGGCGCGGCCGGCGCCGCCGCGGCCCGACCCCTTGCGCCCGGCAGTGCTGCTGGACCGGGTGCAGGACGCCGGCAACGTCGGCAGCATCCTGCGCACGGCCGCCGCCTTCGGCGTGCCCCAGGTCTGGGCCCTGCGCGGTACCGCCGGGCTGTGGTCGCCCAAGGTGCTGCGCGCCGGCATGGGGGCGCACTTCGGCCTCGAACTGGCCGAGGGCCTGAGCCTGGCGGATCTGGAGCCCGGCGGTCTGCCCTGGGTGGGCACCAGCCTGCAGGCCGACAGCACCTTGCCGTCGGCCCCGCTGCCGCCGCTGGCCGTCTGGGCCTTCGGCCACGAGGGTCAGGGCCTGAGCCAGGAGGTGCTCGCGCGCTGCGCGCTTACGGTGCGCATCCCGCAGCCCGGCGGCGAGGAGTCGCTGAACGTCGCCGCGGCCGCGGCGGTGTGCCTGTACGAGGCCCTGCGTCGGCGGGCTTGAGCGCGGCGTCCCGGGCGGCCTGCGGGGCATCGGAGAGAGCGTTTGGCACCCGGTTCACCAGTGCGGCTAGGGGGTTGGCTCGACAGAGATGACTGTATGAAAATACAGTATCCTCATGTCCATGTCGTCTTCCGAAGCCGCCCTCGAGGACCTGCATCCCACGCTGTGGCGTGCGCACCAGCTCGGCCGTGCGGCCGCGGCGGTGCAGCCCAGCGGCTTCGGCGTGCTGGACGCGCAACTGCCCGGCGGGGGCTGGCCCTGCCGGGCTTTGACGGAGCTGCTGCTGGCGCAGCCGGGGGTGGGCGAGATGCGCCTGCTCGCGCCAGCGCTCGCCCGGGTCTCGGCGCCGGGCGGCCGGCCGGGTGAGGAGGTCGGCGAACGCAGCGTGATGCTGTTCGACCCCCCGGCGCGGCCCTGCGCGCAGGCGCTGGCGCAACTGGGCGTGGACGCGCACCGCATCGTCGTCGTGCACGGGCGTGAGGGGCCGCGCGGGGCGGCTCTGCGGCACTTGCTGCCCAGCGCCGATCTGCTGTGGGCGCTGGAGCAGGCGCTGCGCAGCGCCCAGGTGGGCGCAGCCCTGGCCTGGCTGCCAGGGCGCGTGGGCGCCGACACGCTGCGCCGCCTGCAACTGGCGGCGCAGGCCCACGAAGGCCCGGTCTTCCTGCTGCGCGGCATTGCCGCCCGGCGCGAGCACAGCCCGGCCCCGCTGCGCCTGGCCTTGCACTCCAGCCCCGTGCCTGACGAGATCGTGCTGCACCTGCTCAAGCGGCGTGGCCCGCCGCTGGCGCAGCCGCTGCGCCTGGTGCTGCCGCCGGTGCTGTCCGCGCCGGCGAAGGCGCGGGCGCTGGAGCGCCTGGTGGCGGCTGTGCCCGCACCGGGCGCGCCGTCCCGGCTGCCGGGCCCCGGCCGGGTGGCGCAGGATGTCTGGGCAGGCAAGGGCCTTGCACCCGCCGCCCGGGTTGCTCTCGAACCCCGTGCCGAGGCGGGCCAAGCCCGCCTCGGCACGGGGTGAGCCTGGGAGCTTTCCATGCCCTTGACGGTGCGCGGTGTTCATGGAAAAGCCTTTCGAGACGCGCCTTTAGAGCGGGTTCAGCACAGGTCCTTCGAACCCCCTGTCCTGCCTGCCGGCTGAGCGCCATGGCCCGACACGCCAGAGGGGTCTGCTGGCCAGTAGCGTCCCTACCGCCCAACCCCGCCCCCACCCCCCGCCGCTGGATCGCCCTGCACCTGCCCGCGCTGGCGCTCGAATCCTGGGCGGCCACGCTGGCAGCCGAGGAGCGTCACCTGCCGCTGGCCTTGCTGGATGGCACGTGCGTGGCGGCCGTCGACGCTACTGCTGCGGCGCTCGGCGTGCGGCCCGGGCAGCAGCGCGCCACCGCGCTGGCGCTCGCGCCCACGCTGCGTTTCGGCCAAGCCGACGCGAGGCGCGAGGCCCGGGCCCTGCGCGCCGTGGCCCATGCGGCGCTGCTGTTCACGCCCGCGGTCGCGCTGCACGGCGCGGACACGGTACTGCTCGAGGTCTCGTCGACGCTGCGGCTCTTCGGCGGTCCGTCCGGGCTCGCACAGCGCCTGGGCGCCGCGCTCGCGCCGCTCGGCCACCACGTGGTGTCCGCCACCGCGCCCACGGCCCTGGGCGTGGCGCTGCTGGCGCGCTGGGCCTGTGCCCAGGGGCGGCAGGCGACGCAAGCCCCGCTCGACGGCCCGCAGGCCATGCGCCTGCCCGCCTTGCGCGCGCTGCTCGACACCGCCCCCGCCGCGCTGTTGTGGCCCCCTGGCGCCCCGGCGCTGGAGCTGCTGCAGGGCCTGGGCGTACGCACGCTGGGCGAGTTGCGCGCGCTGCCTCGCGACGGGCTGGCGCGCCGCCTGGGGCCGGCCCTGCTGGCCGTGCTGGACCGCGCCCGCGGCGACGCCCCCGATCCGCAGGACTGGGTGATCCCGCCCGATCGCCTGGCCGAGCAGCTCGAGCTCCATGCCCGAGCCGATACCGCCGAGGCGCTGCAGTACGCCGCCGGCCTGCTGCTGGCACGCCTGCTGGCCTGGGCGCGGGCCCGGCAGGGGCGGGTGCAGCGCTGCGCGCTGGCCCTGCGGCACGAGCCACGCCACCGCGCCGACGACACCGTGCCCGAATTCACCCCCGTGGAGATCGCCCTGGCCGAGCCCGCGGCCGATGCCGCCCACCTGCAGGGGCTGCTGCGCGAGCGCCTGGCGCGCCTGGAACTGCCCGCGCCGGTGACGAGCCTGGAGTTGCGCTGCGACGAACTCGTGCACGCCCCCCCGCCCGACGGCGAACTCTTTCCCACGCGCGCCGCCGGCCAGGCCGGCCTGGCACGCCTGCTCGAGCGCCTGCAGGCCCGCCTGGGCCAAGACCGCGTGCAGCGCTTGGAGCTGGGGGACGACCACCGGCCCGAGCGCGCAGCGCAGGCCGGCCCGGCCGCTGCGCCTGCCGAGGTGCGAGGTCGGGACACCAGTGCCTCAGCTGGCCCCCCTGCGCTTGCCCTCTCCGACAGCCCGCGCGCGATGGCCCGACTCACCCGCCCGGCCTGGCTGCTGCCCGAGCCCCAGCCCCTGCAGGAGCGCGGCCCCCACCCCTGCCTGGCCGGCCAGCCGCTGCGCCTGCTGGCCGGCCCTGAACGCATCGAGTCCGGCTGGTGGGACGACGCGCTCGCCGCGCGCGACTACTTCGTCGCCCAGACCCCCGACGGCGCCCTGGCCTGGATCTACCGCAGCCGCCTGCCGGCGGAAGGAGCGCAGGCAGGATGGTTTCTGCAGGGGTGGTTTGGTTGACCTGGATCGGGGACGCCTGTGCCTCAGTCCTTGAGACTCACCATCCCCGCCGCCCGTACCTCGAAGCGCACGGCCTGCAGCGTCCGGCCCTGGGGGTCGAGGAGTTTCAGTTCGTGGCGGCCGGGCTGCGGGGTCCAGCGCAGGGTGCCGCCCTGGCCGAGCCGGCGGCCGCCCAGCAACCAGGTGCCGGGCTCGCCCTCGAAGCGGATGCGCTGGGCCTGCGGGGGCAGGTCGGGGTCGAGGGCGTAGACGCTGCCGTCGGCGGGGCTGCTGATGCCCACCGGCCGGGCCGTGGCGGCGGCCACGACGGTACCGGCGCCGGGGCGGCCGGGCGCGGGGGCCGTGCCGGCGATGAAGAGTTCCTCACGGGCAGGCTCGCGCTCGCCGACGCGGTCCAGCCGCACCCGCTGCACGCCCGGGGGCGTAGGCGGCGCGCGCGAGGGCTGGCCGGCGTGCAGGTGCCGCACCAGCGCCTGCCACACCGGCGCCGCGCCACTGACGCCGCTGACCGAGCGCATCGGCGCGCCGCTGGCATTGCCCACCCAGACGCCCACCGTGTAGCGATCGGTGTAGCCGATGCACCAGTTGTCGCGCATGTCCTTGCTGGTGCCGGTCTTGACGGCGGCAAAGCCGCGCGTGGCCAGCGCGCTGTCCAGGCCGAAGGTCAGCGCGCGCGCCGAGGGGTCGGCCAGGATGTCGCCCACCAGGTAGGCGGCGGCGGGGTCGAGCACGCGGGTCGCCGGGCCACCGGCGCCGCCCGTGCCGCCGCCACTGCGCCGGCCCGATGCCCCAGCGCCGGCGACGACGCTGGTGTCCGTACCCAAGCTCGACCCCGACGCCGAACGCGAGCCCGAGCCTGCTCCAGCCGCCACGCCCGCTGCCAGCACCGGCGCCGAGTGCAGCCCCCCGCGGGCCAGCGCGCGGTAGGCATTGGTCAGCGCCAGCAGCGTGACGTCGCCGCTGCCGAGCGCCAGCGCGTGGCCGTACCAGCCGCCCGTCTGCGGCAGTGCCATGCCCAGCGCGTTCAGGCGCTCGTGCAGCGCGTCGGGCGGCAGCATCAGGCTCGCGCGCAGGGCCGGCACGTTCAGGCTCGAGCCCAGCGCGGTGCGGGCGCTGACCCAGCCCTTGTAGCTGCGGTCGTAGTTCTGCGGCCGGTACACCCCCGTGCTGGTGGCCACCTGGGCGGGCGAGTCGTCCAGCAGGCTGGCCGGCGTGAGCAGGCGGCGCTCGAAGGCCAGGCCGTAGACGAAGGGCTTGATGGTGGAGCCGGGCTGGCGGCGCGCGAGCACACCGTCCACCTCGGCCGCGGCCGAGCCGGGGCCGACCGAGCCCACCCAGGCCCGCACCTCGCCGCTCGCGCTGTCGAGCACGACCACCGCACCGTCCTCGACGTGCCGCCCCGAGAGCTCGGCCAGTTGCGCGCGCAGCAGGCGCACCGCCATGCGCTGCACGCCGGCATCCAGCGTCGTGCGCACCTGGGGTGGCGCGTCGGGGCCGACGACCTGGCGCGCGAAGTGCGGCGCGATCTGCTCGCCCAGCGGCATGCCGCCGCGCCGCGCCAGGGCCTGCGCCGCCAGGCCGCGCACGCCGGTGCAGTCGCGCTTCATCAGCTCCAGCACGCCGCAGGCGCGGCGGCCCACGGTCTCCACGTCGGTCTGCGGCGCGCGCACCAGGGCGGCGGTGATCGCGGCCTCGTGCGCGTCCAGGCCGCGTGGGTGCTTGCCGAACAGCGTCTGCGCCAGCGCGTCGATGCCGACGATCTCGCCGCGCAGCGGCACCAGGTTCAGGTAGGCCTCGAGGATCTCGTGCTTGCGCCAGGACGACTCGAGCTCGCGCGCCACCACCACCTGGCCGAGCTTCTGCACCACGCTGCGGCCGCCGGCCGGGCGCGCCAGGTCCTCGTCGACCAGGCCGGCGAGCTGCATCGTCAGCGTCGAGGCGCCGCGCGTGCGCGTGTTCCACAGGTTGGCGAAGGCGCTGCGCGCCGCCGCGCCCCAGTCGACACCGCTGTGTTCCCAGAAGCGCCGGTCCTCGCTGAGCACGACGGCCTGCAGCAGTGCCGGCGACATCGCCTCCAGCGGCACCCAGGCCAGGCGGCGCACACGCAGGTCGGTGCGCAGCGTCTGCACCGGCACGCCGTGGCGGTCGAGCACGGTCACGTCCGAGGGGCGGTGCGCGGCGCGCACCTCGGCGAAGCCCGGCACGCCGGCCTGGGCCGGTGCCCAGGCCCAGGCGGCCAGGGCGAGCGTGAGTGCGAGGGCTGGGACCCTGCCGGGCCGGGCGCCGCCCGGGCCGGGGTGAGCGGCTGGCGCCAGCCCGGGCTTCAGGCTCCCCGGACCGGGGGGGCTGCTCACGGCGCCACCTCCCAGACCCCGTTGGGCTGCTCGCCGTGCGACTCGGGCGCGTACATGGCCTCCGCACGCGTGGGCGGCAGACCGAAGCGGCCGGCGTGGTTCAGGCGCAGCGTGTACTCGACGACGTGCCGTCCGCGAGGCATGAACTCGAAGTAGCTGCGGAAGGCCGTGGCGGCGCGTTCCTCGAAGGCCGGCCAGGCGCTGCCGGCGCGGCGCTCGCCACGGGTGGCGATGGCGCTGTCGCGCCCGAGCCCCGTGCCGAGCACCGTGGCGCCGGCGGGGATGGGGTCGTCGACGACGACCCAGTTGCGGTCGCTCGCGGCGTCGATCTCGAGCCGCACGCGCACGATGTCGCCGCGTGTCCAGCGCGCCGGGTCCTGGCGCTGCACCGCTACCAGGCTGCGCGTGACGGCGTAGCCGGCCCGCAGCGGCGCCTTCAAGGGCACGGCCGCGCGCGCCTGCAGCAGCACCCAGGGGCGCCCCGCGCCCTCGTGCGCCACGCGCAGCGTGGCCGCGTCGGCCGGCCAGGGCAGGGTGATGGTGGCGCCGTCGGGCTGGCGCGACCAGTCCAGGGCGGCTGTCGTGCTGGCCCCGGGGCCCTGCGCCGCGGGCCTGGCGTCCGCGGGCCCCAGCGTCGCGGTCGTCCGGCCGCGCACCGCCACCGCCTCGAAGCGCGCGCTGAAGCGTTCCAGCGCGAGCGCGCTCCAGGCATTGGCCGTGGTCGTGGACCAGGCGCCGCGCTGCTGGCGCTCCAGGTGCCCGGCCAGCAGGCGCGGCGCGTCCTCGCGCCAGGCGGGCTCGTCGGCGGCGGCCAGCAGCAGGCGCGCAGCGTTGGCGTCGGCGCTGTCCATCAGCCACCACCAGGCCTCGTCGCCAGCCTGCAGCCGCAGCGCGCCCGGCGAGCCGGCCAGGCGGGCGCGCAGCAGGCGCTGCAGCTCTTGAAGGCGTGCCTCGCGGTCGGGCACGCCCTGCAGGCGCTTCAGCAGCGACCAGGCGTCCAGCAGCGAGGCCGTCGTCCATTGCGCCGGTACCGTGGCCAGGGTGTCGAGCATGCGCGGCCGGGCGCGGCCGTGGCGGGCCAGGGCCTCGATCGCGGCCAGGCGGCGCGCGTCCAGGTCGGGCCGGGGCGACCAGGGATCGCGCTCGATGCGGCCCTCGACGAAGGTGGTCAGGCCCTCTAGCATGCGCTCGCGCAGCGCCTGCGGCCAGGTCAGGCCGGCCTCGTCGGCCAGGGCCAGCAGGTAGGCGGTGAGGCGGTCGCTGCCGCGCGCGGCTTCGTCGGGGCGGGGCGGGAACCAGGCCGCCAGACCGTCGGCGTCCAGGTGCGCGGGGAGCTGGTTCACCACCGTCGTCCAGAGCTTGGCGTCACCCAGCCCCACGGCGCGCGAGGCCTGCTGCTCGAGGCAGGTGTAGGGATATGTCTCGAACCAGCGGCGCAGGCCGGGCAGCTCGCGCCCCAGGCGCGGCTGCAGCGTCAGCGCCAGGCCGCCGTCGGCCACGCCCTGGGTGCGCAGCGCGCCGTCCGGCACCTGCACCGGCCAGGCGAGCACGCCGTCGAGCTGCCGCAGCGTGGCCTGCAGCGTACGCACCGGCACGGTGGGGCCCACGTCCTGCGCCACCTTGAGTCGGTCGCGCGCCGGCACGGGCGCGCGTGCGGCCGGGCGCTCCGGTGCGGCGGCGGGCAGTTCCTCGGCCGTGGCCTCCCAGGCCAGGCGTGTGGCGCGGGCCGGCACCTCCACCGGCCAGCGCAGCTCGGCCGCGGTGCCGGGCTCGATGCGCTGCTCGCGTGGTGCCAGGGCCGGCAGCGCCTGGGCCCGGCCGGCGACGTCCAGCGCCTGGCCGGCGAGCGTGGCGCGCACGGTCATTGCCCGGTCGGTCGTGTTGCGCAGCGTCAGCAGGGCCTCGAAGCGGTCGCCCTCGCGCACCGCGGGGGGCAGGCCGGCGATGAGCTGCAGGTCCTGGGCGACGCGGATGCTCGCGCTGCCGGTGCCGAAGCGCTGCGGTGCCGGCGCACGGCCGGCTGCGGGCGGCTCGACAGCGTCGGCCACAGCCACCAAGCGGAAGGCGGTGAGCGAGTCGTTCAGGGGCACCTCAACCAGGGCCTCGCCGCGCTCGTCCAGGCGCACGCGCGGCTGCCACAGCAGCAGGGTGTCGAAGAGTTCGCGCGCGTCGCTGCGCCCGCCGCCGCCGCCGGCCGGCACGGCCTTGCGGCCGTGGTGGCGGCGGCCGATGATCTCGCCCTGCGCCGTGCTCGTGGCCACGCCCCAGTCGCGCGGCTGCATCATGGCCTGCAGCAGGCTCCAGGAGTCGTTGGGCCGCAGCGCGAGCAGGCCCTCGTCGACGGCGGCGAAGACGACCTCGGCGCCGCGCGCCGGCTGGCCGGCGTGGGTGACGCGCACGCGCACCCGGGCGGTCTCGCGCACCGCATAGCGCGTCTTGTCGGGCAGCACGCTGACCTGCAGTTCGTGCGGCGCAGTGCCGACCTCCAGCGCCGCGACGCCGAGCTTGAAGGCCGGCTTGGCGAGGTCCACCATCGCCGTGGGTGGGCGGTAGTCGCGGCGCTCGTGCCAGAGGCTGCGCAACCACTCCAGCGGCTCGTCGGCATCGAAGCCGAAGGCGTTGCGCCAGGACATGTCGCGCAGCCGGCCACGCACCGCGAGCACGCTGACGTAGATGTTGGGCGCCCAGCCGGGCTCGATGTGCACCTCCACCACCGGCTCGCTGCCGCGCAGGCGCACGACCTGGGTGCGGATCACGCCCTCGCGCTCGATGGCCACCAGCGCCGTGGCCTGGCGGAAGGGCATGCGCACCTGCAGCCGCGCGGTCTCGCCCGGCTGGTAGCGCTTCTTCTCGGGCAGCAACTCGATGCGGTCGTCGTCGTCCTGCGCGAACCACAGCTCGCCTGTGCCGGTGATCCACAGGCTGGCCGCGGCCTGGCTGCGGTGGCCGGACTTGTCCTGCGTGATCGCGATCAGCTCCACCCGGCCGGCGGTGTCGAGCGCAGCGTCGCACTCCAGGCGGCCGCGGGCGTCGGCGCGGCCGCGGCACAGCACGCCGAGTTCGCGCCGCTCGACGTGGTTCTCCCAGGCGTAGAAGCCGCCGACCAGGCGCTTGCGCGTGCTGACGTCCTGGCGCAGCAGGCCGCGCACCTCGAGCGCCTGCCCGGGCAGGGGCCGGCCCTCGGTGTCGAGCGCCAGCGCCGTGAAGCGGGCACGCCCGCGGCTGGCCACCCACTTCTGCGCCTGGATGCCGGCCACCACGGCGGCGGGCCAGACTGGCGTGGTGGCGGCCACGGTCTGGATCTCGCCGTTGGGGTCGGTGAAACTGAGCTCGGTGACGATCTCGCCGGGGCCGTCCAGCGCCGGCAGGTCCTTCAGCACGATCCGCGCTGCGCCCTCGCGGCTGGTCTGTGCGCGCAGGCGGTCGGCCACCAGGCGGCCTGCGGCGGGCGTGTCCTCGTCGTCCTCGGCCGCAGCGTCGCGCGGAGGCCGGGCTTCGCGCGGCGGCTCGAAAGAGAAGTCTTCGTGACCGGCAAAGCGCAGCAGGCGCGGGCGCAGCAGCGCGGTGGCGAGCAGCGGCGCCTGTGCAACGCCGCCGCCGTTGAGGTGGCGTAACTGGGCGTCCAGCGCCAGCTCGCGTGGGGCGATGACGGCCGCGCGCGGGCCGCTGAGGCGGGCGTCGACCAGGGGGACGCGGAACTCCTCGACGCGGAACTCGCCCCCGGCCCAGCGGCGCGGCGGGTCCTTCGGCCCGGCGCCCGGACGCTCGAGCTCGACGCGCCAGGCGCCGAGCCGGGCCCCGGCCGGGATGGCCCAGCTCGACACCGCGCTGCGTGCTTCAGGCCAGTCCAGCGCCTGCTCGTGCTCGTCGCCGCTGCCCACGTGAACGAGCTTGAGCCGCGTGGGCAGGCCAGCCGGCGCGGGCAGCACCAGGCCGGCGCTCGTCTGCAGGCGCAAGTAGTGCTTCATCGACACCGTCTCACCGGCGCGCAGCAGCGTGCGGTCGAAGACGGTGTGCACGCGCGCATCGGGCTCGGGCGGTGCCCAGGCCGGCGGGCTGGTCGGCATGGAAAAGCGCCAGGGCTCGATCCCGCGCATCCAGCTGCTGAAGACGAAGGCCATGTCGACGCGGCCCTGGGCGTCGCGTTGGCGCGCCGTGACGAAGACGCCGTCCTCGCCGCCGCAGGTGGGCGTACGCGCGGAAAGGGCGCCTTCGACGCGCGCCAGGCCCTGGGCGTCGGTGCGGCCCTGCCACAAGCGGGTGCCGGCGCAGTCGTGCACGGCGACCTCGGCGCCAGCCACGGGCCGGGCGCGGTCCAGTGTCGTCACCCAGACGGCGCTGCCGTCGCGTCCGTGCTTGAAGTGCACGCCCAGGTTGGTGACGAGCACGCCGGTGCGCACGTACATCGGCGCGGCCTGCGCCAGCAGCGCCTGCCCGAGCCGGCGCGACTCGATCTCGATCACGTGGTAGCCGGGCTCGGTGATCGGGATGCCCACGACCTCGGCGGCGCGCGCGTCGCCGGCTGCGGGAGGCGGCAGGGCCAGGCGCCGCGCCTGCGCTTCTGTGGCCAGCAGCGAGACCTCGCGCGTGGCGATCATGCGCTCGACGCGCTGACGCTGCTTGCGGCCGCGGGCGTCGGTGTTCTCCTGCCAGAGGTGCCACTCGGCCTCGGGGCGGCCGAGGTCGCGCGCGCTGAGCTGGGTCTCGTGGTGTCGCTGCAGGCGGTGAAACCAGCGCAGCACCTCGGCCTCGCCCTCGACGCGGCGGATGCGCACCTGGCCACCGGCCGCACCGGGGCCGAGGTCGGCCTGGACGCGCCGCAGCGTCACCGGCACGGCCGCCTGCGGCCCCCACTCGACCACGCCGAAGGGCGCGGCGGCGAACTTCGCCAGCGGCGGCGCCTGCGCGGTGGCCACCTCGAGCGGGAAGCTGCGCGCGTTCGCCAGCGGGCGGCCGCTGGCGTCGCGCAGGTCCGGCGGGAGCACGAGTCGGTAGCGCGTCTGCTCGGGCAGCGGGGCGGCAAAGCGCAGTTGCTCCACCTCGCTGGAGCGGTCGTCCTTGTCGAAGACAGGGGCGAGGGCGGCGGCAGAGGACTTGCCGTTGGCGGCCGGGCCCGGGGCTACGCCCGCAGCTGCCGTGCCCTGGGTGACCGGGCCCAGCATCTCCAGCCGTACCGCAGCGGCCTGCGCGCGTGGCACCGGGGCCGAGAACTGCACCGCCAGCGGTCGCAGAGGCATGCACGGGGCCTGCGCCCGTTCGCGCTCGCAGCTGAACTCGGCGGTGAAGGCGGGGCGGACGCGGTAGTCGAAGCGCTGCAGCGTGGCAGGTGCCACGCTGCCGGCGGGGCTGCCGCCCAGCTCGGGCGCGCTGTTCCAGACCAGGCGCAGCCGGGCCTCGGGCGCCAAGGGGCGGGCGCAGGCCAGGACGATGGTGCGTGCGGCCTCGCGCTGCAGGCGCTGGGCGCGCAGCAGCGCCTCACGCGCGGCGCCGCCCACCACGCGCACGGGCAGGTGCTCTCCCAGGCCGTCGGCCTCGCAGTGCGCGCGCGCCAGCGCCTGAGCCTCGGGCACGGGCGTGTTGAGCTGGAGCACGAAGTGTTGGGTTTCCTCGATCGATCCCCCGGGCCAGGGCTGCACCTGCGCAACGGCTGGCCCGCCGGTGGAGAAGGCGAAGACGCGCCGGCCTTGCAGCGGCCCGTCCAGGCCCTGCCAGCCTTCGACGGCGCGCACGCTGCAGCGCAGGCCCGGGGGCGGCGGCTCGCGGAAGTCGACGATCCAGGTGCGCTCGTCGGCCCAGCGGCCGTCGCCGCGCAAGGTGCCGCCGGCGCAGTCCAGAGTCACGGGCGCAGCAGCGCCGGCTGCGCCCAGGCGGGCGACGGGGGTGTCGAAAGCCACGCGCAACTGTGCGGGCTGGCCCACCTCACCCTGTAGGCTGACGCCGCTGATGCGGGCCGCCCAGGCGGGCGCGGCGAGCAGGGCGCACGCCAGGAGACCCCCCGCCACGAAGACCGGCCGAAGGGTTTCGAATCCGAGCGCGCGCATCGTGCTGACTTCGGCGGAGTCGTCAGCCCAGCCCGGCGGCCTGCCGCACCGCCTGCGGGTCGACGCCGAGCTTGCGCGCGGCGTCGAGGATCTCCTGCCAGGTCGTCTCGTCCACGGGCACGCCGTGCGCGCTGCGCTGCGCGCGCGCGGCGCGCTCGGGCTCGCCGGCCACGAGCACCTGATCGACGCCCGCGCGCGGCGGCGAGGCCTTGACCCAGTCGACGAAGGCGGCAGCCTCGCGTTCGAAGGCCTCGGTACTGCCCAGCGCGGCCGGGTCCAGCAGCACGCAGAGCATGCCGTTGAGCACGCGCCGGCGGCTCGCGTCGGCGTCGCGCTGCGTCATGCCGGCGGCGAGCGCGCCGCCGAGCAGCTCGCACATCACCGCCAGGCCGTAGCCCTTGTGCGCGCCGAAGGTCAGCAGCGCGCCCCAGGGCGGGATCACGCTGTAGCGCGGGTCCTGCGTGTCGCGGCCCTGGTCGTCGATCAGGCAGCCCTGTGCCACGGGCTCGCCCTTGTTGTGGGCGACGCGCGTCTTGCCCTGGGCGATCATGCTGGTGGCGAAGTCCAGGATGACCGGCTCCCGCCCGGCCACGGGCACGCCGATGCACACCGGGTTGGTGCCGAAGCGCGCGTCGCCGCCGCCGAAGGGCGCGACCACGTTGCGCGCGACCACGTTGACGAGATGGATGGAGACGAGTCCGGCGGCCGTGGCCTGCTCGGCCCAGGCGCCGATGCGGCCGATGTGGTGCGCATTGCCGAGCGCGACGATGCAACTGCCGTGGCGGCGCGCGCGCTCGATGCCCATGGCCATGGCCTCGCGGCCCACGACCTGGCCGAAGCCGGCCTGCCCGTCCAGGCGCAGCAGCGCGCCGGTGTCGACCACCGTGCTGACATGCTGGTTGGGGAAGAGGCCACCTTCGAGGTAGGCCTCGGCGTAGCGCGGCAGCATGCCGATGCCGTGCGAGTCGTGGCCGGTGAGGTTGGCTTCGATCAGGTTGCCGGCGACGAGGCGGACTTCGTCCTCGCTGCTCCCGAAGCCGCGAACGACGAGGTGGATGGCGGCGGTGAGTCGGTCCAGGGGTATCGAATGGATCAGGGCCATGGAGGGTGTTCTTCTGGGTGGGTTGGAGCGCAGGGCGCGGCGGCCGCTGCGGGTTTGCCAGGGTGGCGATCAGCCAGGCCCCGATCCTAGACTGGTACGTCATCCAATCGTCCTGGGGGAGACACCATGAACACCCGCATCCTGCGCCGTCGCACCGTCCTGCAGGCGCTCGGCACCTCGACCGCCGGCATCGCGCTTCCAGCCCTCGCGCAGCCGGCTTGGCCGAGCCGGCCCATCCGCTACATCGTGCCCTTCGCGCCCGGCGGCACCACCGACATCCTGGCCCGCGTCGTCGGCGAGAAGCTGGGCCCCATCCTGGGCCAGACCATCGTGATCGAGAACAAGCCGGGCCAGGGCGGCTCGGTCGGCGCCGCCGAGCTGGCACGCGCCGCGCCCGACGGCCACACCATCGGCGGGGGCACGATCAGCTCGCACGCGATCAACGCCACGCTCTACGACAAGCTGCCCTACGACCCGGTGACGAGCTTCGCGCCGATCACGATGTACGCGACCCAGCCCAACGTGCTGCTCGTGCACCCGAGCGTGCCGGCGACCAACCTGCGCGAGTTCATCGCGCTGCTGAAGGCCAGCCCGGGAAAGTATGTCTACGGCTCGGCTGGCAACGGTACCTCGCAGCACATCTCGGGCGAGCTGTTCAAGGCCATGGCCGGGGTGCAGATGCAGCACGTGCCCTACCGCGGCAGCGGCCAGATGGTGCCCGAGCTGCTGGGCGGCACGCTGCCCGTGGCCTTCGACAACATCGCCACCGGCATCCCGCACATGAAGACCGGCAAGCTGCGCGCACTCGCCGTGACCACGGCGCGTCGTTCCGGCGTCGCCCCCGACGTGCCCACCATGGCCGAGTCCGGGCTCACCGGCTATGAGCTGAGCTCGTGGCAGGCGGTGTTCGCGCCCGCGGGCACGCCGCCGGCCGTCGTCGAGCGGCTCTACACCGAGATCGGCCGCATCCTGAAGATGCCCGATGTGGCCAAGCGCCTGGGGGACCTGGGGCTGGACCTGTCGGGCATGTCGCCAGCCGAACTGGGCGCCGTCGTCCGCGCCGACGTGCCGCGCCTGGGCAAGGTGGTGCGCGACAGCGGGGCGAAGGCGGACTGAAGCCGTCCTGGCGTGCTCCCTGCCCGGGCAGGGAGTACGGCACGGTCAATTCCCGTCGGGGTCGGGCTCGAATCGATCCGCCGGCAGCTTCGTGCGCCGGCGGATGATCCACACGAGGATCAGCACCGCCAGCACGAGCAGCACCGCCGGCCCGTACCACAGAAGCGCGGTCGAGCTCCTCACCGGCGGCTTGTAGAGCACGAAGTCGCCGTAGCGCGCGGTCATGTAGTCGTTGATCTGCTGCGGTGACTGGCCGCGCACGAGCATCTCGCGCACCTGGTTGCGCAGGTCGACGGCCAGGTCGGCGTTGGAGTCGGCAATCGTCTGGTTCTGGCACACCAGGCAGCGCAGGCCGGCGGAGATCTTGAGCACGCGGGCCTCGAGTTCCGGGTCGACGGCCGCCGCGGCAACTGCGGGCGCTGCAGGAGCGACCGGCCCTTGCGCCAGCACGGCGCCCGCCCACAGCAGGATCAGGGCGGTCAGGGTGGCGCGCAGCAGCATGGGGGCTCCCATTCGCGTCATCCCAAGGCCCCAAGTTGCTTCAGCAGCGGCTCGATCTTCTCGCGCAGCACCTGCGGCGTCAGCGGGCCGACGTGCTTGTAGCGCACGATGCCCTGGGCGTCGATGACGAAGGTCTCGGGCACGCCGTAGACGCCGAAGTCGATACCCACCTTGCCGTCGAAGTCGATCAGCGTGGCCGCGTAGGGGTTGCCCAGGCGCTCGAGCCAGTTGCGCGCGTCGCCGGGGCGGTCCTTGTAGTTGAGGCCGACCACCGGCACCTTGACGCGGCGCGCGAGGTCGATCACCAGCGGGTGCTCCTCGCGGCAGGGCGCGCACCACGAGGCCCAGACGTTCATCACCCAGGGCTTGCCGGCGAAGTCTTCGCGCTGCATCGTCTTCTGCGGGTCGTCCAGACGCGGCAGCGTGAAGGCCGGCGCGGGCTTGCCGATCAGCGGTGAGGGCACCTCGCGCGGGTTCAGGCTCAAGCCGCGGAAGAGGAACCAGACGAGCACCCCGAAGAGCGCGATCGGGATCAGGAAGCGCAGGCTCTTCACGCGGGCTGTCCTCGGGGTGGATGGCGGTGGCGCCGCTCAGGCCGCTGCCGCGGCGCTGCCGGGCAGGGCCTGGTCAGCCGTGCGGCGCGCGCGGTAGCGGCGGTCTGTCGCGGCCAGCAGGCCGCCCAGCGCCATCAGCACGCAGCCGCCCCAGATCCAATCGACGAAGGGTTTGACGTACAGGCGGACGATCCAGGCTCCGCCCTCCACCGGCTCGCCCAGCGAGACGTACAGGTCCTTGACGAGGCCGGTGCGGATGGCCGCCTCGGTCATCGGCATCTGCTGCACGCGATAGACGCGCTTCTCCGGCCGCATCGAGGCGACCAGGCGGTCGCCGCGTCGGGTGTCGGTCACCTCGACCAGCCCCTGGATCCCCTGGTAGTTCGGCCCCTTCACCTCCCGGAACTCCTTCAGCGTGAAGCGCAGGTTGCCAATGCTGGCGGAATCGCCGGGCTTCATGCGCACGTCGCGTTCGACCTCGTGGGTCTTGACGATGGTCACGCCGAAGACGAAGGCTGCCACGCCCAGGTGGGCCACCATCATGCCTACGCTGGCGCGCGGCAGCTGGCGCGTGCGCGCAAGCAGGGCGCCCAGGCCGCCGCCGCGCGGCGCGATGCGCTCCCACAGGTCGGTGGCGACGGAGGTCACGATCCACCACGCCAGCAGCAGGCCCAGCAGCGACATGAAGCTGATGTGCTCGGCCAGCCAGACGCTGAAGGCCGTTGCGATGACGGTCACGGCGGCGGCCCAGCGCAGCCGGCGCGCGATGTCGGGCAGATCGGCCTGCTTCCAGCGCGCGATCGGACCTATGCCCATCAGGAAGATGACGGGCGCCATCAGGGGGGCGAAGACGGCGTCGAAGTAGGGCGGCCCCACCGAGATCTTGCCCAGCCCCAGCGCGTCCAGCACCAGCGGGTACAGCGTGCCCAGCAGCACCGCGGCGCAGGCCACCAGCAGCAGCACGTTGTTGCCCAGCAGCATGGTCTCGCGCGACAGCAACGCGAAGCGCGCGCCCAGGCCGACCTTCGGCGCCCGCCAGGCGTACAGCGCGAGCGTGCTGCCCACCACGACGACCAGGAAGCCCAGGATGAACAGGCCGCGTGTCGGGTCGGTGGCGAAGGCATGCACCGACGACAGCACGCCCGAGCGCACGAGGAAGGTGCCCAGCAGCGACAGCGAGAAGGCCAGGATGGCCAGCAGCACGGTCCAGTTCTTGAAGCTTCCGCGTTTCTCGGTCACCGCCAGCGAGTGGATCAGCGCCGTGCCGACGAGCCAGGGCATGAAGGAGGCGTTCTCGACCGGGTCCCAGAACCACCAGCCGCCCCAGCCGAGCTCGTAGTAGGCCCACCAGCTGCCGATCGCGATGCCCAGCGTCAGGAAGATCCACGCCAGCGTCGTCCAGGGCCGGGTCCAGCGCGCCCACTGGGCGTCGAGCTGGCCGCCGATCAATGCTGCCACCGCAAAGGCGAAGGCCACCGAGAAGCCCACGTAACCCATGTAGAGCATGGGGGGGTGGATGATCATGCCCGGGTCCTGCAGCAGCGGGTTCAGGTCGCGACCGTCGGGCGCGGCCGGGAACAGGCGCTCGAAGGGGTTCGAGGTCAGCAGCGTGAACAGCAGGAAACCCACACTGACCAGCGCCATCACGGAGACGATGCGCGCCAGCACCGCCAGCGGCAGGTGGCGGCTGAACAGGGCCACGGCCACCTGCCACAGCACCAGCATCAGGATCCACAGCAGCAGCGAGCCCTCGTGCCCGCCCCACACGCCCGCGATCTTGTAGAACATCGGCAAGGCCGTGTTCGAGTGCTGGGACACGTAGAGCACCGAGAAATCGTTGCTGGCGAAGGCGGCGGTCAGGCAGGCATAGGACAGCGCGACCAGCGCGAACAGCACCACCGAGCCCGGCCGCGCCAGCGCCATCCAGTCCTGGCGGCCGCGCTGCGCCCCCACGAGCGGCACGACGCCCAGCACCAGAGCCAGCCCGAGCGCGAGCCAGAGCGCGAAATGACCGATTTCCGGTGTCATGGCTTGATTCCTTGCACGGTCTGTCCGTAGGCCTGGTCGCCGCGCTTGGCCTTCTCCAGCGCCTCGGCGGCTTCGGGCGGCATGTAGTTCTCGTCGTGCTTGGCCAGCACCTCGCGCGCGACGAAGACCGGGCCCTGCATCTGGCCCTGCGCGACGACGCCCTTGCCCTCCTTGAACAGGTCGGGCAGGATCCCTTCGTAGCGCACCGGCACGGTCTTGGCGGTGTCTGTGATGACGAAGCTGACCTGCACGCCGTCACGCTTGACGCTGCCCTCCTCGACCAGCCCGCCGATGCGGAACACGCGCTGTGCAGGCGCCTCGTTGGCGGCGACCTGCGTCGGGGAGTAGAAGAACACCAGGTTGCTCTCGAAGGCGTTGAGCACCAGCGCGACGATGGCGGCACTGCCGGCCAGCCCGATGCCCACCAGAGCCAGTCGCTTGTGGCGAGGTTTCATGTTCGCGGATCCTCCTCGTCGTCTTCGACCCCGTCGGCCGGGTGGCGGTTCCCACTGTCCTGCCCGGCCTCGGTCAAGGCTCGGCGTCGGCGCCGGGCGGCCAGCCAGGGCTCCACCAGCATGCACAGCAGGCACACCGCATACGAGCCCCAGACGAAGAAGCCGTCGCCACCCATGGCGAAGAACGCGGCCGGACTCTCCCAGGTCATCGTGCGCCTCCGGGGGCGAGTTCGCGCACCCAGGCGGCGCCGCACTCACGCTCCAGGATCAGCGCGCGGGTGCGCGTGAAGACGACCGCGAAGGCGTAGGCCCAGCAGGCGAAGGTCATCAGCAGCATCGCGGTGAGCATGGTGTCGGCCATCTTTGGCGCGGCGGTCAGGCTGACCGTGGCTCCCTGGTGCAGCGTGTTCCACCACTTGACCGAGAAATAGATGATCGGGATGTTGACAGAGCCGACGATGGCCAGCAGGGCCCCGGCCTGGTCGGCACGGCGCACGTCGTCGATGGCCTCGGTCAGCGCGATGTAGCCGAGGTAGAGGAACAGCAGGATCAGCTCCGAGGTCAGGCGCGCGTCCCAGACCCAGTACGTGCCCCAGGTCGGGCGGCCCCACAGCGCCCCTGTCCACAGCGCCAGGAAGGTGAACATCGCGCCCGTGGGCGCGATGGCACGCGCCACCATCGACGCCAGGCGCGCATTGAAGGCCCAGCCGATGCCCGCCCAGAAGGCCATCACCAGGTACAGCAGCATCGACATCCAGGCCGCGGGCACGTGGATGAAGATGATGCGGTAGACCTCGCCCTGGGTGGCGTCGGTGGGCGCGACGAACAAACCCATCCACAGGCCGGCGGCCGTCAGCGCCACGCACAGGGCCCAGCACACCGGCACCAGCACACCGGTGAGCGCATAGAAGCGCGGCGGCGACGAAAAGGTGTAGAGCGTCAAGGGCATCGCGTGGGTGCGCTTCGGGGGTCGGCGGTCATTCGGTCGATATTCTCAGCGCAGCCGCGGTGGCCCAGGGCACAACGAGCGCCGAGGCGATGAGCAAGGCGCCCAACAACGAATGATGCCCGGAGGCCGATAGCCCTGATCCGACCGCGTCCACGGCGCCGGCTCCGAAGATCAGCGTCGGCGTCGCCAAGGGCAGCACGATCAGGATCAGCAGCATGCCGCCGCTGCGCAGGCCCAGTGTCAAGGCCGCGCCGAGGCTGCCTAGCAGGCTCAGGATGGGGGTGCCCAGCAGCAGACCCACCACCAGCGTCGCCAGCGCCTGCGCCGGCAGGCCGAACATCAGGCCGATGACGGGGGCGGCCACGATCAGCGGCAGGCCCGAGACCAGCCAGTGCGCGGCCGCCTTGGCCCAGACGAGTTGCAGCACCGAACCTGGCGCGAGCAGCATCTGCTCGAGCGAGCCGTCGGCCAGGTCGCCCGCATACAGGGTGTTCACCGACAGCATCGCCGCCAGCAGCGAGCAGACCCACACGATGCCCGGGGCGATCTGGCGCAGCGTCTGCGGCTCGGGCCCGACACCCAGCGGGAACAGGCTGACCGCGACGAGGAAGAAGGCCACCGGCAGCAGCGACTCGATGCGCCGCCGCGCAGCCAGCCGCAGGTCGCGCGCGAGCACGGCGGCGAAGACGGAGTTCACCGTCCGTCCCCTTGCGCCGCCGCAGGCGCTTCCAGTCGCAGTTCGCGTGGCGCCGGGTCGGCCAGCGTCAGCGCCTGGTGGCTGGTCAACAGTACGGCGCCCCTGCGGCGGGTGTGTTCGAACAGCAGCGTGTTCAGTACGCCGATGCCGCGGTCGTCGAGCGCGTCGAAGGGCTCGTCCAGCAGCCAAAGCGGGGCGGCGCCCGGCAGGGCGAGCCGGGCCAGAGCCACGCGGCGTCGCTGACCCTGGCTGAGCGTGCGCAC
Organism: Rubrivivax sp.; assembly: GCA_044375195.1. GTDB lineage: Bacteria > Pseudomonadota > Gammaproteobacteria > Burkholderiales > Burkholderiaceae_C > Rubrivivax. The sequence continues at coordinate 30,959 of JBILNB010000023.1, read as the reverse complement.
CGGAGCCGCGGCGCGCGAACCCACACCTAGGCGCCCCAGGGCCTGTGCGATCTGGCCCTCGTCCGGGGCCTGGCCGGAAAGGCGCGCAAGGAAGCGCAGGGCCTCCGCCGCGGTGAGATCGTCCTTCAGCGCGTTGGCGTGGGCGATGTAGAGCATGGGCCTCAGCCCTTCGCTGCCGGCGCGTGCCAGCGGCCGTCCCTCGACCTCCACCTGCCCGGCCGCCGGCGCCGACAGGCCGGCGAGCAGGCGCAGCAGGGTGGTCTTGCCTCGCCCGTTGCGGCCGCGCAGCCAGACCACCTCGCCCGGCCGCAGCGTCAGGTCCAGGCCCTCGAAGAGCAGGCGCTCGCCGCGGCGCCCGGCCAGGCCACGGGCCTGCAGCAGCGGCGCGGCGCGGCGCGCGTCTGGCGCGATGCTCGGCAGCTCGGGCAAGGGGTGGTGGCGGTTCGGCCGCGTTCAGCTCAATAGTCCAGGCCCATGGCTTCGCGCACCTCGGCCATGGTCTGTCGGGCGACGACACGGGCGCACTCGGTGCCCTCGTCGACGATGCGGCGCACGCGCGCGCGGTCGGCCATAAGTTCGGCCGCACGCTCGCGCCAGGGCTGCTGCTCGCGCAGGATGGCGTCGATCACGGGCTGCTTGCACTCCAGGCAGCCGATGCCCGCGCTGCGGCAGCCGGTGGCCACCTGGGCGCGCGTCGCCTCGCCGCTGTAGACCTGGTGGAACTGCCAGACGGGGCAGCGCGTCGGCTCGCCCGGGTCGGTGCGGCGCACGCGCTGCGGGTCGGTGGGCATGCGCCGGATCTTGGTCTCGACCTGCGCCGGCTCCTCGCGCATCGCGATCGTGTTGCCGTAGCTCTTGCTCATCTTGCCGCCGTCCAGGCCGGGCAGCTTGGCCACCTCGGTGTGCAGCGCCTGCGGCTCGACGAGGATGGTCTTGCCCGTGCCGCGCAGGTGGCCGCCTAGCAGCTCGGTGTCGGCCGGCGTCCAGCCCGAGACGGCGACCGCCGCCTTGCGCAGCACCCCGTCGCCCTTGGCCAGCGCGTCGGCGGCGCCGGTCTCGCCGTAGGCCTTGCGCTGTTTCTCGAAGTAGCGCGCGTCGTCCTTGCCGAGCTTGGCCAGCGACGCGGCGGCCAGGGCCTCGAAGTCGGGGTGGCGGCCGTAGAGGTGGTTGAAGCGGCGCGCGACCTCGCGCGTGAGCTCGACGTGCGAGGATTGGTCTTCGCCCACGGGCACGTAGGCGGCCTTGTAGATCAGGATGTCGGCCGCCTGCAGCAGCGGGTAGCCGAGGAAACCGTAGGTGGCCAGGTCCTTGTCCTTCAGCTTCTCGATCTGGTCCTTGTAGGTTGGTACGCGTTCGAGCCAGCCCAGAGGCGTGCCCATGGCCAGCAGCGTGAACAGCTCGGCGTGCTCGGGCAGGCGGCTCTGCAGGAAGATCGTCGAGCGCTGCGGGTCCAGGCCCGCGGCCACCCAGTCGATCACCATCTCGAAGACGTTGCGCTCGATCACCTCGCGGCTCTCGTAGTGCGTGGTCAGGGCGTGCCAGTCGGCTACGAAGTAGTGACAGTCGTGCTCGTCCTGCAGCCGCACCCAGTTCTTCAGGGCGCCGTGGTAGTGGCCGAGGTGCAGGGCGCCGGTGGGGCGCATGCCGGAGAGGACGCGGGTGCGCATGGTGCTCGGTGCTAGAGGAAACCCGGATTCTCGCAGACGCCCCGGCGAGGTCCGGCCGCGGAGCGCGGCGCGCCTACACTCCGCGCCGCATGAAGCGCATCGTCGTCCTGATCTCGGGCCGTGGGTCGAACATGGAAGCGCTGGTGCGCCGCCGTATGGCCGAGTCGTGGCCGGCGCAGATCGTCGCGGTGCTCAGCAACCGGCCCGACGCCGCCGGGCTCGCTTTCGCGCGCGCACACGGCATCGAGACCGCTGTCGTCGACCACCGGACCCATGCTACGCGCGAGGCCTTCGACCTCGCGCTGCACGACGCCGTCGCCCGGCACGCGCCCGACCTCGTCGTCCTGGCCGGCTTCATGCGGGTGCTCGGGCCGGCTTTCGTGCGCGCCTGGTCCGGCCGGCTGCTGAACATCCACCCTTCGCTACTGCCGTCCTTCCCGGGCCTGCACACGCATCAGCGCGCGCTCGAGGCCGGCTGCAAGGTGGCCGGCGCCACCGTGCACTTCGTGACCGAGGCGCTGGACCACGGCCCGATCGTCATCCAGTCGGCGGTGCCGGTGCATCCCGACGACACCGAAGACACGCTGGCCGCGCGCGTGCTGGCCACCGAGCACCAGATCTATCCGCGTGCCGTGCGCTGGTTTGTCGAGGGGGCTCTGGCAGTGGAAGGCGGCGTGGTTCTGCAGCGCCAGAGGCTGCCGCAGTGGTTCGTGGAGAGGACTGTGGACGAGCCGACGCCGACGCGGGCGTAGGTTCAGCAGGAGCGAGTACAGGCGCAGCAGCCGTCGATCAATCAGGCCTAACAACACCAGCCGACGGGCCCGGCCCGGCGCATTCGACTATCCGGTCCGGTACTGCAATCCGCGCTTCAGATCGAGGCTGCGGATCGACGATTTGCCGCATCAGGTTCTTTTCCGTGCCGCCTCCAGCATGCGCTCGACCTCGTCGGCCAGTGCGTGCGCGTCGGCCAGAGCCTCGACCCGGCCGACGCGCGCTGCCTGCTCCACTGCCGCGGCGAGCGCCTGCGCCCTGCTTGCGGCCACGTTGGCGGCTACCCCTTTGACGGTGTGTGCTTCGCGCGCTAGTGCCGGAAGGTCGCCCGCGGTGGCCGCATCTCGCAGGGCTGCGGCCCTAGGTCCGAGGCTCGACACGAGGGTGCGCGCGAGCCTGCGCAGAAAGTCCTCTGACGCGCCGAGTTGGCGCACCATCGCGTTCCAGTCGATGGTGGGTGCCGTTTTTTCGGCAGACTGGCCTGCAGCCTGGCTGGACGCCGTGGTGGTGGTGCTCGAAGACCCTGTGGCTTCGACCGAAGTCCAGGAGGCTTTGCCCAGCGCTGCCGCATCCTTCCCTGCCGCCCCCGCGCTGGACGCGCTGTGCCCGCAGGCTTGCAGTAGGGTAGCGACCAGCAATTCGACCGCCACCGGTTTCGCGAGGTGCGCCACCATGCCGGCGGCCAGGCAGCGCGCCCGGTCTTCGGACAGGGCGTGCGCCGTCAGGCCGATGACTGGCAAGCCGGGCGCGATCTCGCGCAACCGCGCAGCCGCCTCGTAGCCGTCCATCAACGGCATCTGCAGGTCCATCAGCACCGCGTCGAAGCCGGCCTCGGAAGTGCCCTGGCGCTGCGCGTCCAGTGTGGACAGGACCACCTGCACCGCTTGCAGCCCGTCGTTGACTTGTGTGACGCGGGCGCCCTCGAGCGCGAGCACGCGCTCCAGGAGGTAGCGGTTGACCTCGATGTCCTCGGCGACCAGCAGGTGTCGTCCGCGCAGGCGCTGCTCCTGCGGGGCCGGCGTGGGCCCGCCCTGGGTGGATGGCTCGCCCGGCGGCAGCGTCAACAGCAGGCGGAAGCTGCTGCCCTGGCCTGGCTTGCTGACGACCTCGATGTCGCCACCCATCTCGCGAGCCAAATGGCGCGAGATCACCAGCCCCAGGCCGGTGCCGCCGAAGCGCCGGGTGGTCGAACTGTCGGCCTGCTCGAAGGGTTGGAACAGGCGGCCGAGCATCCCGGGGTCCATGCCGATGCCCGTGTCCTCGACGTCGAAGACGTGGCGCGCACCTTCGCGCGCGACGCGCAGGGTGACCTGTCCCCGGTCCGTGAATTTCACCGCGTTGCCGAGCAGGTTGACCAGGATCTGCTGCAGTCGCCGGGAATCGCCGACCACGGTGGAGTGCGCGGTCGCCGCGCCTGCGCCGGGCTCGGGCCAGAAGACTTCCAGGCGCAGCCCCTTGCGCGCAGCCTCATGCTCGACGAGCTGGAGCGCGCGCTCGACGACGCCCGGAAGGTCGAAGCCCCGGGTCTCGACGCAGAGCCGGCCGGCCTCGAGGCGCGAGAAGTCGAGCACGTCGTCGACGACGCCCAGCAAATGGCGGCCAGCTGCCAGGATACGCTCGTACAGCGGCTCTGAAGGCTGCGCCGGGGTGCTGCGGGTACCGAGCTCGGCCAGGCCGATGATGGCATGCAGAGGCGTGCGCAGCTCATGGCTCATCCGTGCCAGGAAGTCGCTGCGCGAGCGCGCGCTGCCCTCGGCTCGCTGCAGCGCGTCCAGCAAAGCCGCGGTGCGCTCGGCAACCTGGTGCTCCAGGCGGGTGTTGACGGCGCCGAGCTCGTCCGCGCGGCGCTGCAGTTCCAGGTGGAGCCTGACGCGCGCGAGCACGACGTCGATGCGGATCGGCTTGTGGATGAAATCCACGGCCCCTGCTGCCAGTGCTGCTGATTCGCTGGCCGCGTCCGTGCGCGCGGTGACAAAGAGCACCGGGACCGCGCGCATCGTTGGGTCCTCGCGCAGGGCGCCGAGAACCTGCAGGCCGTCCATGTCGGGCATCATGACGTCGAGGAGGATCAGGTCCGGCTGGCCTTGCCGGGCCAGCGCCAGGCCTTCCTGTCCGGAGGTCGCGAACTGGATTTCTCCGATCTCCGCGAGGGCCTCGCCGAGGACATCGACGTTTTCCAGCACGTCATCGACGACGAGGACGAGGGGCTTGGTCCTCATGGTTTCTCCGCGGGCGACGGAGCCTGCACTTGGGGCGGCAGTAGGGCTGGCAGCGCCTCGAGCGCTTCGAGCGCGTCTCGGAAGCGCAGGCGGCGCGCCTTCGCAGCGACCGGTGCGAAGCCGGCTGCATGGGGGGTGCCGGCGAGCAGCGCCTCGAGTTGCTCGGCCACTCGCCGAGCCGACATCAGGTTCAGGCGCAGCCCGTGCGCCAACTCCTCGACCAGTGCCTGCGCCCGCTGTGGCATGGGGGCGGGCGGTGCCGTCGCGGCGCTCTCGTCCCTTCCCTGCAGTTGGCTCGTCTCGACCGGGATATGCGCGACTTCTTGCAGCGCCGGTGCCCGGTCGGTGGTGTGTGCTCCGCCGAGCGGGCCGCCGGTTACGGCGGGATCGACAGCGTCGTAGGGCAGGACGAAAAGGAAGGTGGAGCCGCTGCCGGGTTCGCTGGAAGCCGTCAGGCTGCCACCCATCAGACCGGCCAAATGGCGTGAGATCGTCAGACCCAGGCCGGTGCCACCGAAGCGTCGGGTGACGGAGCCGTCGGCCTGCGTGAAGGGCTCGAAGATGCGCTCGAGCTGGTCCGAGGCAATGCCGATCCCGGTGTCGCGTACCTCCAGGACGAGCCGGGGCACACCGCTGGCTGCCGGGGTATTGTTCAAGCGAAGTTGGATGCTTCCTTCCTGCGTGAACTTCGCGGCGTTGCCCAGTAAGTTGGAGAGCACCTGCTGCAGCCGCTGGCCGTCAGCGCGGATGTGGCGCGGCACCCCGGGACCGACCGCGAGGCTCAGACCGATACCGCGCTCTCTCAGCGGCGCCTGGTAGAGGGCCACCACCTGCTCGACGGTGTCAAGCAGGTCCAGCGGCTCGGCGCGTGTCTCCATGCGCCCGGCCTCGATCTTGGCGAAGTCGAGCACGTCGTTGACCACCGACAGCAGCCGTCCTCCGGCAGCTTGCACGGCGCGCACTTGCTCCTGCTGCTGCGGCGTCAGCGACGTGCGCAGCAGCAATTCGGTTTGGCCAACGATTGCGTTCAGCGGCGTGCGGATCTCGTGACTGATGTTGGCGAGGAAGTCCGATTTCGCGCGGTTCGCGGTCTCCTCGGCCTGCAGGGCCTGCTGCGTCCGACGCTGGGATTCGACTGCGTCAAGGAAGAGTCGGCGCTGGCGTGATTCGCTACGGGTCAGCTCGGCCACCTTGCGCCGGACTTCAGCGCTGAGCTTGTCGAGCGCCTTGGCCAGCACGCCGATCTCGTCGCCGCGCGTGGTGTCGAACTCGATGTCGTGATTCCCGGCGCGCAGGTCGCGCGCGGCCACCACCAGGGCCTGCAACGGCCGTGTCATGGCGTAGCCGATGCCTGCCAGCAGGAGGCCGAAAATGGCCAGAGCCCCCGCGCTGATGCCAAGCACGTCACGCACGATGGCCACGCGTGTGGCGTCGATCTCGTCGCGCGCTAGGGCGAACTCCACGCGGCCGAGGGGCTGGCCGGCCATGGCGAGCGGCGCCACGGCGCGGATGCCGCCGAGGATGCTCTTGTCGACGTACGTACCCGCGTACGTACCCGGTCCGTTTCCGGGTGGGGGAGCGGCATGCACCTCGGCGATCACCCGTCCGTTGGTGTCGAGGACACATAGGAACGAGAGGTCCTTTGCGCTGCTCAGCTCGGCCAGGATGAATTCCACGGTCGCGTAGTCGCGCTGGGCCATCGGTGCCGACAGCGCTGCGTTCAGCAGTGGCTTCATCTGTGCGAGACGCGCCTCGAGCTGGCGCTCGAGGTGACTGCCCACGAGCCACGCAACGGCTGCCGCCGCGGCCACCAGCACGGCCGCCTGCAGGGCGATCCCGCCGGCGAGCAGCCGGCCCCGCAAGCTGGCAGGCCACCAGCGCCGCCCGGAGATCCAGCCTGCGACGAAGGAGGAACGCGTGCCGGTGCCCAACCCGGGGCGCATCACGGCTTTCCTGGTGCTTGGCATGCCGGTGTCTTGGCCACGCGGGTTCTGTGCGTTTCAGGGCTTGAGCCCGAGGGACTGCCGGGTCGTGTCGTTGTAGGGGTCCAGGAAACGAAGGTCGGCCTCCTCGACTGCGCGGATGTTCGCGAACCCCGCGAGCGAGAAGAAGCGTCGGCCGTCCTCGGTGGCCGGGAATCCGAGCATCAGGCTGCGCACGTGCTGGCGCAACTCGGGCGGCAGGCGCGGATTCCCCATGACGAGGAAACCGGGCACCCGAGCGATGACCGAGACCACGCGCAGGCTCTCGCGCAGGGCCGTCGGCTTGGCGTTGAACTCTCCCAGGCTCATCATGGCCAGCGGGGACTCGCCGCTGCGCAGAACCGCGCCCAGGCTGTCGTCGTTGGCGGCGAGCACGGTGCGGAAATCCCGACCGGCCTGCAGCCCTTGGGTGCGCAGCCATTCCAGACCGACAAGGGCGACGAGCGACTGCGGGTTTGCCAGCGCCAGTGCCTTGCCGCGCAGTTGCGCCGGGCTGTCGTCGCGGTTGTCCTTCAGGGCGACGGCCACGGCCGGGATGCGCGGCTCGTAGATCGCCAGGGGCTCCCAGTTCGCGTCGAGCTGCGCCACCCGGCCGAGGTTTGGGGCGATGACCACGATGTCGTAGGCGCCCTCGAGGGTGCGCTGGCTGAAGGTGCGGAAGTCCGGCGCCGTGACGACCTCAACCGGGCGCTGCAACGCGCGCTCGATATGCTCGCGCATTGGCTGGTAGGCATTCAGGATCAGGCGCGCGCTCACATTGGGGAGCACGCCCAGGGTCAGGCGTGGGTTGTCCGCCTGGGCCCTGGCTGGTGCAGGCCCCGCCAGCCAGGGCCACGCCGCCAGGGCCGAAGCTCCGTACATCAGCGCCCGCCTCGTGACACCTTTGGTGTGCTCCTGCGGTGCGGGCCGACGCTCCGGCGAGAGGCGCGATGCTGGTGAGGACTTCATGGGGTGTTCCTGACGTGAGGGGCTCGGACGAAACACTCAGTGCGCTGCGGGTGCGCCCGCCGGGCGGCCCTGACTGTCGGATTTCCAAGATGGTAGCCGAGCAACGGGCGGTGCCGATAATGCGCAACTCCATGCACCCGGCCCCTTTCCTCGACCTCGTCTGCGCGCTGCTTCGGTCTGTCCTGCGCTTCGATCAACCCGCCGACCGCCTGGTGTCGGCGTTTTTCCGCGCTCACCGCCAACTGGGCGCACGCGAGCGACATGCTGCAGCCGAGACGGTTTACGAGATCCTTCGTCGGCGCCTGCTGTTGCAGCACCTGGCCCAGGGCGGCCGAGGGCCGCTGGAGCGTCGGCTCGCCCTGCTCGGCTGGAAGGGTGAATCGACTCACCTTGCACGGGCTCTCGCACCCGACGAGTCGGCTTGGCTCGGCCAGGTGCGAAGCCTCGACCTTGGCGCGCTCCCGCCGCGACTGCGTCACAACCTGCCGGAGTGGGCGTCTCAGCCGCTGAGCGTTGCGCTCGGTGACGCCGAGTTCGGCGCCCTCGCCGCGAGTCTGCTGGAGTCGGCGCCGCTGGACCTGCGCGTCAATGCGCTGCTCGGCGACCGCGCGGCGGCGCAGGCGGCGCTGGCCACCGAGGGTGTGCAGGCCGACCTGACGCGCTGGTCCCCGTGGGGCTTGCGCTGCGCGGGCAAGCCGGCACTCAATCGTCTGGCCACCTTCGAGCGCGGCCTCGTCGAGGTCCAGGACGAGGGCAGCCAGCTGCTGGCGCTGCTGACCGGCGCCGCGCGCGGCGAGATGGTGGTGGACTTCTGCGCCGGGGCAGGTGGCAAGACACTGGCGCTGGGCGCGATGATGCGCAACACGGGCCGGCTGTACGCCTTCGACACCTCGGACCACCGTCTCGCGGCCCTGAAGCCGCGACTGGCGCGCAGCGGGCTGTCCAACGTTCACCCGGCGGCGATCGCGCATGAGCGCGACGACCGCATGCGGCGGCTCGCCGGCAAGATCGACCGCGTGCTGGTGGACGCGCCCTGCTCGGGCCTGGGAACGTTGCGCCGCAACCCGGACCTGAAGTGGCGCCAGTCGCCCGAGGCCGTGACCGAGCTCGCGGCACGGCAGCAGGCCATCCTGGCAGCAGCCGGGCGCCTGCTGCGCCCGGGCGGGCGGCTGGTGTATGCCACCTGCAGCCTGCTGCGTGCCGAGAACGAGGACATCGCGGACGCCTTCACGCAGGCGGGGCGGGGCAGCTTCGAGCCTGTGCCCGCGGCGCAGGTGCTGGCCCAGGCCCGCGTGACCGGGGCCGAGGCGCTGGACGAGGGCGGTTTCCTGCGGCTGTGGCCTCACCGGCACGGGACCGACGGGTTCTTCGCCGCGGTCTGGGAGCGGCGCTGAGCGCTTGACCCAGGTCAAGCGGCGGGCGCCAGGCACCCGGATCCCCAGGATTGGGCTGGTCCGGCCAGGGTCTCTGCGCTTTTCCGCGCAGGCCGGCTTCTACAATCTGCGGCGGTAGTCTGTTGCAGCTCCGGCACCGGAGCCCTGGAGAGAGGCGAAATTTCATGAACGCATTCTGGACGGTCCACGACGCACTGGTGTCCTGGCTGGCCGACGGTCTGGTCGACACGAGCTGGTGGCAGGTCCTGCTGTTCACGCTCGTCGTGACGCACATCACGATCGCCGCGGTGACGATCTTCCTGCACCGCTCGCAGGCGCACCGCGCGCTCGAGCTGCACGCGATCCCCTCGCATTTCTTCCGCTTCTGGCTCTGGCTCACCACGGGCATGGTGACCAAGGAGTGGGTGGCCATCCACCGCAAGCACCATGCCAAGTGCGAGACGGCCGACGACCCGCACAGCCCCGTCACGCGCGGCATCGACACCGTGTTCTGGAAGGGCTCCGAGCTCTACCGTGCCGAGGCGAAGAACCTCGAGACCCTGGCCAAGTACGGCCACAACACACCCGACGACTGGATCGAGCGCCACCTCTACACGCGCTACTCCTGGCAGGGCGTGGGCCTGATGCTCATCATCAACCTGGCCTTGTTCGGCGCCATCGGCGCCGCGGTCTGGGCGCTGCAGATGGCGTGGATCCCCATCACCGCCGCCGGCATCATCAACGGCTTCGGGCACTACTGGGGCTACCGCAACTTCGAGGCCGTCGATGCCTCGACCAACATCTCGCCCTGGGGCGTGATCATCGGCGGCGAGGAACTGCACAACAACCACCACACCTACCCGACCTCGGCCAAGCTCTCGGTCAAGCCCTACGAGTTCGACATCGGTTGGCTCTACATCCGTGTCCTCGAGTCCCTGGGTCTGGCTACGGTGCGCAAGACGCCGCCGCAGCTACGCCTGGGCGCGGTGCGCCCGGTGGCCGACGGAAAGACGCTCGAGGCCCTGATCGCCAACCGCTACGAGGTCATGGCGCGCTATGCGCGCGAGATGCGCAAGGCCGTGGGCGGCGAGCTCGAGCGTCTGAAGGCGCAAGGCGCTCAAGGCACGCCGAAGTTCGCCCAGATGCGATTGGCGCGGCGCTGGCTTCACCGTGACGCCGACAAGATCCCGCAGGGGCTGAAGGCCCAGCTCGAGCACGCCCTGGGGGAGAGCCCGGCGCTCGCCAAGCTCGTGGCCATGCGCGAGGAACTGCGCCAGCTCTGGACCCGCACCAATGTCTCGGCTGATCAATTGGTGAGCGACCTGCAGGCCTGGTGCCGCAAGGCCGAGGACAGTGGTATCGCGCCGCTGCGCCAGTTCTCGTTGCAGTTGCGCGCCGCGCAGGCCTGATCGCGGGCCCGAACGGGCGGAAAAAATCCCGCCAGCGGCGGGATTTTTCATTTGAATACGCTCTTCTCGCCTCGAGAGGCCGCTTCAGGCGCGACCCACTCACAGGCCTCGAGAGTTGCGAGACTCTCGGTGGCCGCGATGGGCGACCCTCACTTCAACTTCGTTTCCTTGTACAGGACGTGCTTGCGCGCCTTCGGGTCGAACTTCAGGAATTCGAGCTTCTCGGGCGTGGTCTTCTTGTTCTTGTTGGTCGTGTAGAAATGGCCGGTACCGGCCGTCGACTCGAGCTTGATCTTTTCGCGGGCGCCTTTGGCCATATCAGACTCCGTGCGGACGCGCCGCCTTAGATTTCACCCTTGGCACGCAGGTCGGCGACGACCTGATCGATGCCGACCTTGTCGATCAGGCGCAAAGCCGCGTTGCTGATGCGCAGCCGCACCCAGCGGTTTTCGCTCTCGACCCAGAAACGACGGTACTGCAGGTTCGGCAGGAACCTGCGCTTGGTCTTGTTGTTCGCGTGGGAGACGTTGTTCCCGACCATCGGGCCCTTGCCCGTGACTTGACAGACGCGTGCCATGAGGCTGCTCCGCTGTGGGCGCGCCCTGGGGGCGCCCGGGTTGGCCAGGCGGCAGGCCCGGCGGGTGATTCGGTGCGCCACGAACCCGAGTTATTTCCGGCCCGCAGCAGCAAAGCCCATGATTGTAGTCGAAGCTGGGGGCGGTGCATGCCTGCCCACCGGCCGGTGCCCAGAGCCTGAAAGTGACTCCCGGCCCCTCAGTCTTCCTGCTGCTCCAGGAAGCGTTGCGCGTCCAGCGCCGCCATGCAGCCGGTGCCGGCGCTCGTGATCGCCTGGCGGTAGACGTGATCCTGCACGTCGCCGGCGGCGAACACGCCGGGAACGCTGGTCATCGTCGCCATGCCCTCGAGCCCGGTGCGGGTGACGATGTAGCCGTCCTTCATCTCGAGCTGTCCCTTGAAGATGTCGGTGTTGGGCTGGTGGCCGATGGCGATGAAGCAGCCGTGAAGGGCGATGTCGCTCGTCGTGCCGGTCTGTGTCGAGCGCAGGCGCACGCCGGTGACGCCGCTGGCGTCGCCCAGCACCTCGTCGAGCGTGTGCCAGAGGTGGAGCTGGATCTTGCCGGCCTCGACCTTGGCCATGACCTTGTCGATCATGATGGCCTCGGCGCGGAACCTGTCGCGCCGGTGGATCAGGTGCACCCGGCTCGCGATGTTGGACAGGTACAGGGCCTCCTCGACCGCGGTGTTGCCGCCGCCGATCACGCAGACTTCCTGGTTCCGGTAGAAGAAGCCGTCGCAGGTGGCGCAGCCGCTGACGCCCCGGCCCATGAAGGCCTGCTCGCTCGGCAGGCCGAGGTACTTGGCGCTCGCGCCTGTGGCGATCACCAGGGTGTCGGCGGTGTAGGTGCCCGAGTCGCCGGTCAGGGTGAAGGGCCGGCGCGAGAGGTCCACCGTGTGGATGTGATCGAACACGATCTGCGTCTGGAAGCGCTCGGCGTGCTGCAGGAAGCGCTGCATCAGGTCCGGGCCCAGGACCCCGTCCACGTCGGCCGGCCAGTTATCGACCTCGGTGGTGGTCATCAACTGCCCGCCCTGGGCCATGCCGGTGATCAGCATCGGCTTCAGGTTGGCGCGGGCGGCATAGATGGCGGCGGTGTAGCCGGCCGGGCCGGAGCCGAGGATCAGGACGCGGGCGTGGGTGGGGGTGGCGGTCATGTCAGGCGGGAAGGCGGGGCGCTCGGGACCGGCATTCTGCCTTGGCGGGCGGCAGCGCTTGCTGAGCCTGCGGTCACCGGCTGCATCTCAGGGATGGCGCCCCGGTGGCCCGCGCGCTGCGCTGGCGCACCCGTGCGGGCTGCGCGTTCGGCAACAATACCGGCATGACGTTTTCCCTCGGGACGCTGAGCGCCGAAGGCACCTACACGCGCTCGCGTGCGGCCGCGGCAGCGCCGGAGCCCGCTGCGGCCTCGTTGCGCAGCCGGGCCTGGCTGGTGCTGGGTACGGTGCTGTGGCTGGTGCTGGCGCTCGCGCTGCTGACCCACGATGCCGGCGACCCCGGTTTCAGCACCTCTGGCGACGGCGCACCGGCGCGCAATGCCGCCGGCCAGGCCGGGGCCTATCTCGCCGATCTCGTGCTCTTCTTCTTCGGGCATTCGGTCTGCTGGCTGATGGCGGTGGCGGCCCGCGACGGGCTCGCCCGGCTCGCCGCCTGGCTGCGCGGCGAGCCTCAGGCTGCTGCGCCGACGCGGCGCTCGAGGCTCGTGTTCTGGGCGGGCGTGCTTCTGCTCGTGGGCTCGAGCTGCGCGCTAGAGTGGACGCGCCTGTACCGATGGGAGGCCCACCTGCCGGGCCACGCCGGCGGCGTGATCGGCCACACGCTCGGCCCCCTGTCGATGCGCTGGCTCGGCTTCGTCGGCTCGGGCATCGTCTGGATCGCTGCGCTGGTGGTGGGCATGTCGCTCGCGCTGCGCTTCTCGTGGCTGCGCCTGGCCGACCGCATCGGCGAGCGCATCGACGCCCTGCGCGAGCGCCGCCAGGAGCAGCGCGAGATCGAGGAGGATGTGCGCATCGGCGAGGCGGCGGTGCGCGAGCGCGAGATCGTCGCCGAGGAGCACCGGCTGGAGCCGGTGCACCCGCCGCTCGTGATCCAGGCCCCGGTGGCAGAGGTGGCGCCGTCCGCACGCGTGGTGAAGGAGCGCCAGAAGCCGCTGTTCGTCGAACTCGCCGACACCCGGCTGCCGCAGGTGGACCTGCTCGACGCCGCGCCGGCGCGGCAGGATACGGTGACGCCCGAGTCGCTGGAGATGACCTCGCGCCTGATCGAGAAGAAGCTGGCCGATTTCGGCGTGACGGTGCGCGTGGTCGCGGCCTCGCCCGGGCCGGTGATCACGCGCTACGAGATCGAGCCCGACACGGGAGTCAAGGGCTCGCAGGTCGTCAACCTCGCCACCGATCTCGCGCGCTCGCTCAGCTTGGCGCGTGTGCGCGTGGTCGAGACCATCCCGGGCAAGTCGACGATGGCGCTCGAGTTGCCCAACGCGCGTCGCCAGACCATTCGCCTGGCCGAGATCCTGGGCTCGCAGGCCTACCACGCCGCCGCCTCGATGCTCACCATGGGGCTGGGCAAGGACATCGTCGGCGCGCCGGTGGTGGCCGACCTGGCGAAGATGCCGCACTGCCTGGTGGCCGGCACGACCGGCTCTGGCAAGAGCGTGGGCATCAACGCGATGATCCTCAGCCTGCTCTACAAGGCCGAGGCGCGCGACGTGCGCCTGATCCTCATCGACCCGAAGATGCTGGAGATGAGCGTCTACGAGGGCATCCCGCACCTGCTGTGCCCGGTGGTGACCGACATGAAGCAGGCCGCGCACGCCCTGAACTGGTGCGTGGGCGAGATGGAGCGGCGCTACAAGCTCATGAGCAAGCTGGGCGTGCGCCAGCTCTCGGGCTACAACCGCAAGATCGAGGAGGCCGCCGAGGCCGGCAGGCACATCCCCAACCCCTTCAGCCTGACCCCCGAGCTGCCCGAGCCGCTGGAGCGCCTGCCTTTCATCGTCGTCGTCATCGACGAGCTGGCCGACCTGATGATGGTGGTCGGCAAGAAGATCGAGGAGCTTATCGCGCGCCTGGCCCAGAAGGCGCGCGCCGCGGGCATCCACCTCGTGCTCGCCACCCAGCGCCCGAGCGTGGACGTGATCACGGGCTTAATCAAGGCCAACATCCCCACGCGCATGAGCTTCCAGGTCAACAGCAAGATCGACAGCCGCACCATCCTCGACCAGATGGGCGCGGAGGCGCTGCTCGGTCAGGGCGACATGCTCTATCTCGCGCCCGGCACCGGCCTGCCCACGCGGGTGCACGGCGCCTTCGTCAGCGACGACGAGGTGCATCGCGTCGTGGAGTACCTGAAGTCCCAGGGCGAGCCGAACTACATCGAGGGCATCCTCGAGGGCGGCACGCTGGAGGAGGGCCCGGGCGGGGCCGGCGAGGGCGGCGGCCCGGGTGGCGAGGCCGACCCGATGTACGACCAGGCGGTGGGCATCGTGCTGCAGCACCGCAAGGCCTCGATCTCGCTCGTGCAGCGGCACCTGCGCATTGGCTACAACCGTGCCGCGCGCCTGCTCGAGGACATGGAGAAGGCGGGCCTCGTCTCCGCCTTGTCCACCAACGGCAACCGGGACATCCTGGTGCCGGCGAGGACCGAATGATGTCCGGCCTGCTGCATCGCCGGATGCTGTGCCGCGCCGCGGCCGCGCTCTCCCTCGCTGCCGCAGGCGCTGCGGTGCCGCTGGCCCGCGCGCAGGCCGTGGATCCGGTCGAGGCCCTGCACGAGTTCGTGCGCGAGGCCCGCACGGGGCGCGGCAGCTTCACGCAGACGGTGATCCCGCCCGACGGCGGCCGTCGGCGCGTCTCCAGCGGCAGCGTCGAGTTCCTGCGGCCCGACCACTTCCGCTTCGCCTATGCCAAGCCCTTCGAGCAGCTCATCGTCTCCGACGGCACGCGGTTGTGGCTGCACGACCCCGAGCTGAACCAGGTCACCGTGCGCCGCGTCGTCGACACCCTGGGCAGCACGCCGATGGCCATCCTGGCCGGCCGCGCGCCCGACCGCGACTTCGAGCTCGTCGCCGAGCCGGCCAGCGAGGGCCTGGCCTGGGTGCGTGCGACGCCGCGGCGCGGCGACAGCGCGATCCGGTCCCTGCGCATCGGCTTCAAGGGCCGGGTGCTGGCCGCGGTCGAGATCGCCGACAGCTTCGGCCAGCGTTCGCTGATCGAGTTCCGGGATCTGCGGCTGAACGTGCCGGTGCCGGCCGAGCGCTTCCGCTTCACGCCGCCGCCTGGCGCCGACGTGATCTCGCAGTAGGCCGGGGCGCCGCGCCGCCGTGGAGGCCACGCTGTTCGACGCTGCCGCACCGGCGGTGCCGCTGGCCGAGCGGATGCGCCCACGCACCCCCGACGAGGTGATCGGCCAGCGCCACCTGCTGGGCCCGGGCAAGCCGCTGCGGCGCGCCTTCGACACGCACCGCCTGCACTCCATGATCCTGTGGGGCCCGCCCGGGGTGGGCAAGACGACGCTGGCGCGGCTGGTGGCCGGCGCCGTGGACGCGCAGTTCCTGGTGCTGCCGGCGGTGCTGGCGGGCGTGAAGGACATCCGCGAGGCGGTCGATCGCGCCCAGGCGGCGCGCGCCACCGGCCGCGGTACCGTGGTCTTCGTCGACGAGGTGCACCGCTTCAACAAGGCGCAGCAGGACGCCTTTCTGCCGCACGTCGAGAGCGGCCTGTTCACCTTCATCGGCGCGACGACCGAGAACCCCTCGTTCGAGGTCAATCCGGCGCTGCTCTCGCGCGCGACCGTGCACGTGCTGAAATCCCTGCAGGACGAGGACCTCGCGCAATTGCTCGAGCGTGCGCGCGCCGAACTGCAGGCTCCGCTCCTGGCGCCGACGGCGCGCGAGCGTCTGGTCGCGCATGCCGACGGGGACGCCCGCCGCCTGCTGAACGCCTACGAGAACGTGGTTGGCGCGGCGGGGGCGGTGGCGGAGATCGACGAGGCTGCGCTCGAGCGCGCGTTGGGCGAGCAACTACGGCGCTACGACAAGAGCGGCGACCAGTTCTACGACACCATCTCGGCCCTGCACAAGGCGGTGCGCGGCTCGGACCCGGACGCGGCGCTGTACTGGCTGGCGCGCATGCTCGACGGCGGGGTCGACCCGCGTTACGTGGCGCGGCGCGTGCTGCGCATGGCCAGCGAGGATATCGGGTTGGCCGATCCACGCGGCCTGCAACTGGCCTTGCAGGCGGCCGAGGTCTACGAGCGTCTGGGTTCCCCCGAGGGAGAGCTGGCGCTGGCGCAGGCCGTCGTCTACCTGGCCGTGGCGCCGAAGTCCAATGCCGTCTACGCGGCGTGGAACGCCGCCCGCGCGCTGGTACGCAAGGACGGCACCCGGCCCGTGCCCGAACGCCTGCGCAACGCCCCCACGCGCCTGATGAAGGACCTCGGGCACGGCGCGGGCTACCGCTACGCCCACGACGAGGAAGGCGGCTTCGCGGCCGGCGAGCGCTACCTGCCGGACGATCTGCCGGACCAGACCTTCTACGAGCCCGTGCCGCGCGGGCTGGAGATTCGCATCGGCGAGCGCTTGGCGCAGTTGCGCGCGGCCAACGCGGCACGCCGTGATGACGCCGCTGCGGGTTTGGCTTTGCCGGGGCGCGCGCGCGGCTGATCGGGGCGTCCCGCGTCCAGTGGCCACCGCGGACGTGGGCGCAGCTTTGCATTACTTCACACCGCGTGCGCCTGGGGCCCGATAGACTCGCGGGCGCCGCCCCGACGGCTGGCCTGCGGGCGTCCTTGCTGCGCGGCCGGTCGTCCTGGGGTCCGCTGCGAAAGCCCTGCCGATGAAGATGCCGTCATTCTCCTTCCGGCCGTCGCCGGCCTGGCGCCGCCGGGCGGCGTGGTTCCTGGTGTTCGTGCTCGTCGGTGCCGGCGCTGCCTGGTGGTGGCTGCAACGCGAGGACAAGGCGGCGGCGCAGTACCGAACCGCGAAGATCGAGCGCGGGCCGCTCGCGGCTACCGTCTCGGCCAGCGGCGCGGTCAACCCTGTCACCCAGGTCTCGGTGGGCACCCAGGTTTCGGGGCAGATCAAGGAACTGCTCGTCGACTTCAACACCGAGGTCCGCGCCGGCCAGCTGATCGCGCAGATCGACCCGGAGACCTTCGAGTACCGGGTGCGCCAGGCGCAGGCCGACGTGGACGCGGCCCGCGCCAGCGTGCTGACGGCCCAGGCCAGTCTCCTGGCCAGCCGCGCTGCGCTGTCGCGGTCCCAGGTCGATGGCACCGAGGCGCAGCGCGACCTCGAGCGCAAGCAGAGTCTGGTCGAGCGCCAGTTCATTGCCCAGATCGAGGCTGACCGCGCGCGCGCCCTCGTCAACACGACGGCCGAGCTGGTGAAGTCGGCCCAGGCCCAGGTCGGCGTCTCCGAGGCCCAGGTGCAGAGCGCGCGCGCCATCGTGGCCCAGCGCGAGGCTCAGCTTGCCCAGGCCCGCGTGGACCTCTCGCGCACGCGCATCACCTCGCCGGTGGACGGCATCGTCATCAAGCGCACGGTCGAACGCGGGCAGACGGTGGCTGCGAGCCTGCAGGCGCCAGAGTTGTTCGTGATCGCCCGCAACCTCACGGACATGCAGGTCGACGCCAGCATCGACGAGAGCGACGTCGGCCGCATCCGCACCGGCCTGCGCGCCAGCTTCACCGTCGATGCCTTCCCGGGCCAGACCTTCGAGGGCACGGTCACCCAGGTGCGCAAGGCGGCGCAGACGGTGGCCAACGTCGTCACTTATGTGGCGGTTGTGCAGTTTGCCAACACCGGCGGGCGCCTGCTGCCGGGCATGACGGCCAATGTGCGCGTGGTCACCGAGCAGCGCGACAGCGTGCTGAAGGTGCCGAACGCCGCACTGCGCGTGCGCATCGCCGGGGTGGAACCTGCCGCGGCGCCTGCGTCCGGGGCGGGGGCTCCGGGCGGCGCGGGCGAGGGTGCGAAAGGCGCGGAGCGCACCTCGTCCTGGCAGTGGCTGCCGCAGGCGCATGCCCAACCTGCCCCGGGCGGTGGCATGGCCAACCTGCGCGAGCGCCTGGCCGCCGAGCTGCAACTCAGCGCCGACCAGCAGGCCCGGCTGGACGCCGTGCTGGCGGAACTGCGCCCGCGCTTCGGCGCCCTGCGCGAATTGCCCGAGGAGCAGCGCGCCGCGGCGCGCGACAGGCTGCAGGCCGAGATGCGGCAACGTATCTCGGCGCTCCTCGACCCGGCGCAGCAGCGTCGCTACGCGGAACTGCAGGCGCAGGCAGCCGTGGCTCGCCAGGGTGGCGGTGGGGCGCCGCTTCCCGCGGGCCCGGGCGCCGCTGGTGGCGCAGGAGCCAGCGGTGCCGGTGGTGCTGCGGCCGCGGTGGGGCGCGCAGGCCAGGATGTCGGCGCCGGGTCGCGCCCTGCCGTCGCCGGCGAGCCACCTCGAGCGGCCGCCACGCCCGGGGCTGCACCGGCAGGCCGGGACGCGGGCGCCCGGTGGCCCGTCGCCGCGGCACCGGCCACCGGGTCTTCGGCGACGCCGGCCGGTGCCCCGGCTGCGGTGCCTGCGACTGCAGGCCCGGCCGCGGCCGGTGCGGCCGAGCTCCCGGTGCCGCCCGGCGGCGTCGCGCCGCCGCTGACGGGCGGCGGCCCCATGATCGAGACGCGCAACCGGCTCGTGGCCGAGCTGAAGATGGACGCCGCCCAGGCCGCGAAGGTCGACGCGTTGTACGAGGCCGCCCGCCCGCGCTTCATGGCGCTGCGCGACCTGCCGCCCGAGGAGCGCCCGAAGGCGCGCGAGCGCATCTCGGCCGACATCCGCGCCGGCATCGCCGCGCTGCTGAGCCCGGCGCAGCAGGCACGCTACGCCGCCATGGTGGCCGAGGGCGCGTCGCGCCAGACGGCGCGCGGCCGCATCTACCTGATCGGGGACGACGGCAAGCCGGCGGCCTACAACGTTCGCCTGGGCATCACCGACGGCACTATGACGGAGCTGATCGTCGCCCCGTCCTCGCCGCTGGCGCAGGTGCTGAAGGAGGGGGCCACGGTCATCACGGGCGTCATCGGCGGCACCTCCTCCGGGGCGCAGCGGCCGCCCGCCGGTCCGCGCCTGCCGTTCTGAGGGGGTGCGCGACGTCATGGCCCTGATCGAGGCGCGCGAGCTGAGCAAGGTCTACGCCATGGGCGACCAGACCGTGCATGCCCTGCGCGGGGTCTCGCTCGACATTGCCGCAGGTGAGTTCGTCGCCATCATGGGCGCGTCAGGCTCGGGCAAGTCCACGCTGATGAACATCCTGGGCTGCCTCGACCAGCCCAGCACGGGCGAGTACCGCCTGGCCGGGGAGGCGGTGCAGGGCATGGCCGCGGACCAGCTCGCCGCCATCCGCAACCGGCACATCGGCTTCGTGTTCCAGCAGTTCAACCTGCTGCCGCGCACCAGCGCGCTCGAGAACGTCGAGCTGCCCATGGTCTATGCCGGCGTGCGCGCGGCCGACCGCCAGCGCCGGGCGCTCGCGGCGCTGGAAAAGGTTGGCCTGGGCCCGCGCGCCGCCCACACCCCGGCCGAACTGTCCGGCGGTCAGCAGCAGCGCGTGGCGATCGCCCGCGCGCTGGTCAACGAGCCGCAACTCATCCTCGCCGACGAGCCCACGGGCGCGCTCGACACCCAGACCAGCGAGGACATCATGCGCCTGCTGGCCGGGCTGAATGCGCAGGGCCTGACGGTGGTGCTCGTCACGCACGAGCACGACATCGCGGCCTGGGCCAGGCGGCGCATCGTCTTTCGCGATGGACGCGTGGTCGAGGACGTGCGTCAGGCGCCGCACCCCGGGGTCGGCGGACTCACGCCCGCGCCGCAGGACGCCGCATGAACCTGCTCGCAGCCCTGCGCAGCGCGTGGCGCGCGATCGGCGCGAATGCCCTGCGCAGCGCGCTGACCATGCTGGGCATCATCATCGGCGTGGCCGCGGTCATCACGATGATCGCGGTGGGCCGCGGCGCCACCGAGCGCGTGCAAGCGCAGATGAAGGGCCTGGGCTCGAACATCATGCTCGTGCTCCCCGGCGGCGTGACGGCCGGCGGTGTGCGGCTGGGCGCCCAGACCGGGCAGGCGCTGACCGAGGAGGACGCGCAGTCGATCGCGCTCGAGATCCCCGAGGTGCAGGTGGCGGCCCCGAGCCTGCGCACCGGGGCGCAGGTGGTGGTGGGCAACACAAACTGGAGCACCAGCGTCTTCGGCACCACCAACGACTATTTCGTGGCGCGCGAGTGGCCGCTGGTTGCAGGGCGGCTGTTCGACGGCGCCGAGGTCCAGGGCTCGGCCAAGGTCGCGATCATCGGCCAGACGGTGGCGCGCGAACTCTTCGGCGATGCCGACCCGCTGGACCAGGTGATCCGCGTGCGCAAGGTGCCGATGACGGTGATCGGCCTGCTCGAGAAGAAGGGCCAGAACTCGATGGGCCAGGACCAGGACGACGTCGTCGTCGTGCCCATCAGCACCTACCGCAACCGCATCCAGGGCGGCGTGGGCGGAAAGCTCAAGCGCGTGGGCACGATCAGCGTCAAGGTGCACGAGGGCGAGGACATGAAGGCGGTCGAGGGCCAGATCCGCGACCTGCTGCGCCAGCGCTTCAAGGTGCAGCCAGGGGCGGAGGATCCGTTCACGATCCGCAACCTGACCGAGATCCTGCAGGCGCAGGAGGCCTCCAGCCGCGTCATGACGCTGCTGCTGGCGGCCGTGGCGGGCATCAGCCTGGTGATCGGCGGCATCGGCATCATGAACATCATGCTCGTCAGCGTCACCGAACGCACCCGCGAGATCGGGCTGCGCATGGCCGTGGGCGCGCGCGGGCGCGACATCCTGGCCCAGTTCCTGATCGAGGCCGTGACCTTGAGCCTCGTGGGCGGCGCGATCGGCGTCGTGCTCGGGGCGGCGGCGACCTGGGCGGTGGCGGCCTTCGCCGGCTGGCAGGTGAGCATGACTCCGGCCTCCATCGCGCTGGCCGCCGGCTTCTCCGCCTTCGTGGGCATCTTCTTCGGCTGGTATCCGGCGCGGCGAGCCTCGCGCCTGCTGCCCATCCAGGCCTTGCGGCACGAGTGAGGCCTGCGGGCACTAGACTCCTGGCCATGAACACTGCTCCCTCGCGCCGCTCCCGCATCGCCTTCGGCGTGGCGGTGATCTGCGTGCTCTTCCTGACCGAGACCGTGGTGGCGCACCAGACGGCGCCGAGCGCGGCCTCTCCATGGGTCTGGGGTGGGCTCGGCGTGGTCGGCCTGGGGGCCCTGGGCTGCGGCCTGTGGTGGCGCGTCCAGGCCCGTCGCGGCGGGGCCAGGGAGGTGCGATGACGCCGCTGCAGCGCCGCGTGCTGCAGGCCCTGCTCTACGAGGGTATCGCGGTGGCCGTGGTGGCACCGACGCTCGCCTGGGTGTTCGACGCGCCGCCGTTGTCGGCGCTGGCGCTGACGCTGGCCACCTCGACCGTGGCGCTGTCGTGGAACTACGTCTACAACGCTCTGTTCGAGCGCTGGGAGTCGCGGCAGGCGGTGCGCGGGCGTTCGGCCGCGCGCCGGGTCGCGCACAGCGCCGGCTTCGAGGTCGGGCTCGTCGTCCTGCTCGTGCCGCTGATCGCGTGGTGGCTGGACGTGACGCTGTGGCAGGCCTTGCTGGCCGACCTGGGCCTGATGGTCTTCTTCTTCTTCTACACGATGGCCTTCACCTGGGCCTTCGACCGCGTCTTCGGCTTGCCCCTGTCCGCGCGCGGCTAGATCCCGACGGCCATCGCGGTCGTCCCGGCGCCTGTGCTGCTGCTCCTGGAATACCCTGAAGCGCGGAAATGGCGGCTTTCTTCCCTCAAGTTCCCTCGATCCCGGACGAAATTGCAAGAGCAAGGTCGGCCGCACTCATCGCGTGGTGGCGAACCTAGCGAAAAGAAGCTATGGTAACGAAAGGATCGTGATGAAAAACTTCGACTCTATTTTCCGTGCGCCACGCGCGTTCAGGCCCTCCTGGCGTGCTCTGCTGGCGCCCTGCGTGCTTGGACTTGCCAGCGCTGGCGCCTCTGCCCAGAGCGCGAGCGGGGACGTCAACGCATCCGCGACCCTGGTGCGCAGCCTGCAGATCCTCTCCAGTTCGGGCCTCAGTTTCGGGACGATGTCTCCCGGTGCCACCCAGGGCACCGTGGTCATCGATCCCGCCGGTGCCCGCAGCGCCTCCGGCGGTGTGACCCTGGTCAGCACGAATGCGGGGAGCGCTTCATCGGTGTCCCTTCAGGGCACACCGGCCCTGACTTATTCGGTCGCTCTGCCCGAGACCGTCACGCTGACGTCGAGTGGTGGCGCCTCGATGACGCTCTCGAGCCTCACCACCAATCTGCAGAGCAACTCCGGCTCGATCGGGTCCAACGGCAGCGGCAACTTCGGCATCGGCGGCACGCTCAACGTTGCGGCCTCACAGGCCGTGGCGGAGTACTCCGGTACTTTCCAGGTCACCCTGAACTGGAACTGAACCGGCGGCGTCCGGTCCCTGGGCCCGCCCTCGCCGAGGGCGGGCCTGAGTTTCAGCCTGCTGACTGCTCCTGTGGGCTGCGCCAGTCGGAAAGTCGGCGCGCGATGCCGAAAATTCCGCAATGATCGGTTGATCTGACCGATAATCATCAGCCATGTCGAAGGATGCCGAGGTGGTGAGTCACGGGATGGTGCCTGGTCCCGGGGCTTGTTGTTCCGGCGTGGTGGTTCACATGGATCTGCAGAGCCGATGATCAGGATACTTGCCTGCCTTCTGTTCTGTGCCGCTTGCGTTCCTGCGGCTCTGGGACAACTGCTCCTCAGTCCGACACGCGTCGTCTTCCAGGGCAACGTGAGGTCGAGTCAGATCGACGTCGTGAACACGACCGGGCAGGCTGCCACGTACCGGCTCACCTTGGTCAATCGCAGGATGAACCAGGCAGGCGAGTTCTTGCCGGTCGATGCCCCCTTGCCCGACGAGCGTTTCGCTGACTCGATGATCCGCTTCTCGCCGCGGCAACTCACGGTCGAGGCTGGCGGCAGCCAGGTGATCCGGCTCTCCTTGCGCAAACCTCCGGCCTTGGCGCCTGGGGAGTACCGGTCACATCTGTTGATCGAGCGCGTCCTGGATGCGAACGCCGCCTCGAGCATCGATTCGGCGGTGGGAAATCAGAGTTCCGACGGACTCGACATACGCCTGACACCACTTGTGGGCGCCATGATCCCGGTCATCGTCCGCGAGGGAACGGCCCAGGTGGAGATGTCCATTGCTTCGATGGGATACACGGCGCGCACGGGCGATACGCCGCCCCTCCTCAACCTGACGCTCGAGAGGTCGGGCAACTGGTCGGTGTATGGCGACCTCGTCGTGACGTTCCAGGCGGATCCCGGGTCTGCCCCGGTGCAGATCGCGCGGGTCAATGGCCTCGCGGTGTACGTTCCGAACCGTGAGCGCCTGCTGCGCGTGGCCCTCGAGCCTCCCGAGGGTGCGGATTTGCGGCGAGGGAAGATCCGCGCTGTCTTCCAGTTGCGTCCTGAGGATGGTGCTCGCGCACTCGCCGAAGGATCCCTCGAGCTGAGATAAGGTCGATTCCAAGGGCTGTACGCTGACGGTCACCGTTTTCGGCGGCCTTTCGCACGGTTCTCCGGCCCTCGGCAGCACATCTTCTCGCGCTCTCCAGGGCGTCCCATGCGGCATGTCCTGAAATTTCCTCTTTCCAGGAACCACTTGGTGGGTGCCCGTCGGGCATGGCATGCCCGTTCGGGTTGAAGCCTCGGCCTGAGTACGCCTGGCCAGATCTCCGCCCGGTGATCTCGTCACGCAAGCAGCCGAGAGGCCGGTCCGCGTATCGCGCGACGGGCCTCTCGTGACGGAACAGCGCAGCAGATCGGCCGCTTTTCCCTCTATACTCTTTCGGCAGAAAGGGTCGGGGCATGTATAGGGGTTTTCACTTATTTAGTTTGTTTCGTGGCGTCTCGACTGCTGCGCTGTGCGGTGTTGCGATGGGCTCCTCGGCTCATGCAGCTGACCAGCCGGGCGGCGTCACCTTTTCTGTTCCCGTCTCGGCTGTCATCGTCGCCAGCGTCGGTGCGGTTCGTCCTCTCTCTTCCGCGCTGACCGATTCGCTGAATCGTACGTCGGCTCGTGGATCTTTGGCGCTTCCGCCGTCGACCTGGGTGCGCTCCACGGGCACTCGCGATCTCTTTTCGGGCCTGATGCTGGCCAGCGCATCTGATTCCGGTGTGTCGACACCCGCAGCGATCTCTCGGAGCGCATTTTCCTCATTGGGTCAGAGCACAGGGTTTGCTCCTTCTGCCGTAATGACGACCGAGGGTTCGAGGTTTGTCGTCGCGAGTCGCGCTGCGCCTCGATCTCCGGGCTACATATCGGTCGCGATGACCTACGAGTGATGCGTTCCCAGAGGTGGGCCCGCGTGCAGGGCGCGTCTCTTCCCGGACGTCTGTCTTGGCTCGTGATCAAGCTGGGTCTGCTGGCCGTCGATGCGCATGCCCAGTCCCTGGACGGGATGGCGACAACCGAGGCGCTTCGCTTCGGTACGGTGGCAGTTCTGGGGCCGGGTGCTGTGACGGTATTCCCTCAAGGTGGGAGACTCGCTGACGGACGGGCTTATCTCGTCGGCCCCGAGCAAGGTGGTCCGGGCCAGTTGCTGGTGACGAGCCGGGCGCCGAACATGAGTTTTTCTCTCACCCTCCCGAGCAGCTTCACGTTGTCAGGCCCCAACGCCGCCGGGTCCCTCTCCGTGGTTCAGGTCTCCCGGTCGCCTGGCGCCCTGACAACAGGGCCGAATGGATCGGCCACCGTGACGATCGGGGGCACACTGCAGTTCAGCGGTATTCCTGCGCCAGGCACTTACGTCGGCAGTTTCTCAGTGGCACTGACGTGGCCTTGATGTGGCGTTGCCACAGGGCCTGAGAGTTGTTCCGCCGCGCCCGGAAGTCGCGCCAGGATGACCCGGATCCAGGCGCGAAATCCAGCCATGGCTCGGCCTGAGGTGAGGATCTGCACCGACGAGACGCGGGGTGTGTTGGCGGACAAGGGGGGCATGGAGGAACGCTTCTCGGGGTCTCAGGGGGCACGCCGTTCGGCCCCCTCGTCCGACGCCTCGCGTGCGGCGTCGCGCGTCCTCAGCACGAAGTCGATCCCGTTCGACGGGCCGCCGTCCGTGGTGACCTCCACCGCCTCAGGTTCCACCGGTTCAAGGCGCAGGCGGCGGATCTGATCGGCATCCACTCCGATGGTGTATTTCCCGGGTCGTACGCTTGTGAAGATGTAGTACCCGTCGCCTGTGCTGCGCACACTGCTGACGATCGACCCGTTGCTGTCGTACAAGTGCAGCACGACATCGCTCACCCCTCGCTGCTGGCCGTTGCGCTCCAGGGAGACATAGCCGTCGAGGTCGGCCGTCACGACCACGGGGAAGTCCATGTTGACGATCCTTCCTGGGCGCGCCATGAACGACATGCCGGGCGTTGCCGGGGACCACTGGGAGTCCTCGAGTGAACCGGGGTTCAACTCGATGCTGGTGAGGCGGTGAGCGTTCAGTCGCTCTATGTACGCAAAGCCGTTGGCGTCCGTCTTGGCTGTCGATGCGCTGCCGTTGACGCGGAACGTAGCCCCGGAGATCGGATCGTCCCCATCGTCCATAAGACCGTTGAGGTTCTTGTCGAGGAAGGCTCGCACCGAAGCCGCTCCGCTGCTGCCGTGCGGCAACACGCCGTAGCGCCACTTCTGGGCGCGTGTGTCGCGCGCCACCGAGGTGAACAGTTGTAGCGAAGCGCC
This sequence comes from Rubrivivax sp., assembly GCA_044375195.1. Classification (GTDB taxonomy): domain Bacteria; phylum Pseudomonadota; class Gammaproteobacteria; order Burkholderiales; family Burkholderiaceae_C; genus Rubrivivax. Next base: position 5,213 of record JBILNB010000023.1, on the reverse strand, counting down.
GATCGCCCCGGAGGAGTTGCGTGTGAAGCCTGTGCGCAGCGAGAGCTGTCCGAATCGTCGGTTCAGGGAGACAGCCCAGGTCGTGTCCCCGGTGTCGAAGATCCGTGTCAGTGACGTGTTCACCCGTATGCCGGCGGGCAGTGCCGCATCCGCGGCGAGCACACCGAGTCGCGGCCGGGCCGTCGGTTCCAGTGAGTGACTGATCTGCGCCCGGGTAGAGGTGCCCGCCAGCGAGCGACTAAGCTGGAGGGTCGTGAGTACCTGGCGGTCGCCATCGGTGTTCTGCGTGGACAGTTCCTGAGTGACCAGCGTGCCAAGAACGGGCTGGGTCGCGCGTGCTGAGGCGCTGTAGTCCAAGTCTCCGCTCCGCAGGCGATCAGCCCTCATCTGGAAGGTCAGCGGCAGGCTGCGCTTGGGCGCCAGTGGAACGTTGAGATCCAGGCGGGCGCGGGTGCTGGCTTCCACCAGCTTGTCCTGGTTCGAGTAGAGGTCGCTGACGAAGTTCCTGAGCACCGACTGCGAGACCTGTATCGAGCCGTGCTGCAGTCGTTGACTGATGCCTGCCGAGATGAGGCCGCCTCCACACTCGCTGCACCACACGCCATCCGAGCTGATCAGCCAGCCGTTCAGGAAGGTGCGCATGCCCGCGTTGGCGTAGATCTGCTGACGGCGTGCCGGACCCAGGTCGACCGTCACGAGGCCGCCCCTCAGGGCCGCGTGGGTGCCCAAACCGTATTCGAGCTGGATTTGCCCTCGATTCAGGCCCTGATCGTCCCGCTGCGCCCCGACCGAGTAAAGCCACTCGCCCGGCCTGACTGTCGACGAGTCGAGTTGCAGGGTCCGGCTCTCGACGCGGATCTGCCCCTGAGGGCCGTGGAAGACGAGCCGATAGCGGTTCTCGCCGAAAATCAGAGCCTGGTCTGGAAAGCTGTAGGTGCCGTCAGGCCGCGACTGTTGGTAGCCGACCAGCGCATCGTTGAAGTACAACTCGACATCCCACCCGGGTTGAAGATCTCCTTGGAAGCTGGTGGTCCCGAAGTTGACAGGCCGCGACAGGGGAACGTTGCTGAAGAAGATGCCGTTGCCGGTGGCACTCGAGCGGGTCACGTGATCTACGCCGGGTACGAGGACGTTGCCTGCCGAAGCGGTGGTGGCAGGCAAACGCCCGAACAAGACGCCCGACGGATCGCTGCGTCCCATCGTGATGCGGAACTTGGAATCTGTCGTCGGGCCCGACGTCGTGCCGAGGTAGGCATAGGCTGAGGTCTCGAGACCCAGGAGGTCGCCCGTCAGGAAGGTCGTGCTCGCTGCCGACCAGGATTTCATGTTGTCTGCGCGGCTCCCGTAGACCGAGAGGGTCTGGTCTATGGCGGGCATGCTCACCCAGGCGTATGGAAGTGTCTGGCGCGGGAGTTCCCGCGTGGGGGCCAGGGTCCTGGACAGGCTGCGTGCCGACTGCTCCCGCGCGAGGCGCAACTGCAAGGGCAGTGGTTCCTTCGGAAAGACCTTCAACTGCAGGACGGAGAGGTCAAGCTTGAGTCTCAGGGGCCACCATGCCTGGAGCAACGCAGAGTCGATGTAGATGTCATCAGGTTGCAGGACCGCCTGCATGGGCGGAAACGGCTGGGTCTCGTTGCCGATCGTGACCTTTCCCGCCTTCACGTCCAGGCTGAAACTTTGGTCCTCCCTCAGCAGGAAGCCCTTGGCTTTCCCTGCGCCTGCATCCACCTGCACCAGCAAGGTCAGAACACGGGCCAGTTCGCCCATGGGCAGGTAGACGGCATCCCCGACCTGGTAGGCGGTCATTGCGCTCGCCACCGTGGTGCGTTGAACGACGACGTCCAGCAACAGCAGGTTGCCAGGGTCCGCGATGGCCTGCTGTACCGTCTCGGCAGAGGCGGGAGGCTTGGCGTCGGCGATCGCGGGCGCGGCCGGGATGACGGCCGCGACCAGCATCAGACAGAGCCACGCGCGCAGTGTCCGAAGCTTTCCGGTCATGGCTCGACAGGCGATACGCGCCTGGGACTGGTGGCCCGCAGGCTCCTGGCCTCTTCGGGGCTGCCTGCCCGGCAGCATGAGCCGGGCGGGTGGAAGGGAAGGGCCGGCCAGCACGAGGCCGCCTCAGCCCTCAGTTGTACGACAGCGTGACGGTGAAGGAACCGCTGTAGGTGGAGATCGGCTGGCTCGCCGACACACCGAGGGTGCCACCGATGTTGAAGGCGCCGATGCCGGAGGAATTCAGCGTGCCTTGCAGGCTCGTGAGGTTGGTCGTGAAGGAGTTCAGTGTCATGGTCGCGTTGCCGGTCTGCGCCGTGAGCGTCACTGAAGTCGGCAGTGTCACCGAGTAGGTCGTGGAGGGCGTGCCGCTCAGACTGATCGTCGACGAACTGCCCTGGCTCGTGCTGACGAGCGTGACGCCACCAGTGGCCGTGCGTACGCCGGCAGCACTCATCACCACGCTGCCAGCGGTCGCTCCGGGCGCGAAGGTTCCAAAGTCCAAGGCGGTCGTCGAGGACACCGACAAGGTCCTGACGAGAACAGCCGAGGATGTGACAGTACCGCTCGCGGTGTACTGCGCGAAGGCGGTGGGCGCGGCCAAGAGGCTCGAGCCTGAAAGGATTCCCAGTATCTTACGCGCATACCAAAAGGGGCGGCGCGACGACCCTGTGTTGCTGCTCATACCTTTCCTTTCCCGAGTAGTGAGCACCGCGCGAAGAGCACGGCAGAACCACGCAGAAACCGAAGCCTTGCGACCTCTCGGCTGCAATGGGATAGACAGTCTATCTACGGTGTTGAAAGAAGTACAGCTTGTAACCCGTTGACTTAGTTGGGCTCTTCTCTTCCCTGTCTCCTTGTTGCAACAGCGAAGATTCATCGACCGCGAGTCCTTGGGCGCGGATCTCGTCGCCCCGGCAGGGGCGAGCAGGCTTCTCCAGGACGATTCGCCGCCCAAAATGGCCTGTCCCGCCGTGGCTGTCGGGAACGCAGGCTCCGGCGGCAGCCGCCATTCGAAGTCCCAGAGGCAGTCGCGCCTCCACCGACCACGCCGTGCCTGAGGACACTTCATGATCGATCAAGTGCTTGCAGAGGATCCCGAAGAAAAACTCTAGGAAAGCATGGGTGTAGGACCGGCTTGCGGGACGATGTGGGTCCAGGCCAGGAGGCCGCCCGGCGGAACCGGGCCGAACTGCGAATGTCCGGTGAGGCCCCTGTGTTCGACGCAGCGCGAATCCGGGCCAACTCTGGTTTCGCTGCGCCCCGCCTGGCGCAACGCGTCCCAGGACGCGGCGCTCACGCGGGCATTTCGGATCGATTGAGGGCGGGGTGATGTGTCCGCGCCCGATCCATCATGGACTGAGCCTTGATCCGGCAATTGGGCGCACCCGAGCGGGCCGTCATCGGCCGTGCCGGCAAGGCGCGCACCGCAGCCATGGATGTGCCATGGCGAGGAGGCGCAACGCCGCTGGCGTGGTCGAGGGCGGCTTGATCGGGTGTGCAGCGGTCTGCGGTTTGCGCCTGGATCCGGGTCGCCTTGGTGCGCCTTTCCGGCACGGCGGAAGAACTCTCAGGCGCTGGCGCGACCGAAGTCCGGATCCCGGGTCAGAGCTTGCGCCACCACTCCGACAGGCTCCAGCGCTCGACCTGAGGCACCCAGTGGACCTCGCCGGCAGCCTTTTCCTTGCTGCGCTGCAGTTCCTGGTGCAGGCGGCCCAGCTGGGAGCGCAGGTAGGAACCTTCCTGGCCTTCCTCAATCGTCAACGGCCCTTCGACACTGAGCGCTGTCATGGATACCGTGGGCCGGGCGCGGGCTTCGCCGAAGGTGAAGGCCTGCTCGCGCAGCCGGGTCCTGATCCTCTGGATGACGGACATTGCGTCCTGCTGCGTGCAGTTGGGCAAGGCCACCACCATGGTGCCTCCCCAGAGCCGGCCCTGGATGTCGCTTGCGCGGGTGCCTCGCAACAGCGCATCGGCGACGCCCTTCAGCACCACGTCGCCCAGGGCGTGGCCGTGACGGTCGTTCACGAGCCGCAACTCGTCCACGTCCGACATCAGCAGGGTCAGGCAATACGACTTCAAGCCCAATCGGGGCAGTTGCGAAGCAGTGCCTCCTCGAGCCTGCGCTGGTTGGCCAGACCGGTGAGGGGATCGTAGCTGGTGCTGCGCTCGAGCTGGTCCAGCGCGCGCTGGAGCTGGAACGCCAGGGAGTCTCGCTCGCGTGCTGCTTGTTCGAGCAGTACCGCCAATTCCGGCGGCGCCATCTTGGCGGTGTCGGGGGACGACGTGGCTTGCTGCAGGATGTCCCGCCAGGAGGGCTGTCGGCCTATACGCAGGCCGAAGGCTGCCGCTGCGCTCTGTGCGTCCGCAGGCCCGCGGCGCAGCAGCGTGTCGACGGATTCGTTGTTGATGGACCATTGCGCCTGCAGGTGCTGCCGGGCCTGTTGCAGCGCGCGCTGCGTGTCACGGCTGGTGTAAACCGTCGCCAGCAGATCTGCCGCCCGGAGCAGTTCCGCCAGCGCCGAGGTCGGGCTGTGGAACATCTTGATCGCCTCGATCACATCGGGTGCCAGCCCCCAGGTCTGCAGCAATCGCGTGCTCAGAACGTTGAACGTCGTCCCGGCGATGGCCAATTCCTGCTCGGGTCGGTCCGATGGCCGGCTGCCGCGCAGGCGCTTCCAGGCGCCCAGGCTTTCCGGATCCCGGGCCACCAGTGCGAGCACGCCGACGTCGATCATCATCGCCGCAGTGAGGGCGTCCGCCGGCTCGCAGCGCCCGCTGATGCGCGCCAGTCGCCATGCGATGGTGGCCCGGCGCAGCGCATCGGCCCAGAAATCTCCTGTGGCCTCGAATGGAAGGTCCTGGAAGGCCTCCCTCACGCCAAGACAGGTGACGAGCGCGCGCATCGTGCGCAGGCCCAGCAACATGGACAGTCGTTCGACCGTCTTGGCTGGCATGCCCTCGTTGAAGAAGTGCGAATTGCCGGCGCGCAGCAACTCCGACGACAGTGCGGATTCGGCGCGCAGCAGTTCGTAGAGTTTGTCCAGAGTCGCGCCCGGGCCGGTGCCTTCCAGCACCAGTGCCGTGCGGCGGGGGGGGCGGTGGCAGGTCGATCATCTGGACGTGTATCCGAGGTCAGTGCGAACCTCAGAGCCAGGGAGTTGTTCCGCCGTGCTCGAAGGACGCGTCCAGACGACCCGGATCCAGACGCAAACCAA
>JBILNB010000022.1:0-60233 GCA_044375195.1 Rubrivivax sp. | reverse complement strand
TTCGCTCTACGCTTCCTCCCCACGCTCGGTCGCCCTCACGCAGTTGCGCTTCGCTTCGTTCGCTGTGATCAACTCACGGGAGGACTTGCACCTCCAAGAGTGCGCCCGTGCCGGGCGCACAAGAAAAAAGGGCCGGCAGAGCCGACCCTTTTGCGGAGGGAGGTGCCCTCAGTCGTTCTGGGCGACGACCTGCACCTTCACCTCGACCACGACGTCGGTGTGCAGCGCCACGTTCACGCTGTGGTCGCCCACCACCTTCAGCAGGCCGGTGGGCATGCGCACCTGGGCCTTCGACACCGCATGGCCCATCTTGCCCAAGGCCTCGGCGATGTCTTGCGGCGTCACCGAGCCGAACAGGCGGCCGTCGACGCCGGCCTTCTGAGGCACGCGGACCATCTGGCCGGCGAGACGCTCGCCCAGGGCCTGGGCGGCAGTCAGCTTCTCGGCCGCAGCCCGCTCGAGCTCGGCCCGGCGGTCGGCGAATTCCTTGACCGCCGCCTCGGTGGCGCGGCGGGCACGCCGCGTCGGGATGAGGAAATTGCGCGCGTAGCCGTCCTTGACGCGGACGACGTCACCGAGGTTGCCGAGGTCGGCCACCTTTTCCAGCAGGATCACTTGCATGGTGGGGTTCTCCTCAGACCTTGTGCAGATCGGAGTACGGCAGCAGCGCGAGGAAACGCGCACGCTTGATCGCCGTCGTGAGTTGGCGCTGGTAGATCGCACGCGTGCCGGTCAGGCGCGCGGGCGTGATCTTGCCGTTCTCGCCGACGAAGTCGCGCAACGTGTCGACGTCCTTGTAGTCGATCTCCTCGACACCGGCGACGGTGAAGCGGCAGAAGCGCTTGCGGCGGAACAGCAGCGACTGCTGGTTGCGCTTGGGACGGCGGTCCTTCGAGAACCGACCTTTGCCACGGGGTGGGGGCATGATGAACTCCTGAAACTCGATCGTTGAAGCTGCCGGGTGGCCTGCCGCTCAGGCGGCCACCGCGGTGATGTGGAACAACAGACCCTTGCCGTTTCGCGCGGCGGCGAGGAAGCCGCTGAAGGTGGCGCCGCTGCCCAGCGCCATGCCGGACACGGATGCGACCATCGAACCGATGGCCAGCGCCTTCAACTGCATCGACACCTTGCGCGCCTGGCCGTCTTGCGACACCTCGGACTCGTGGGCCAGCACCAGGTCGAGTGCGGGCAGTCCGGCCGGGGTGTAGCGCAGGGCCCCGCGCTGCTCGAGCACCGCCTGCAGAACCAGGTGGTTCACAGGCCGGCTCCGGCGCGCGCGACGGCGGCAGGCCGCTGGATCAGGCCTGGGCCTCCTGCGCGGCCTTGCGCGACTCCTCGCGCTCGACCACCTTCATCATGACCGACGGCGTGGTCTCGGCCTTGCTGCGGGCCACGGTCAGGTGGCGCAGCACGGCGTCGTTGAAGCGGAAGCCTGTCTCGAGCTCGGCCAGCGTCTCGTGGCTGCACTCGATGTTCAGGCACAGGTAATGCGCCTTCGCGAGCTTCTGGATCAGGTAGGCGAGCTGGCGCCGTCCCCAGTCCTCGACGCGATGGACCTTGCCACCGGCGCCGGTGACCAGGGTCTTGTAGCGTTCCAGCATGGCTGGAACCTGTTCGCTCTGATCCGGGTGGATCAGCAGCACGATCTCGTAATGACGCATGGAGACTCCTTGTGGTTTCCGTGAGGAAGCTGCCCCGGGGGCGTCGGTGCCGGCGGACCGGCACGCGGGTGCAGCAAGGCGAAAAGCCCATGAGTATAAGCCCTGGAAGCGACGCGGCCCCCGGGTCGATGTCCCCGGGGGCCGCGCGGCCGACCCACGGCAGGTGCCGCAGGCCGGACAGAGCGTCTGGCTCAGACCGTCATCACGCCTTGGCCGGCACGATGTTCGGGTAGCGCACGTGCTCGACCAGTTCCTGGATCTCGCGCTTGGGCGCCGGCGTCAACAGGCTGACGATGATGATCACCGCAAAGCCCAGCGGCACGCCGAAGATGCCTGCCGAGATCGGCTGGATGCCCCACCAGATGTTGTCGGCCACCGGAGACGTCACGTTGAACAGGCCACGCATCCAGGGCTGGGTCGTGGCCATGTAGTAGAACGTGACGATCACGCCCGACAGCATGCCCAGCACCGCGCCCCACTTGGTCGCACGCTTCCAGAAGATGCCGAGCACCAGCGCCGGGAAGAAACCCGCCGCCGCCAGCGAGAAGGCCGCCGACACCAGGAAAAGGATGTCGGCCACCTTCAGCGAGGCGACATAGGCCGCCAGCACCGCCACCACCAGCAGCAGGATCTTCGAGATCATCACGCGACGGGCCGTCGGCGCGTTCGGGTCGATCATCTTGTAGTAGAGATCGTGCGACAGCGCGTTGGCGATCGTCAACAGCAGGCCGTCCGCGGTGGACAGCGCCGCCGCCAGACCACCGGCAGCCACCATGCCCGAGATGACATAGGGCAGCCCACCGATCTCCGGCGTGGCCAGCACGATGATGTCGCCGCCGATGCGCATCTCACCGAGCTGGAAGATGCCGTCCTTGTTGATGTCGCTGACCGCCAGCAGCGCCGGATCGACCTTGGCCCAGGCGGACACCCAGGCCGGCAGCTTGTCGAACGGCGTACCCACCAGGACGTTGAAGACCTCGTACTTGACCAGCACCGCAAGAGCCGGCGCCGTGAAGTACAGCAGGAAGATGAAGAACAGCGACCAGGTCACCGACTCCCGAGCCTCCTTCACCGACGGCGTGGTGTAGTAGCGCATCAGAATGTGCGGCAGAGCGGCCGTGCCCACCATCAGGCAGAACACCAGGGCGAGGAAGTTGCGACGGGACTCATCGTAGGTCTGCTTCGCCTTGGCGTCACCGTTGGGGTCACCCGCGTACTGCTGCGCGTGCCGGGGCATGCCGGCCAAGGGGCGGGCGCGGGCGTCGGCTGCTGCCTTGGCCTTGGTCCAGGTGTCCTTGGCTGCGGCGTCGTCCTTGGGCAGCGCGGCCAGGGCCTTCTCGGCTGCCTGCACCTCGGCCACCGGGGCGTTGGCCGCCTTCAGGTCCTCGACCTTCTTGGCCGCAGCTTCCTTGTCCGCCTTCAGCGCGGCGGGCACGTCCTTGAGCTTCTCGGCCAGGGCGTCGGACTGCGCCTTGAAGATGGCGATGACTTCCTTCTCCTTGGGATCGTCGAGCAGCTTCTTCTCCTGCTCGGTCACCTTCTGGAGCTGATAGCCGTAGACGGCCTGCGGGACCGGCACGCCGGTCTGCTTGACCGAGAGCCAGACCACCGGGATCATGTAGGCGATGATCAGGATGATGTACTGTGCCACCTGCGTCCAGGTCACCGCGCGCATGCCGCCCAGGAAGGAGCATACGAGGATGCCGCCCAGGCCGACGAAGACGCCGACCTCGAAGGCCAGGCCGGACAGCCGGGTCGTGATCAGGCCCACGCCGTAGATCTGCGCCACCACGTACACGAAGGACACCAGGATCGCGATCAGGATGCCCACGAAGCGCGCGAGGTTGCCCTCGTAGCGCGCACCAAGGAAATCCGGGATCGTGAATTGGCCGAACTTGCGCAGGTAGGGCGCGAGGAACAGCGCCACCAGGCAGTAGCCGCCGGTCCAGCCCATGATGAAGGCCAGACCGCCGTAGCCAGACAGGTAGAGCGTGCCGGCCATGCCGATGAACGAGGCCGCGCTCATCCAGTCGGCGCCGGTGGCCATGCCGTTGTAGACGGCAGGCACCCGGCGGCCGGCGACGTAGTACTCCGCCGCGTCGTTGGTGCGGCTCATGATGCCGATGCCGGCATACAGCGCCACGGTCGCGAGCAGGAAGACGAGGCCGATCGCGCCCCGGCTCATCCCCATTTGCTCGAGGATGGCCAGCACGACGATGAAGATGAAGAAGCCCCCGGTGTACCAGCCGTACACCTTGTTGAGCTGCTTCTTGAAGGCCGCGTTGGCCTCCTTGTTGGAAACGCCGGTGTCGGCGTCGAAACTCAGGCCTGCCATGGTGTCACTCCTCCTCGGCCACGCCGTGTTCCTGGTCCAGCTTGTTCATGTAACGAGCGTAGAACCAGATGATGACCACGTAGACGACCAGCGAGCCCTGGGACGCGACCCAGAAACTGAACGGCCAGCCGAAGAACGTGAAGTTGAGGTCACGGGCGAAGAACCCGATGACATAGGTCACGAAGAACCAGATCGCAAGCAGGATTGCGGTGATCCGCAAGTTCTTCTGCCAATAGCGCTGGTGGTTTTCACTCACCTGCATGTCTCACCCCTTTCTAGAGGACGTCTACCAGGACCAAAGGAAATCTTCCGCCCGCTCGTTCTGCAGCCGCCACGCCGCCACCGGCCCACGCCGCCTCACGAGGAGGCGGGCTGTCCGGCCTGGAGCCCGGTCTCGCGCTCGAGCTGCGCGGCGACCTTGGGCTCGAAACCCTTGAGGTGGCGGATGATCTTCACCGCCTCCTCTGGGTTGCGACGATCGACATGGACCCGGGCCAGCTGGTACCAGCCGTAGGGGCTCATGGGCTGCAATTCGGTGTTGCGCTTCAAGGCAGCGACCGCCTCGTCATAGCGCTGCAAGCGGATCAGGACCAGACCCATCCCGTACCAGGCGCGGTCGAGCTTGGGGGACAGTTCGGCCGCACGCGCGAAGGCGGCCAGTGCTGCCTCCCAGCGCTCGAGCGACTCGAACAGGAAGCCCCGGTTGAACCAGGCATGAGCGTCGTCAGGCTTGACAGCCACGAGCCGATCGCTGTCGGCCAGGGCCTCGTCGAAGCGGCCGGCCTGCGCATGCACGTGGCAGCGGCTGGACAGCGTGTAGGGGTCGTCCGGCCAACGCTCGAGCATGCGCGAGAACTGCGCCAGCGCCCGCTCGGCCCGCCCGAGCACCAGCCAGGCCATGGCCGTCCACTTGGCCAGGAGGTAGTCCAGGCGCATCAGCGGCACCCTACCATCTCGACGCTCACGCACAAGCGGATCTTCTCGAAGGTGACCACCGCCCAGGCGAGCACCAGCAGGAAGAAGGCCACGAAGGGCACATGGCGGTCGGCCACTCTGGAAGGCGTCAGCCGCCGCGCCACCGCCGTGAACGGACGCGTCAGCACCTTCAGCAACTGGTAGAAGAAGTTGCGGTCGCGCTTCTCGCCCGCCAGCGCGAAGAGTATGGCCTGCCCCAGCAGGGACAACAGCGCGATCTCCAGCACCAGCTTCAGGCTCGACAGGAACAGCAGCATTCGGGTCTCGACGACGAAATCCCATCACTGTCGATGCGCCGCCTTACGACCCTCTTACCCAGGACGGGACCTGAGTGCATTTCCACTCAGGTGTTTCCCTAGGGGCGCGACGGCCCCGGCATGGGTTCGGGCCACCCAAGGCCGACAGGCCTCCGCCCGATCAAACAGGCTGCGCAGCCAGCCGCTGCCAGGTGTCCACCACCGTGTCCGGGTTGAGCGAGATCGACACGATCCCCTCCTGCGCCAGCCAGTCGGCGAAGTCCGGGTGGTCGCTCGGCCCCTGACCGCAGATGCCCACGTACTTGCCGGTGGCGCGGCAGGCGGCGATGGCGCGCGAGATCATGGCCTTGACGGCGGGGTCGCGCTCGTCGAAGTCGTGCGCGAGCTGCTCGAGCCCCGAGTCCCTGTCCAGGCCCAGTGTGAGCTGCGTCAGGTCGTTCGAGCCGATGGACATGCCGTCGAAGTGCTGCAGGAACTGCTCGGCCAGGATGGCGTTGCTCGGCACCTCGCACATCATGATCAGGCGCAGGCCGTTGCGCCCCCGCTCGAGCCCGCGCTCGGCCAGCATCTGCGCCACCCGCTCGGCCTGGCGCACGGTGCGCACGAAGGGCACCATGATCTCGACGTTCGTCAGCCCCATGTCGTGGCGCACGCGCTTGATCGCCTCGCACTCCATGCCGAAGGCGTCGCTGAACTCCCCGCTGATGTAGCGGCTCGCACCGCGGAACCCGAGCATCGGGTTCTCCTCGTCGGGCTCGTAGCGGGTGCCGCCGATCAGCTTGCGGTACTCGTTGCTCTTGAAGTCCGACAGGCGCACGATCACCGGCTTGGGCCAGAAGGCCGCGGCGATGGTGGCCACGCCCTCGGCGAGCTTGTCGACGTAGAACGCGCGCGGCGAGGCGTGGCCGCGCGCCACCGACTCCACAGCCTTCTTCAGCTCGGGGTCGACGTTGGGATAGTCGAGGATGGCCTTGGGGTGGACGCCGATGTTGTTGTTGATGATGAACTCCAGCCGCGCCAGCCCGACGCCGGAGTTGGGCATCTGCGCGAAGTCGAAGGCGAGCTGCGGATTGCCAACGTTCATCATGATCTTGATCGGGCAGTACGGCATCTCGCCGCGCCGGACCTCGCGCACCTCGGTCTCGAGCAGGCCGTCGTAGACGTAGCCGGTGTCGCCCTCCGAGCAGGCCACGGTGACGAGCGCGCCGTCCTGCACGCGCCCGGTCGAGTCGCCGCAGCCCACCACCGCCGGGATGCCGAGCTCGCGCGCGATGATGGCTGCGTGGCAGGTGCGGCCGCCGCGGTTGGTGACGATGGCGCTGGCGCGCTTCATCACCGGCTCCCAGTTGGGGTCGGTCATGTCGGTGACGAGCACATCGCCGGGCTGGACCGTATCCATCTCGGCAAGAGATGTGACGATGCGCACCGGCCCGGTCCCGATCTTCTGGCCGATCGCGCGGCCCTCGGCCAGCACCGTGCCCTTGCCCTTGAGGCTGTAGCGGTGCTCGACCTGCTGCCCGGCCTGGCTCTTGACCGTCTCGGGCCGCGCCTGCAGGATGTACAGCCGCCCGTCGGCACCGTCCTTGCCCCACTCGATGTCCATGGGCCGGCCGTAATGCTGCTCGATCACGAGCGCGTAGCGCGCGAGTTCGACGACGTCCTCGTCGGCCAGCGAGTAGCGGTTGCGCTGCTCGGTGGAGTTGTCCACAGAGCACACCAGGCGCCCACCGGGCACGCGCTCGGCCTCGGGCGCGAACTCCATGCGGATCAGCTTGGAGCCCAGGCTGCGGCGGATGATGGGCAGCCGGCCGGCGCGCAGCGCCGGCTTGTGGACGTAGAACTCGTCCGGGTTCACCGCCCCCTGCACCACCGTCTCGCCCAGGCCGTAGCTCGAGGTGATGAAGACCACGTCGGGGAAGCCGCTCTCGGTGTCGATGGTGAACATCACCCCGGCCGCGCCAAGGTCCGAGCGCACCATGCGCTGCACGCCGGCCGACAGCGCGACGACGTCGTGGGCGAAGCCCTTGTGCACGCGGTAGCTGATCGCGCGGTCGTTGTAGAGCGAGGCGAAGACCTCCTTCATGCGGTGCAGCACGTCGTCGATGCCACGCACGTTGAGGAAGGTCTCCTGCTGGCCGGCGAAGGACGCGTCGGGCAGGTCTTCCGCGGTGGCCGAGGAGCGCACCGCGTAGGAGCCGCCGTCGCCGCCGGCCTCCAGGCGCGCGAACTCGGCGCGGATCGCCGCCTCAAGATCGGCCGGGAAGGCGGCGGCCGTGACCCATCCGCGGATTTCGGCCCCGGCATCAGCCAGGGCGCGCACGTCGTCGGTGTCGAGCGCAGCCAGGCGCTGCGAGATACGCTGCTCGAGCCCACCCTCTTGCAGGAAGCGGCGGAAGGCGTGCGCCGTGGTCGCGAAGCCGCCGGGCACGCGCACGCCCGAGGCCGAGAGCTGACTGATCATCTCGCCGAGGGAAGCGTTCTTGCCGCCCACCACCTCGACATCGGACATCCTCAGGCGCTCGAAGGGGACGACCAGGGCGGTCGCCAGCTCGGGGGAAGACATGGGGGAACTCCTTGATGACACGGATCGGGGGAGCCACCGCGCGCGGACCGCAGGGCCAGCAGGGCCTGGAGCTGTTGTTGTGGGCGCATGGCGCAGCCGGGGCGGGCGGGGGCGGAAGGGGAAGGCAGAAGGGGGTGCGCGGACCGGAGCGGGCGCGCGCAACGTGACTTTCTCGATTCTAGGGATGAATCCCTATGATGCAGGGGGTCTTCCCGCAGGAATTGAGCCATGCCCCATCGCACCGTGTTCTTCGTCTCCGACGGCACCGGCATCACCGCCGAGACCTTCGGCAACTCGATCCTGGCGCAGTTCTCGCTGCGTCCGCGCCACGTGCGCCGGCCCTTCGTCGACAGCGTCGAGAAGGCCTGGGCCGTGCGGCGCGAGATCGACGAGACGGCCGAGCGCGAGGGCCTGCGGCCCATCGTCTTCATCACCCTCGTCAACGAGGAGGTGCGTGACGTCATCGCCCGGCGCGACGCGCGCGGCCTGGTGCTGGACATGATCCGCACCTTCGTCGAGCCGCTGGAAGCCGAGCTGGAAATGAAGAGCAACCACCGCGTCGGTCGCTTCTCGGATGCCGCTCACAGCCCCGAGTACGACGACCGCATCGCCGCGATCAACTTCTCGCTCGCCCACGACGACGGGCAGTCGGCGCGCAACCTCGAGGACGCCGACGTCATCCTGGTGGGCGTGAGCCGCTGCGGCAAGACGCCCACGAGCCTGTACCTGGCGATGCAGCACGGCGTCAAGGCCGCCAACTACCCGCTGATCCCCGAGGACTTCGAGCGCAACCGCCTGCCCGCCCCGCTGCTGCCGTACCGGGCCAAGTGCTTCGGCCTGACCATCGACCCGGAGCGCCTGGCGCAGGTGCGCCACGAGCGCCGGCCGGGCAGCACCTATGCCTCGTTGCCGAACTGCCGCCAGGAGGTGCGCGCCGCCGAGACGATGATGCGGCGCGAGGGCATCGGCTGGCTCTCGTCGACACACAAGTCCATCGAGGAGATCGCCACCACCATCCTGCGCGACATCCGCCCCGACCGGCTGGTGTACTGAACAGCCCCCTGGCCGCCCGGTCAGGCGCCTCAGGCCCGGCGCAGCGCGGCCGCGCACAGCGTGACCGCGGTGCGGGCCTCGTCGATCACCCGCCCCATCGTAATGAAACCGTGCACCTGTCGCTCGAAGCAGACGTACTGGGTGAGCACACCCGCGGCCGAGAGCGCGTCCGCGTATTGCAAGCCCTCGTCGCGCAGCGGGTCGTAGCCCGCGGTCAGCACCAGAGCCGGTGGCAGGTCGCGGTGGCTGGCCGCCAGCAGCGGCGAAGCCCGCCAGTCGGTCCACTGTGCCGCGTCGGCGAGGTAGTGCCCGCGGTAGTAGGCGATGCTGTCGCGCGTGAGCAGGTAGCCCTGGCCGTTGTGCTGGTGCGAGGGCGCGACGGCACGCATGTCGGTGGCCGGGTAGATCAGCAATTGGAAGTTCGGCAGCGCCTCGCCGGCCTCGCGCAGGGCCAGGCAGGTCACCGCGGCAAGGTTGCCGCCCGCGCTGTCGCCGCCCACGGCCAGGCGGCCGGCGTCCAGGCCAAGGCCCCCCGCTTGGTCGCGCACCCAGCGCGTGGCGGCGACGCAGTCGTCCACCGCGGCGGGGAAGCGATGCTCGGGCCCGAGGCGGTAGTCCACGGCCACGACCGCACAGCCGGACTCCAGCGCCAGTTGCCGGCACAGCACGTCGTGGGTGTCGAGGTCGCCGATGACCCAGCCGCCACCATGGAAGTACACGAGCACCGGCGCGGCGCCGCCCGCGGCTGCCGCCTGCGGGCGGTACAGGCGCAGCGGCACGGCCCCGGCGCGCAGCTCGCGCACCTCGGCCATCGGCGCCGGGTCGGGCTGGCTGTAGGCGCGGCGCTCCAGGTACAGCCGCCGCGCCTGCTCCGGCGTCAGGGTGTGCGTGGGCGGCACGCCGCGCACGACCATCAGGTCGATCAGGGCGCGAGCCTGGGGGTCGAGCATGGCGGACTCCTGCAAGGTGGTGCGAGGGCAGTGTATCGATGCCGACACGAGCCTCTGTGCCTGGCGACTGCTCTGTCCTGAGCCCCGTCATCCGCCCGGACCATCACCGCACTGCGATAGGCTCTGCCCGTCCGCTCCCGAAGCCCAGCCCATGCCACCCTCCACCCCGCCGACCCCGGACCCTTGCCCCTGCGGCCTGCCCGCCGCGTACGGCGCCTGCTGCGGCCGCTGGCACGCGGGGCCGCTGCACCTGGCGGCGCCGGACGCCGCCACGCTGATGCGCTCACGCTACAGCGCCTACGTGCGCGGGCTGCGCGACTACATCGCCGACACCTGGCACCCGCGCACGCGCCCGGCCGTGATCGAGCCCGACCCGCCTGGCCTGCGCTGGCTCGGCCTGGAAGTGCGCCGCCACGCCCAGAGCGACGCCGACCATGCGGTCGTGGAGTTCGTCGCCCGCAGCAAGCTCGGCGGGCGCGCGCAGCGGCTGCACGAGACCAGCCGCTTCGAGCGCGTGGCAGGGCGCTGGGTCTACGTCGACGGCATCGTCAACTGACGCACGGCGACCCGGGCCCGGGGCGGGACGAGCCGGCGCGCGCGGCGCCTACTCCGCCGCGGCCCGCCGCAGCGTCTCCACCACCGGCCGCTGCAGCACGCCACGCAGGCCCCACCAGCCGGCCGTCAGCGCCAGCAGCGCGCCCGCGGCAGTGCCCGCCAGCGGCACCCAGGGCGCCGGGTTCCAGGCGAACTCGAAGGCGTAGCGCGCCAGCGCCCAGCCCACCGCCACCGCCGCCAGCGTGGCCAGGAAGCCGGCCAACGCGCCGACGCCCAGCAGTTCGGCGCGCTGCACCCGGCCCAACAGGGCGCGCCCGGCGCCCATCGCGCGCATCAGCGCGTACTCGCGCTCGCGCGCCTCGCGCGTGGCCGTGACCGCGGCGAACAGCACCACGAGCCCGGCCGCGAGCGTGAAGCCGAAGAGGAACTCCACCGCGCGGATGACCTGGTCGAGCACGCGCTGCACCTGGGCGATCGAGGCCGAGACGTCGACGTTGGTGACATTGGGGAAGGCGCGGCTGAGCGCGTTGTCGAAACCTTTGACAGGCGGAGCACGGAAGGCGGTGATCCAGGTCACCGGCGCGTCGGCCATGCTCGAGCGCGGGAACAGGACGAAGAAGTTGACCCGCATCGAGCCCCAGTCCACCTTGCGCAGGCTGGTGATGCGCCCTTCCTGCACGACCCCGGCCATGTCGAAGGCCAGGCGATCGCCCAGCTTCAGGCCCAGCGTCTGCGCCAGACCCTCCTCGACGCTCAGGCCGTCGGCATCCTCGGGGGTCCAGAGGCCCGCCACCACGGGGTTGCCGGGCGGCAGCTCGGCACTGTGGCTCAGGTTGAACTCGCGCTCGACCAGGCGCTGCGCACGCTCGCCCTCGAAGCGCTCGGCCACGACCGGCTGCCCGTTGATCGCCACCAGGCGACCGCGGATCATCGGGTACCAGTCGTAGCGCGTCACGCCGCCGTCGGCCAGGGCCTTGCGGAAGGCCTCGGTCTGGTCGGGCTGGATGTTGATGACGAAGCGGTCGGGCGCGTCGGGCGGCGTGGCCTGGCGCCAGCTGGAGATCAGGTCGGTCCGCAGCAGCACCAGCAGCACCAGCGCGAGCAGTCCCACCGCCAGCGCCGACACCTGCAGCACCGCGTAGGCCGGCCGCGCCGTGACCTGGCGCGTGGCCAGGAGCAGCCAGCGCGGCGCGCCGACCTCGGGCACCAGCCGCCGCAGCGCCTGCACGCCCAGCCAGGCCAGGCCGGCGAACAGCGCCACCGCAAGCGCGAAGCCACCGACCGCGATCGCACCCAGCTTGATGTCGGCCGCCACGGCGAGCAGCAAGCCGGTGAAGCCAGCCACGCCGGCGCCCAGGACCAGCAGCGACGCCGCCTTCGGCGTGCCGACGTCGCGCCGGATCACGCGCAGCGGCGGCACGCTCGCGAGCTGCAGCACCGGCGGCAGGCCGAAGCCCAGCAGCAGCGCCATGCCCACGCCCAGGCCGAACAGCGCCGGCCACAGACTCACCGGCGGCAGCGCCGACTGCACCAGCCCCGCCAGCAGCAGCACGAAGACGTGGTGCACCGCCCAGCCCAGCAGCACGCCCGCGAGGCTGGCCACCAGCCCGACGGCCAGGAACTCGATCGCATAGGCCCCGGCGATGCGGCGCTGCGCCAGCCCGAGCACGCGCAGCATCGCGCAGTCGTCGAGGTGGCGGCTGGCGAAGTCGCGCGCGCCGATGCCCACCGCCACCGCCGCCAGCAGGGCCGCCAGAAGCGCCACCAGGTTGAGGAACTTCTCCGCCCGGTCCAGCGTCTGGCGCATCTCGGGTCGGCCGGCCTCGAGCGACTCCACGCGCACGCCGCGCAGCGGCGCGGCCGTGATGCGGGCTTCGACCTCACGCACGAAGCGCGCCACCATGGCGTCGGGTCCGGCCACCGCGAGGCGCCAGTTGATGCGGCTGGCGGGCTGCACCAGGCCGGTGGCGGCCAGGTCGTCGCGGTGCAGCATGACCCGCGGCGCGAAGCTCATGAACCCCGCCCCGCGGTCGGGCTCGATCACCACGAGGCGCGCAATCTTCAGGCTGCTATCGCCGAGCAGCAGGCGGTCACCGAGCACGAGCCCGAGCGAATCCAGCAGCTGCGGATCGACCCAGACCGTGCCGCGGGCCGGAACGCCCGCGGCCGGCTGCACGGGACCATCGGCCGCGTCGCGCACCTGCAGCACGCCACGCAGGGGGTAGCCATCACTGACGGCCTTGACCGCCACCAGGCGCGCCGCACCGCCCTGGCCCTCAGGGGCGCGGCCCATGCTCGGGAAGCCGGCCGTCGTGGCCACCTGCAGCCCCAGAGCCTGCGCGCGCGCCAGCACCTCGGCCGGCGTGGGCTTGTCGCTGGAGACGATGGCGTCGCCCCCGAGCAGCTGGCGCGCGTCGCGCGCGAGCCCGGCGTTGATGCGGTCGGCGAAGAAGGCCACCGCGCTGAGCGCGGCCACGGCCAGCATCACGGCCAGCGCCAGCAGGCGCAGCTCGCCGGCCTGGAAGTCGCGCCAGGTCTGGCGCAGGGCCAGGCGCCACAGCGACGGCGGACGGGCGGGCGGGTGGGAGGAGGAACTCGGGTTCACGGCAGGGGCGCAGCGCAGGAGATCCCGACAGTACACGAGGGCCGTCGCCTGCGACCCGCGCAGGGTCATCGAGCGGCGGCGTCAGCCGGGTGAGGCGGCGGCGGCGAAGGCCTCGCTCAGCCTCGCGGACCAGGCGGCCTTCTGCGCCGCGGGCACGAAGCTCGCCTCGAAGCTGTTGCGCGCCAGCTGCCAGGCCTCGCGCGCGCCCAGCCGCGGCAAGGCCTCGAAAGTCTGCACGTAGTTGTCGGCGACGTAGCCACCGAAGTAGGCCGGGTCGTCGCTGTTGACGGTGGCGCACAGGCCTGCGGCCAGCAGCTCGGGCAGGTTGTGCTGCGCCAGCGTCGGGAACACGCGCAGCTTCACGTTCGACAGCGGGCACACCGTGAGCGGCACGCGCTCGCGCGCCAGCCGCTGCACGAGCGCGGGGCTGTCGGTGCAGCGCACGCCGTGGTCGATGCGCTCCACCTTCAGCACGTCGAGCGCGCTCTCGATGTAGGCCGGCGGGCCCTCCTCGCCCGCGTGGGCCACCACGTGCAGGCCGAGCTCGCGGCAGCGCGCGAACACGCGCGCGAACTTCTCCGGCGGGTGGCCGCGCTCGCTGCTGTCGAGCCCGACGCCGACGAAGTGGTGACGCAAGGCGAGCGCCTGCTCGAGCGTGGCGAAGGCGTCTTCCTCGCTCAGGTGGCGCAGGAAGCACAGGATCAGCTGCGCGCTGAGGCCGAACTCGGCATGCGCGCGCCGGCAGGCGTGGGCCAGGCCGACGATGACCGCCTCCATCGGCACGCCGCGCGCGGTGTGCGTCTGCGGGTCGAAGAAGATCTCGGCGTGCACCACCCCGTCGGCCGCGGCGCGCTCGAAGTAGGCCCAGGCCATGTCGAAGAAGTCGGCCTCGTGCAGCAGCACGCTGGCGCCGGCGTAGTAGATGTCGAGGAAGCTCTGCAGGTCGGTGAAGGCGTAGGCCGCGCGCAGCGCCTCGACGCTGGCGTAGGGCAGCGCGACGCCGTTGCGCCGCGCCAGGCGGAAGATCAGCTCGGGTTCGAGCGAGCCCTCGATGTGCAGGTGCAGCTCGGCCTTGGGCATCGTGCGCAGCAGCGCCGGCAGGCGCGCACGCGGGATGGCCGCGAAGTCGATCGGGGGCGCGGTGTCGCTCATGTCGTCAGGCTCAGGCTGAGGTGGACGAGCAGCATGCCACGTCGGGGCGGCCGGCGCGCCGCGCCTCAGCAAACCCCGTACGTGATGCCCGACTGCCGCAGGTAGCGGCGGTAGGCGGCGCTGAGGCGGTCGGCCGCGCCCATGGCCTCGCCACCCGACAGCGGCAGGCGCCGCGGGCGCTGCGACTCGAGCACGGGCTGGTCCTGCGAGAAGATCGTCACCTGGAAGTCGAGCAGCACCTGGTCCGGGGTCTGCTCGTCGGTGGTGTATTGCGCGAACCACAGGCGGCAGCTCTCGGCGCTCGTCGGGCAGGCCCAGATCGTGTAGCTGTCCTGGGGCCCGCCGCCCTGCCCGCGCTTGGTGAGCAGCGCCGCGTACGGGTTCAGCACCTCGTAGCGGTACTCCACCCAGTCCCCGCCGGCGGCCGTGGCCGAGGCCCGGGGCTGCCACGCCAGGTAGCGCTCGATGACCGGGCGGCCGTCGGGCGTGTGCGTCACCTCGTGCGGCGGCACCTCGGGGTGCTGCAGGTCGCCGAGCCAGCCTTCGTGGACGAAGGCGAAGTGCGAGGTGTCGAGGAAGTTCTCCACCGCGCGCGGCGCGCTGGTCGCAGTGTCGAAGGGGCCATAGACCAGGCGCCGCGCGGCCACGCCGTCGAGCTCGGGCGGCGCGTGGACGGCGCCCCCGGCATCGGCCCACAGCAGGCCGTGGGCTTCTCGCAGCGGCAGCCGCCGCACCCGGCTGGAATCGGGCGGTGTGAAGCCGGGCTGGGCTGGCACGGCGACGCAGCGTCCTTCGGCGTCGAAACGCCAGCCGTGGTACGAGCACTGCAGCGTCCCCTCTCGCAGCCGGCCCATCGACAGCCGCGCGCCCCGGTGCGGGCACTGGTCGGCCAGCAACGCGGGCTGACCCTGGGCGTCTCGCCAGAGCACCAGGGGCTGGTCGAACAGGCTCAGGGCCACCGGGCCCGCGCGCGCGTCGTCGGCCAGCGCCACCGGCCACCACCAGGCGGTTTCCTTCACGGGATCATCCTCGCAGGGAGCCTGGCCGAACCCAGGCCCCGAATCCATGGAAAACGCCGCCCGGCGCAAGGCACGGGCGGCGTTGTCGTGCCGGGCCGCAAGGCCCGTGCCGCAGCTTACTTGCCGGTCGGGACCTTGCCCTCGACGCCCTTGACGTAGAAGTCGATCTTGTCCCTCCACTCCTGGTCGCCCTTCTGGTCCTTGGGCAGGCGCACCTTGCCAGTGTTGTCGGTGATCGGGCCGGTGAAGACCTCGAAGCTGCCGTCCTTCAGGCCGGCCTTGATCTCCTCGACGCGCTTCTTGGCGTCCTCGGGCACGACGTCGTTGATCTTGACGAGGTCGTTCAGGCCTTCCTTGACGCCCCAGACGGTGCGCTCGGTCTTCCAGGTGCCGGCCTTGACCTCTTCGATGGTCTTGATGTAGTACGGGGCCCAGTTGACGATGGCCGAGGCGAGGTGCGCCTTCGGGCCGAAGGCGCTCATGTCGCTGTCCCAGCCGAAGGCGTACTTGCCGTTCTTCTCGGCCGTCTGCAGCACCGCGGTGGAGTCGGTGTTCTGCAGCAGCACGTCGGCCTTGGCGTTGATCAGGCTCTGCGCAGCCTCGCTCTCCTTGGGCGGGTCGAACCAGGTGTTGACCCACACCACCTTGGTGCGGACCTTCGGGTTGACGCTCTGCGCGCCCAGGGTGAAGGCGTTGATGTTGCGCAGCACCTCGGGGATGGGGAAGGAGCCGACGAAGCCCAGCACGTTGGTCTTCGTCATCTTGCCGGCGATGACCCCGGCCATGTACGTGTCCTGGTAGAAGCTGGCGTCATAGATGCGCATGTTCGGCGCGGTCTTGTAGCCGGTGGCGTGCTCGAACTTCACGTCCGGGAACTCGCCGGCCACCTTCAGCATCGCGTCCATGTAGCCGAAGGACGTGGCGAAGATGATCTTGTTGCCCTGGGTGGCCAGGTCGCGGATCACGCGCTCGGCGTCGGCACCTTCGGGCACCTTCTCGACGAAGGTGGTCTTGACGGCATCACCGAACTTGGCCTCGACCGCCTTGCGGCCCAGGTCGTGGGCGAAGGACCAGCCGGCGTCACCCACCGGGCCGACGTAGATCCAGGCCGCCTTCAGGGGCTCGGGCTTGGCCGGGGCGGAAGCCACCGGAGCGGGAGCGGGAGCTTCCTTCTTGCCGCAGGCGGCGAGGAAGGCCGTGGCGGCCAGCGCGGTCAGGCCCGCCATCTGGACGATGCGGCGCTTGGAGAGATCGGTCATGAGCAGACTCCGGGTGGTGGAAAGGAACCGTTGAACCGGCACCAACGAGCGGGCCGGCAGATGAAACAAACCGCAAATTATGTGCAAGAAACGTGCACACACCCGTGGCAGGGCCGCAACATCGGCCTTGGGGTCAGGCGCCAGGGTGGAATGCCCGGCCCAGCGAGGCCGGCATGTTGATGCGGATCCACAAGGGGTTGCGGCTGATCAGCGCCAGCACGACGATGGTGGCCAGGTAGGGCAGCATCGCCAGCAACTGGCTCGCGATCTCCACCCCCATGCCCTGGAGCGTGAACTGCAGCATGGTCACACCACCGAAGAGGTAGGCGCCCAGCAGCACCCTTCCCGGGCGCCAGGTCGCGAAGGTGGTCAGCGCCAGCGCGATCCAGCCACGCCCGGCGACCAGGCCTTCGACCCACATGGGTGCGTAGACGACCGACAGGAAGGCTCCAGCCACGCCGCACAGGGCACCGCCCGCCACCACTGCGGCCAGGCGAATCCAGCGCACCGGGTAGCCCAGCGCGTGGGCCGACTCCGGCGACTCCCCCACCGAACGCAGCACCAGACCTGCGCGGGTGCGGTAGAGGAACCACGCGCACAGGACGACGAGCGCGATCGTGGCATAGGCCATGGGGTGCTGGCGGAACAGGGCCTCACCCACGAAGGGCAGGTCCGACAGCCAGGGTACCTCGTAGTTGGTGCGGTCTTCGAGCTTCTTGCCGGTGTAGGCCTGCCCGACGAAGGCCGACAGGCCGGCGCCGAGCAGAGACAGCGCCAGCCCCGTCGCGTACTGGTTTGTGTTGAGCCAGATCACCAGAACGCCGAACACCGCCGCGGCCAGTGCACCGGCGACAGCGCCGACGGCAAAGGCCAGCAGGTCGCTGCCGGTGGCCAGCGCGGTGGCGAAGCCGGCCACCGCCGCCACCAGCATCATGCCCTCGGCGCCGAGGTTGAGGACACCGGCCTTCTCGTTCAGCAGCAGGCCGAGCCCGGCCAGGGCCACGGTCGTGCCCGCAGCGATGGTGGCCGCCAGAAGCAGCGCAAGCTCGTTCATGCAGGCCTCCCGTCCGGCGTGGCACGGCGCCAGCGCAGACGCTGTTCGATCAGCGTGTCGCAAGCCAGCAGCAGGAACAGCAGCAGGCCCTGGAAGACGCCGGTCAGGGCATTGGGCAGCCCCATGCGCGACTGCGCGAGTTCGCCGCCGATCAGCATCATCGACAGCAGGATGCCCGAGAACAGGATGCCTACCGGGTGCAGCCGGCCGACGAAGGCGACGATGATGGCTGTGAAGCCGTAGCCCGTGGAAACATGAGGCGTGAGTTGGCGCAGCGGGCCCGCGGCCTCCATCGCGCCGGCCAGGCCGGCCATACCGCCCGACAACAGCAGCGCCGTCCACAGCGCGCTGCGCGAGGAGAAGCCCGCATAGCGCGCCGCCGCCGGCGCCAGGCCACCCACCTGGAGCTGGTAGCCGCGCCAGGAGCGGAAGAGGAAGATCCAGAACAGCAGCACTGCCGCGAGCGCGACGAAGGCGCCCCAGTGCAGGCGCATGCCGCGCGCGATCGGCAGCAGCCAGGTGCTGGCGTCGAAGGTCGGCGTCTGCGGGAAGTTGAAGCCCTTCGGGTCCTTCCATGGGCCGAAGACGAGGTAGTTGAGCAACTGCTGGGCCACGTAGACCAGCATCAGACTGACGAGGATCTCGCTCGCGTTGAAGCGGTCGCGCAGCAGCGCCGTCACGCCGGCCCAGAGCATGCCGCCCAAGGCCCCAGCGACCAGCACCAAAGGCGCGTAGGCCCCGCGCGGGCCGGTGAAGCCGGTCTGCGCCAGCCACAGCGCCATGCCGCTGCCGGCGATGGCGCCCAGCAGGAGCTGGCCCTCCGCGCCGATGTTCCAGACGTTGCTGCGATAGCACACCGCCAGGCCCAGCGCGCACAGCACCAGCGGCGTGGCCTTCAGCAGCACCTCGGTCAGGGGTCGCAGCCCGTTGAGCGGCTCGACGAAGAACATCGACAGGCCGCGCACCGGGTCCTTGCCCAGCGCGACAAAGAGCAGCGCGGCGATCGCCGCCGTCAACACCAGGGCCACCAGAGGTGACGCGAAAGTCATCACCACCGAGGGCCGGGCGCGGGCCTCGAGGCGGATCATGCGCCCTCCCCCGCCCGTGCCGCCACGGCGGCCGCGCCTTCCCACAGGCCGGACATCCACTGCCCGATCTGCTCGACCGTGGCCTGGGCCACCGGCACCGAGGGCGAGAGCCGCCCGCGCGCGATCACGTGCAGCCGGTCACTGAGCTCGAACAGCTCCTCGAGTTCCTCGCTGACCACGAGCACGGCACAGCCGGCGTCACGCAGCGCCAGCAGCTCGGCGCGGATCTGGCTGGCGGCGCCGACGTCCACGCCCCAGGTGGGCTGCGAGACGACGAGCACGCGCGGCCGCGCGTCGATCTCGCGCCCGACGATGAACTTCTGGAGATTGCCCCCTGACAGCGAGCGCGCCGGGGCCTGCGGGCCGCCCGCCTTGACGCGGAAGCGCTCGATCAGCGCCGCCGCCTGGGCGCGCATCGCCCGGGTGCGCAGCCAGCCCCCGCGCCCGACGGCCTCACGGCGCGTCAGCAGCGTGTTGTGCGCCAGGCTCAGCGTGGGCACGGCGCCGCGGCCCAGGCGCTCCTCGGGCACGAAGTGCAGGCCGTGGGCCCGGCGGCTGCGCGGCCCCGCGCGGCCGACGGCCTGCCCGAACAGGCGCACCGCGGCCACGTCGGCGCGCGTGTCCTCGCCCGAGAGCGCCGCCATCAGTTCCTGCTGGCCGTTGCCCGAGACGCCGGCGATGCCGACGATCTCGCCGCAGCGCAGCTGCAGGCTGACCCGGTCGAGCGCGGTGCCGAAGGGCGACTCGCTGGGCAGGCTCAGCGCATCGACCTCGAGCGCGAGCTCGCCCGGCGTGGCCGGCCGGTGCTGCAGCGGGGGCGGCTCGGCCCCGATCATCAGGCGCGACAGGCTCGCGTTGGTCTCCTGCGTCGGGTCGACCTCGCCGGTCACCCGGCCGCCGCGCAGCACCGTGCAGTGGTGGCACAGGGCCCGGATCTCGTCGAGCTTGTGGCTGATGTAGAGGATGGAGCAGCCGCTGCCGGCGAGCTGGCGCAGCGTGACGAAGAGCTTGTCGACGGCCTGCGGCGTCAGCACCGAGGTCGGTTCGTCCAGGATCAGCAGCTGCGGGTCGGTGAGCAGCGCGCGCACGATCTCCACGCGCTGGCGCTCGCCCACCGACAGCGAGTGCACGGGCCGCTGCGCGTCGACCTCGAGCCCGTAGCTGCCCGCGACCTCGTCGATGCGACGGCTGACCTCCGCCAGCGAGCGCGATCGGTCGAGCCCCAGCCAGACGTTCTCGGCCACGGTCAGCGTGTCGAACAGGCTGAAGTGCTGGTAGACCATGCTGATGCCCAGCGCCCGCGCCGCCGCGGGGCTGGCCACCTGGACGGGCTGGCCGTTGAAGCGCACGGTGCCCTCGTCGGGCCGCACCGCGCCGTAGATGATCTTCATCAGCGTGCTCTTGCCCGCGCCGTTCTCGCCGAGCACGGCGTGGATCTCGCCGGGCTTCACGCGCAGGCTCACGCGGTCATTGGCCTTGACCGCGGGGTACTGCTTGCTGATGTTCTCGAGTTCGAGCCGGTACATGGGGCGCTGCGGGGCCGGTTGGCGACGTTCAAGCCGGAGCGTAACCTGCCGTGGGCATCCGACGGCCGGCGACCCGGGTTTCCACGAGGTCGCGCTCGTCGCCGGAGGTGATCCACGCGAAGAGCCGATCATGCAAGTCCCGTGCCACCTGCTGCCGCCGCTGCGCCGCCGGGGTGCTGGCCCAGCGCCAGACGCACAGGTCGGCCGTGGCGCCGGACTCGAGCGACCCGATCTCGTGCCCCAGGCCCAGCGCCTGCGCCGCGCCACGCGTGGCCGCGTGCAGCAGCGCGTGGGCGGTGACGCGCCGGCCGGCGCAGGCCTGCACCTTGTAGGCGTCCAGCAGGGTGCGGCGCATCGACAGGCTGGTGCCGCCGCCGACGTCGCTGGCGATGCTGACGGCCACGTCGGCCTGTTGCGCCGCGGCCCAGTCGAACAGGCCGCTGCCGAGGAAGAGGTTGGAACTCGGGCAGAAGGCGACCTGCGCGCCGGCCGCTGCCATGCGGGCGCGGTCCTCGGCGTCGAGCCAGATGCCGTGGGCCAGGATGGCGCGGGGGCCGAGCAGGCCGAAGCGCTCGTACACGTCGAGGTAGCTGCGCGCGGCGGGGAAGAGCTCGCGCACCCAGCGCACCTCGTCCACGTTCTCGGCCACGTGGGTCTGCAGGTACAGGCCCGGGTGCTCGGCCAGCAGGCGGCCGGCCATCGCCAGCTGCGCGTCGGTGGAGGTGGGCGCGAAACGCGGCGTGACCGCGTAGGCGATCCGGCCGCGGCCGTGCCAGCGCTCGATCAGCGCGCGACAGTCGCGCTCGGCGCCCTCCACGTCGTCGCACAGCGCCGGCGGGGCGTGGCGGTCCATCAGGATCTTGCCGCCCACCAGGCGCATGCCGCGCGCGTGCGCGGCCTCGAACAAGGCCTGCGCCGACACCGCGTGCACGCTCGGGAAGACGCAGGCCGCGGTGGTGCCGTGCGCCAGCAGCGCGTCCGTGAAGAGCTCGGCCGTGGCGCGCGCGTGCGCCGGGTCGGCCATGCGCTGCTCGGCCGGGAAGGTGTGCGTGGCCAGCCAGTCCAGCAGCTGCGTGCCCCAGGCGCCGACGACGTCGAGCTGGGCGCTGTGCACGTGGGTGTCGACGAAGCCGGGCAGCACGAGGCAGCCGCGGTGGTCGACGCGCTCCCAGCCCTCGGGCGGCGCCTCGGCCTGGGCGCCGACGATGCGGCCGTCCTCGATCAGCAGCCAGTGGTCGGGGCGCCAGCGCACGCCGTCGGTGTCGGGGGCGTCCAGCACAGGAGCGGCGGTGTAGTCCAGCAGGTCGCCGCGCAGCGCCAGGCGCCGGGGCGTCGCGCCGGACGCCGCCGACGGGGCCTGGAGATCGCTCGCGGGGGTCGTCATGGGCCCACGGGTCGGGTTCTTGCCGGGAGGCTGCAGGGGCGCCGGCTCACGCCGCTGCCGCCCCGGGGACCGGCAGCGCCTGGACGGCGCCCTGCGCGGCGAGCTCGCGCGCCACGTCGCGCACCTGCTCGCGCACCCAGCGCCAGGCCGGCGCCGCATGCGTGCGGTCATGCCAGAGCTGGTAGTAGCTCATCGGCGGGAAGTCCACCGGGCAGGGCACGATGCGCAAGCCCGGCCCACCCGGTACCGCGGCCAGGGCCGCGGGTGGGTGGACGCAGAAGCGCTCGCAGAAGCGCCGCCCGGTGGTCAGCACCAGCCGGGTGCGGGCCACCATGGCCGGGATCAGGCTGAAGTGGGCCGCGCGCACCGCCGTACGGCGGCGCAGGCCGCGCGCCTGCAGGTGCTCGTCGATGACCCCCGGCGCGCCCGCGTGCAGCGGGGTCGGCGCCACGTGCTCGGCCTGCAGGTAGCGCTCCAGCGTCCAGGCGCGCGGCTGGCGCGCCGCCGGGTGGTCGGCGGCCACCAGACAGACGACCTCGTCACTGGTGAGCCGCCCCAGGTGCAGCTCGCCCGGCGGCTGCAGCCAGTTGCCGATGACGAGGTCCACCTCGCCGGCCGCGAGCTTGCGCCGGTAGTCGAACTCGGCCGACAGCGGATGCAGCTCGACCTGCAGGCCCGGCGCCGCCGTCTTCAGCCGCGCCACCAGGCCGGGCAGGAACCAGGGGTCGAGGTAGTCGCTGGCGGCGATGCGCACGCTCAGGGTGCTGGTGGCGGGCACGAAGGCGCCGCCGCGCTGGGCCGGCGAGAACAGGCGCTCGGCCTCAAGCAGCAGGCGCTGCGCCGGCTCCAGCAGGCCGAGCGCGGTGTCGGTAGGCGCCAGGCCGCGGCCGGAGCGCACCAGCAGCGGGTCGCCCGTGAGCGCGCGCAGGCGCCTCAGTTGCGCGCTGACCACCGGCTGCGAGCTGTGCAGGCGCACCGCCGCGCGGGAGACGCTGCGTTCAGAGACCACCGTGTGCAGGACCTTGACCAGATGGAGGTCGATGTTCGGCGAAGAATCGGGCCCGGGCATAAGCCCCGGATTATCCCTGCCTTCTGCCCAAGCGCATGCCACACCCGGCGCCATGTCCTATCTTCCGCGCATGGACACACGCCCGATCCGCTTCGTGCACCGGGGGCAGTTGCGCGAGGTGAGCGACGCCGCCCCGACCCGCACCGTGCTCGACTGGCTGCGCGAGGATGCCCGCTTCACAGGCACGAAGGAAGGCTGCGGCGAAGGCGACTGCGGCGCCTGCACCGTGATCGTCGCCGAACTGGCCGAAGCGGCGCCTGCGCCCGCCCCGGCCGACGGCGGCCTCGAGGCAGCGTCCGCGCCCTGCCCCGCCGCCGGCGTGCGCGTGGGCGGCCTGCGGCTGCGGCCGGTCAACAGCTGCATCCGCTTCCTGCCCACGCTGGACGGCAAGGCGCTGCTGACGGTGGAGGACCTGGGCGGCCCCGACGCGCCGCACCCGGTGCAGCAGGCCATGATCGACTGCCACGGCTCGCAGTGCGGCTTCTGCACCCCGGGCTTCGTGATGACCCTGGCCGCCACCTACGAGCAGCACCAGCAGGCCGGCTCGAGGCCCACGCGCCAGCAGCTGGCCGACGACCTGACGGGCAACCTGTGCCGCTGCACCGGCTACCGCCCCATCCTCGAGGCCGGGCAGCGCATGTTCGAGCTGCCGCCGCGCCGGCTGGACACCGCGCCGATCGAGGCGCGGCTGCGCGCGCTGCAGGCCGACCCGCCGCTGCGCTACGCCGCGCCCAACCCGGCGGCCGGCGGGCGCGTCGACCGCTTCGACGCGCCGCGCGACGCCGCGACCCTGGCCGCGCTGCGCGCCGAGCGGCCGCAGGCGCGCCTGCTGGCCGGCTCGACCGATGTCGGGCTGTGGGTGACCAAGCAGTTCCGCGACCTCGGCGACATCCTCTACCTGGGCGAGGCACGGGACCTGCGGCAGTGCGCCTGGGTGGACACGGGCGGCGGCGCCCGCATGCTGCACATCGGCGCGGCCGTGCCGCTGGAAGACGCCTGGAGCGCGATCGCCGCGCGCTGGCCGGCGCTGCGCGAGGTCTACCTGCGCTTTGCCGGACCGCCGGTGCGCCATGCGGGCACGCTGGCCGGCAACCTGGCCAACGGCTCGCCCATCGGCGACAGCGCGCCGGCGCTGATGGCGCTGGACGCCCGGCTGGTGCTGCGGCGCGGGCCGGCGCGGCGCACGGTCGCGCTGGACGACTTCTACCTCGACTACATGCGCAACCGGCTCGAGCCCGGCGAGTTCGTCGAGGCGGTGGAAGTGCCCGACACCCCACCTGACAGCCCACCCGACGCCGCACTGCCCGCCGGCACGGTGCGCCACCTGCGCGCCTTCAAGATCAGCAAGCGCTTCGACTGCGACATCTCCGCCCTGTGCGGCGGCTTCGCGCTGACGCTGGACGGCGAGCGCGTCGCCGACGTGCGCCTGGCCTTCGGCGGCATGGCCGCGGTGGTGCGGCGCGCCGCGGGCGCCGAGGCCGCGCTGCGCGGCGCGCGCTGGGACGAGGCCACGCTGCAGCGCGCGCAGCAGGCCCTGGACGCCGACTTCACGCCGCTGTCGGACCTGCGCGCCAGCGCCGACTACCGGCGCCAGGCCGCGCGCGGCCTGCTGCGCCGCCTGTGGCTGGAGACCCGCCCCGGCGACGCGCTGCCACCCGCGGCCACGAGCGTGTGGGCGCGCGGCGCTGCCGACACCGCCACGGAGGCCCAGCCATGAACCAGCTCATCGACGCCCCGCCCCAGGCCCTGGCCGGCGAGCCGGCGGCCAACCCCGTCGAACGCGCCCCGTGGGCCGTGGTCGGCCGCGGGCTGGCGCACGAGTCGGCCCACCTGCACGTGGCCGGCGCGGCCGCCTATATCGACGACCTGCCCGAGCTGGCCGGCACGCTGCACTGCGCGCTCGGGCTGTCACCCGTGGCGCACGGCACGCTGCGCGGCATCGACCTCGACGCGCTGCGCGCCCTGCCCGGCGTCGTCGACGTGCTCAGCGCGCAGGACATCCCCGGCACCAACGACTGCGGTCCCATCGTCCACGACGACCCGGTGCTGGCCGACGGCACCGTGCACTACCTGGGCCAGCCGGTCTTCGCCGTGATCGCGACCACGCGCGAGCTCGCCCGGCGCGCCGCGGCGCGCGCGCGCGACGTGCTGCGCATCGAAGCGCTGCCCGCGGTGCTGACCCCGCGCGAGGCGCACGAGCGCGGGCAGCACCTGGGCGCGCCCATGGTGCTGGCGCGCGAGTCCGCGCCCGGCGGCACCCGGCGCGCCATCGAGGCCGCGCCACACCGGCGCCGCGGGCGCTTCGTGCTCGGCGGGCAGGAGCAGTTCTACCTCGAGGGCCAGATCTGCGTCGCGGTCCCGCTGGAAGACGGCGCGATGCGCGTGCACAGCTCCACCCAGCACCCCAGCGAGATGCAGCACGTGGTCGCGCACGCGCTGGGCGTGGCGGCCCACAAGGTGCTGGTGGAGTGCCGGCGCATGGGCGGCGGCTTCGGCGGCAAGGAGTCGCAGTCGGCGCTGTTCTGCGCCGTCGCCGCGGTGGCGGCGCGCCGGCTCGCGCGCCCGGTCAAGCTGCGCGTGGACCGCGACGACGACTTCATGATCACCGGCCGGCGGCACGGCTTCGAGTTCGACTACGAGGCTGGCCACGACGAGGCCGGGCGCATCCTCGGCGCCGAGGTGCTGATGATCTGCAACGCGGGCTTCTCGACCGATCTCTCGCCGGCGGTGCTGACGCGCGCGATCTGCCACTTCGACAACGCCTATTGGCTGCCCGAGGTCTCGATCCGGGGCGTGCTCGCGCGCACCAACACCCAGAGCAACACCGCCTTCCGCGGCTTCGGCGGGCCGCAGGGCGCGCTCGCGATCGAGGTCATCGTCGACGAGATCGCGCGCGCGCTCGGGCTCGACCCGCTCGAGGTGCGGCGCGTGAACTACTACGCCGAAAAGCCCGGCGCCGGGCGCGACGTGACGCCCTACCGCCAGCCGGTGACCGACAACGTCATCCACGCGCTGACCGACGAGCTCGAGCGCACGAGCGACTACCGCGCGCGGCGCGCCGCAACGGCGGCCTTCAACGCCACGAGCCCGGTGCTGAAGAAGGGCCTGGCGCTGACGCCAGTGAAGTTCGGCATTTCCTTCAACGTCAGCCACTTCAACCAGGCCGGGGCGCTGGTGCACGTCTACACCGACGGCTCGGTGTTGGTCAACCACGGCGGCACCGAGATGGGCCAGGGCCTGAACACCAAGGTGGCCCAGGTCGTGGCGCACGAGCTCGGGCTGCCGCTGCAGTGCGTGCGCTGCACGGCCACCGACACGAGCAAGGTGGCCAACACCTCGGCCACGGCCGCCTCCACCGGCAGCGACCTCAACGGCAAGGCGGCGCAGGCCGCGGCGCGCGCGGTGCGCGAGCGGCTGGCGGCGTTCTGGATCGGGCGCCTGGAGTCGTCCGCAGCGGCTCCCGGCGGCGCAGGGGCCGCCGTGACGCAAGGCGGCACGGCCGGCGAGAAGCCGCAGGCCGGGAACGTCGTCTTCGCCGACGGCTGGCTGCGCTGCGGCGCCCACGCGGCGCGCTTCGACGACGTCGTCGCCCAGGCCTACCTGGCGCGGGTGCAGCTGTGGAGCGACGGCTTCTACGCCACACCCGGCCTGCACTGGGACCGCGCCACGCTGACGGGCCACCCCTTCTACTACTTCGCCTACGGCGCCGCGGTCAGCGAAGTGCTGGTGGACACGCTGACGGGCGAGACGCGGCTGCTGCGCGCCGACCTGCTGCACGACGTGGGGCGCTCGCTGAACCCGGCCCTCGACATCGGCCAGGTCGAGGGCGCCTACGTGCAGGGCCTGGGGTGGCTGACGAGCGAGGAACTGGTCTGGCACCCGAAGACCGGCGCGCTGCTGACGCACGCGCCCAGCACCTACAAGATCCCGACCGCCAACGACGTGCCGGCGGACTTGCGCACCGCCTTGTTCGACACGGCCTGCACGGTCGACAGCATCCACCGCAGCAAGGCGGTGGGCGAACCGCCGCTGCTGTTGGCCTTCTCGGCCTTCCTCGCGATCCGCGACGCGGTCTCGGCCGCAGGCGGCCACCGCATGGACCCACCGCTGTCGGCGCCAGCCACGCCGGAGGCGGTGCTGCGGGCGCTGAACGCGGTGATGTAGGTGATCGTCACTGCGCGGTCACGGCTCACGGCCGAGACTTGCCCTGGCACGGGGCGCGGGCGTCCCTTCTGCGGCCCACGCTCACGGGCGTCGGGTCTTCTGGATGTGTGCCATGCCCTGCGTTGTCGAGATGTCTTCGCTTCGCCCGAATCCTGACGACCCTCACGCTGCCGCGGGGGACTGCCTTGCACGGGGTGAGCCCGCGATCGTGGTCGAGATCGCGCAGGCGCGCGGCTCGGTGCCGCGGGGGCAAGGCACGCGCATGCTCGTCACCGCCGGGGCCGTGGCAGGGACGATCGGTGGCGGGCACCTGGAGCTGAAGGCGATCGAGTCGGCTCGGCGGCGGCTTCAGCAGTCGTCCGCTCCCGGCGCCGCATCGCCCGGGCGCGCTACAGGCGACGATACCGAGCACTTCCCGCTCGGCCCGGCGCTGGGCCAGTGCTGCGGCGGCGCGGTGACCGTGCGCTACCTGCCGCTGGACGCGGGCGTGCTCGCCCACTGGCCGCAGACGCCGCCGCGCTTTCACCTGCAGCTGTACGGCGCCGGGCATGTGGGCCGCGCCATCGTCCAGGTGCTGCGCGGCGTCCCATGCACGGTGCAGTGGATCGACGAGCGCGAGGCGCAGTTCCCGCCCCCGGACGCGCTGGCCGACACCGGCGAGGCCCGCGTCGAGCGCCTGTGCGTCGAGCCCGTCGAGGCCGAGGTCGGCCTCGCCCCGGCCGGCGCGAGCTACCTCGTGCTCACCCACAGCCACGACCTCGACCTGCGCATCTGCGAGGCCATCCTGAAGCGCGGTGACTTCGGCTTCCTGGGCCTGATCGGCAGCCGCACCAAGCGCGCCCGCTTCGTGAGCCGCCTTACCCAGCGCGGGCTGCCGGAGCCGCTGGTGCAGCGCATCACCTGCCCCATCGGCCTGCCCGGCATCGAGGGTAAGGAGCCCGGCGTGATCGCGGTGGCGGCGGTGGCGCAGTTGCTGTCGCTTCAGGCCGAGATCTGGCAGGAGCACGCCTGAGCGCGCAGGTCCGTTCCCAAGCGCTCGCCCCGGAGCGCGCAGCGCGGAGGGCTGTCCAGTAAGCCCACGCTTGCGCGGCAACGGGCCTGGAGCCAAAGGCCTGAGGATGACGGTGGGTTGAAGGACAGGTCGGCCGCCGGCCGCAATCGGGCGACACGGAGGGTGCGAACGTCGCTACCCCGTTCTCACCCCCGCGGCACCACCGCCGTGACCTCGATCTCCACCCGCGCGCGGTCCTCGATCAACGCAGCCACCTGCACCGCCGTCATCGCGATGGAGTAGACGCCGATCAGCTCGCGGAAGACGGCGCCGATCTCGCGCGCGCGCTTCAGGTACTCGCGCTTGTCGACCAGGTACCAGGTCATGCGGGTAATGTGCTCGGGCCCGGCGCCGGCCTCGGCCAGCACGGCGCGCACGTTCAGCAGCGCCTGCCGCACCTGGTCGACGAGGTCGTCGCTGTCGAAGGTGCACTGCGCGTTCCAGCCGATCTGGCCGGCCACGTACACCTGCAGGCCCTCGGCGGCCACCCCGTTGGCATAGCCCTTGGGCGCCGCCCATCCGGCGGGCTGGAGAACTTTCATCGCTTCGGTCTTTCTGTCGGGAAGAGGTGTCGAGGCGCCTTTTCGAGGGGGGCGCGGCGGCCGCCCGGCCCTGCCGGTCCGGCCGGCCGCCTCATGCGCGCAGGCGAAAACGCTGCAGCTTGCCGGTCTCGGTGCGGGGCAGGCTGTCGCGGAACTCCACCGCGCGCGGGTACTTGTAGGGCGCGATCGTCTGCTTGACGAAGTCCTGCAGCGCGCGCGCCATGGCCTCGTCGCCTGCGCCGCCCGGCCGCAGCACGACGAAGGCCTTGACGATCTGGCCGCGGTCGGCGTCGGCCACGCCGATCACCCCGCACTCGGCCACAGCCGGGTGCAGCAGCAGCGCAGACTCCACCTCCGGGCCGGCGATGTTGTAGCCGCCGGAGATGATCATGTCGTCGGTGCGCGCCTGGTAGACGTACTGCCCGTCCGCGTCGACGAGGTAGGCGTCGCCCGTGAGGTTCCAGCCGCGCTGCACGTACTGCGCCTGGCGCGGGT
Source organism: Rubrivivax sp. (assembly GCA_044375195.1). Lineage (GTDB taxonomy): Bacteria > Pseudomonadota > Gammaproteobacteria > Burkholderiales > Burkholderiaceae_C > Rubrivivax. The sequence goes on along the minus strand of JBILNB010000022.1, from coordinate 31,476 downwards.
CGTCCAGGTACTTGCAGCCCGTCGGGCCCTTGACGGCCAGGCGGCCGACGCTGCCGCGGGGGAGTTCGCGGAACTCGTCGTCGACGATGCAGGCGCGGTAGCCCGGCACCGGCACGCCGGTCGCGCCAGGCTTGGCGCCGGCTTCGTCGGCCGAGATGAAGATGTGGAACATCTCGGTCGAGCCGAGCCCGTCGATGATCTCGATGCCCGTGGCCTCGCGCCACAGCGCGCGCGTGGCCGCGGGCAGGGCCTCGCCGGCGCTCACGCACTTGCGCAAGCTCGACAGGTCGTGCTCGGGCGCGACGCCGGACATCGCCCGGTAGGACGTCGGCGCGGTGAACAGCACGCTGGCGCGGTGCTGCGCAATCGCCGCCGGCAGCACGTCGGGCGAGGCCTTCTCCAGCAGCACCGTGCAGGCGCCGATGGACAGCGGGAACAGCAGCAGGCCGCCGAGCCCGAAGGTGAAGGCCAGCGGCGGGCTGCCGATGAAGACGTCGTCGGGCGTGGCGCGCAGCACGTGCGGCGGCCAGCAGGCGCAGGCCGCGAGCAGGTCGCGGTGGAAGTGCATCGCCGCCTTGGGCTGCCCGGTCGTGCCCGAGGTGAAGGCCATCAGGCAGATGTCGTCAGCGGCGCTGTCGTGCGGCTCGAAGCCCGCCGGCTTGGCCGCCGCTGCCTGTTCCAGCGCCGACCCGGCCCCGCCGTTGAAGTGCACCACGGTGCGCAGCGTCGGGCACTTCGCGCGCGCCTGGTCCAGCTCGCCGGCCAGGCGCGCGTCGCACAGCGCATGGCTGATCTGCGCCTTGTCGACGATGGTGGTCAGCTCCTTGGCGCGCAGCAGCGGCATCGTGCCCACGGCGATGCCACCGGCCTTGATCACGGCCAGGAAACAGGCCGCGAGCATGGGGCTGTTGGCGCCGCGCAGCAGCACCCGGTTGCCGGGCACCAGCCCCAGGTCCTCGACGAGCACGCGCGCGATGCGGTCGGTCCGGTCCTTCAGCTCGGCGTAGGTCCAGGTGCTGCCGTCGGCGCCGACCAGGCAGCGCCGAGCGCCCTCGCCGCGCGCGACACGCTCGTCCAGCAGCGCGACGGCGGCGTTCAGGCGGGGCGGGAACTGCAGCTCGTGCAGCTCGAACAGGAACTCCGGCAGGTCCTGCGGCGCCGGCAGGCGGTCGCGTGCGAAGGTGTCGACAGGGGGCGCCATGCAAGCCTCTCTTGGGGTGCGTCCACTGGGAAGGACGACGATTTACTTTATAACTAAACTATTTCCTGCGGCAGCCCCAAGACACCGGGATCGACCCTGATACCCTGCGGCCGGAGAACCTGCCGCCGGGCCGTCCGGGCGCTCCCGAGCCCAACCGCCCGCCGCGCCACCGCAACCGCCACGGAGGACCCGAGGACCTTGGACACCGCCACGCCCCGCCTGTGGGACATCTCGCCGCCGGTGCACGAGGGCTCGCCCGTCTTCCCCGGCGACACGCCCTACGCCCAGGCCTGGAGCTGGACGATCGCGCCCGGCTGCCCGGTCAACGTGGCGACGGTGACGCTCAGCCCGCACGTGGGCGCCCACGCCGACGCCCCGCGCCACTACGACGCCGACGGCGCCTGCGCCGGCGCCTTGCCGCTGGAGCCCTACCTCGGCCCCTGCCGCGTGGTCCACGCGCTGGGCGCCCACCCGCTCGTCACCTGGGACCATGTCGCCGCGCGCCTGCAGGGCCCGGGGCCGCTGCCGCCGCGCGTGCTGGTGCGCACCTACCGGCAGCACCCCGGCGACCGCTGGGACGACGCGCTCGCCGGGCTGGACCCCGCCCTCGTCGAGCGCCTGGCCGACCTGGGCGTCACGCTCGTGGGCATCGACACGGCCAGCATCGACCCGGCCGACAGCAAGGCGCTGCCCAGCCACCAGGCCGTGCGCCGGCGCGGGCTGCGCGTGCTCGAGAACCTCGTGCTCGACGCCGTGCCCGAGGGCGACTACGAACTGATCGCGCTGCCGCTGAAGCTCGTGCACGCCGACGCCTCGCCGGTGCGCGCCGTGCTGCGCGCCCTGCCGGCAGCCGCCACCCCGCAGGAGGACCGATGACCCTGACCCGCGAAGTCTGCGCCGCGCTCGACCGCGCCGACCCGCTGGCGCCGCTGCGCGCGCAGTTCCACCTGCCCGAGGGCCTGGTCTACCTGGACGGCAACTCGCTCGGCCCGCTGCCGCGCGCCACGCCTGCGCGCGTGGCCGAGGTCATGGCCCGGGAATGGGGCGAGGGCCTGATCCGCAGCTGGAACAGCGCCGGCTGGATGAGCCTGCCGCAGCGCGTGGGCGACAAGATCGCGCGCCTGGTGGGCGCCGGGCCGGGCGAGCTGGTGGTGGCCGACTCGACCTCGGTCAACCTGTACAAGGTGGTGAGCGCGGCGCTCCAGCTGGCGCGCGAGGCGCCGGGGGCAGACCCGGCGCGGCGCGTCATCGTCTCCGAGCGCGACAACTTCCCGACCGACCTGTACATCGCCGAGTCGCTGGCGCGCGAGCACGGCGGCCGGCTCGAGCTGCTGGAGGCCGCGGAACTCCCGGCGCGGCTGGCCGTGGGCCATGACGTCGCCGTGCTGATGCTGACGCACGTGAACTTCCGCACCGGGCAGGTGCACGACATGGCCGCGCTTTCGCGGGCCGCGCACGCGGCGGGGGCGCTCACGGTGTGGGACCTCGCGCACAGCGCCGGCGCGCTGCCCGTGGACCTGACGGCGGCGCAGGCCGATTTCGCGGTGGGCTGCGGCTACAAGTACCTCAATGGCGGCCCGGGCGCGCCGGCCTTCGCCTGGGTGCGGCCGGCGCTCGTCAACCGCGCCTGGCAGCCGCTGGCGGGCTGGATCGGCCACGCCGCGCCCTTCGAGTTCACGCCCGGCTACCGCCCGGCCGAGGGCATCGCGCGCTACCTCTGCGGCACCCCGCCCATCCTGGCGGTGGCCGCGCTCGAGTGCGGTGTCGACACGCTGCTCGCGGCCGAGCCGCTGGGCGGCATGGCGGCGCTGCGCGCCAAGTCGCTCGCGCTGACGCGGCTGTTCGCCCGGCTGGTGCGCGAGCGCTGCGACGGACACGGCCTGCGCGTCATCACCCCGGACGAGGACGCGCTGCGCGGCAGCCAGGTCAGCCTCGCCCGCGACGAAGGGGCCTACGCCATCGTGCAGGCGCTGATCGAGCGCGGCGTCGTCGGCGACTTCCGCGCGCCCGACGTGCTGCGCTTCGGCTTCACACCGCTGTATCTGCGCCACGTCGACGTCTGGGACGCCGTCGAGCAGCTGCGCGAGGTGCTCGACAGCGGCCAGTGGCGCGAGCCGCGCTTCCACCAACGCAACCAGGTGACCTGATGGGATGCCCCTACGGACACGGCGCCGACGACGCGCCCGAGGACGAGCGCCGGCAGGGCGCCGGCGAGCCGGCGGGGGGCGCCGCAGCCGCAGCCGCCGGCACCGGGCCGGCGTCAGCCAACGCCGCCGCGCCGGTGCACGCTGCGCTGGCCGAGGGCGCCAAGACCGACTTCTCGCGCGACATGAGCTACGGCGACTACCTGCGCCTGGACCAGGTGCTGAACGCCCAGCACCCGCTGTCGCCCGACCACAACGAGATGCTCTTCATCATCCAGCACCAGACGAGCGAGCTGTGGATGAAGCTGATGCTGCACGAGCTGCAGGCCGCCATCGGCGCGGTCGCGCGCGACGAGCTCCCCGCCGCCTTCAAGATGCTGGCGCGGGTGAGCCGCATCCTGGAGCAGCTCGTGCACGCCTGGGACGTGCTCGCGACGATGACGCCGCCCGAGTACAGCGCGATCCGCGGCTACCTCGCCAACTCCAGCGGCTTCCAGAGCTGGCAGTACCGCTGCATCGAGTTCGCGCTCGGCAACAAGAAGGCGGCGATGCTCAAGCCGCACGCGCACCGGCCCGACCTGCTGGCGCGCGTGCAGGCGGCTTTCGAGGCGCCTTCGCTCTACGACGAGAGCCTGCGCCTGCTGGCGCGGCGCGGCCTGCCTGTGCCGGAAAGCCACGTGCAGCGCGACTGGCGCGAGCCCTACCCCGCCAGCGACGCGGTCGAGCAGGCCTGGCTCGTCGTCTATCGCGACCCCTCCCGCCACTGGGACCTCTACCAGCTCGGCGAGGAACTCACCGACCTCGAGGACGCCTTCCGGCTCTGGCGCTTCCGCCACGTGACCACGGTCGAGCGCGTGATCGGCTTCAAGCGCGGCACCGGCGGCACCAGCGGCGTGGCCTACCTGCGCAAGATGCTCGACGTCGTGCTCTTCCCGGAGATCTGGAAGCTCAGGACGGACTTGTAGCCGCCGTCGCGCTCGGGCGGCCCACGGCCGGGAGCCCGCCGAAGAACAGGTCGGCGACGACCTCGCCCAGGGCCTCGTGCGTCATCGCGCCGCCGGGCTTCAGCCAGGTGAAGGTCCAGTTGATCATGCCGAACAGCAGCATCGCCAGCGGCTTGGCGAGCGCGGGCTCCAGGCCCGGGCGCGCGTCGGCGATGCCCTGGGCGAAGGCCGCCACGACGCGGCGCTGGCCGTCCAGCACTGCCCGGCTCGCGCGCCCGTCGAGGAACTTGACATCCTCGGTCAGGACGCGGTGCTCGTTCTGCGCGCCGGCGTAGGCCTGCATGAAGCGGTGGATCAGGCTGCGCAGGCGCTGCTCCGCGCCCTCCCCGGCCGGCCCCGCGGCGGCCGCCAGCGGCAGCGCCACCAGGGCCTCGAGCCGGGCCACGTGGCTGCGCACGATGTCCTCGAGCAGCGCGTGCTTGTCGCTGAAGTAGTGGTACAGCGTGGCCTTGGAGACCCCGCTGGCCGCGGCGACCTCGTTCATCGTCGCCGCAGTGAAGCCGCGGCGCGCGAACAGCGCCGCCGCCGCGCCGCGGATCTGGTCGCGCTGGTCCTCGTAGCCGGCGGCGCGGGGGCGGGCCATCGTGAGGGGTGGTCCTCTAAGTCTCTCAGCGCTCGTCGAAGGAGACGACCACGCGCTCGGTCAGCGGGTGCGCCTGGCAGGTCAGCACGAAGCCGGCCTCCACGTCCGCGGGCTCGAGCGCGAAGTTGCGGTCCATCCGCACCTTGCCTTCCATCACCTTGGCTCGGCAGGTGGCGCACACGCCCGACTTGCACGAGTAGGGCACGTCCATGCCGGCGCGCGCGGCGGCGTCCAGGATGCTCAGGTCGCGCTCGCCGAAGACGAGCTCGCGCGACAGGCCGTCGCGCACGACGGTCACGCGCGCGCCCTCGGCGTCGCCCTCGCGGTGCTCGTGCGCGTCGCCCGCGGCCTGCAGCGCGGGCGGGATGCCGAAGCGCTCGACGTGGATGCACGCCGCGGGCACGCCCGCGGCGAGCAGCGCCGCCTCGGCCTCGTCGTTCAGCGCGTGCGGGCCGCAGACGAAGGCGTGGTCCACGCCGCGCGGGTCGACGAGCGTGCGCAGGAACAGGCCGACGCGCTCGCGGTCCAGGCGCCCGGCATGCAGCGGTGAATCGACCTGCTCGCGCGAGAACACCGGATGGATCGCCAGGCGCGTCAGGTGCCGGTTCTTGAGGTCCTCGAGCTCCTCCTTGAACATCGTCGAGGCGGCGTGGCGGTTGCCGTACAGCAGCGTGCAGCGCGCCTGCGGCACCTGCTCGAGCAGGGTGCGCAGGATCGACAGGATGGGCGTGATGCCGCTGCCGCCGGCCACCGCGAGCACGTGCACGGGCGCGGTGCGGCCCGACAGGCCCGCCACCGCGGCGCCGAAGCGGCCCTGCGGCTGCATCACCTCCAGCGTGTCGCCGGCCTTCAGGGTGTCGTGCAGCCAGGTCGAGAATACCCCGCCCTGCACCTTGCGCACGCCCACGCGCAGCGCCTCCCCCGCCGCGGCGCAGATGGAGTAGGAGCGCCGCACGTCCTGCCCGGCCAGCGTGCGCCGCACCGTCAGGTACTGCCCCGGCTCGAAGCGGAAGGCGCCGCGCAAGGCCGGGGGCACGTCGAAGGTGACGACCCTCGCGTCGTCGGTGTCGGCGCGCACCTCGCGCACGGCCAGGGGATGGAAATGCAGTCCGCTCATCGGTTTGGGTCCGGTAGGGGTTCAGATCGGCTTGAAGTGCTCGAAGGGCTCGCGGCAGGCCAGGCAGCGGTACATCGCCTTGCAGGCGGTGGAGCCGAAGGCCGACAGGCGCTCGGTCTGCGCGCTGCCGCAGCGCGGGCAGTCCACGCCGCGCGGGCGGATGCGGATGGGCACGGCCACGCCGGGGGTCTCGGGCTCCACCGGCCCGGGTGGCGCGATGCCGTAGGCGTGCAGCTTGCGCCGGCCTTCGGCGCTGATCCAGTCGGTGGTCCAGGCCGGGGCCCGCCGCAGCGTCACCCGCACCGGGCCGAACCCGGCCTCCTGCAGCGCGCCGCGCACGCTGTCGGCGATGACCTCGGTGGCCGGGCAGCCCGAGTAGGTGGGCGTCAGCACGACCTCCGTGCCGGCGTCGCCGACGACGACGTCGCGCACGATGCCGAGGTCGCGCACCGAGAGCGCCGGCACCTCGGGGTCGGGCACGGTGTCGAGCACGGACCAGGCGGCCTGCAGGCGGTCAGCCGGCGACGCCTCGGATTCGCAGGGCTTGCCCAGAGAGCCCAGGGCCACAGGAACGTTCACCACGTCCCACCCGGGTAGGCGCGCTGCAGGTGCTGCATCTCGGCCAGGATGAAGCCCATGTGCTCGCTGTGCACGCCACGGCTGCCGGTGCTGACGAAGGCGCTGTCGGCCGGCAGCGCGAGCGTGGCCTCCTCGAGCACCGCGCCGATGGCGGCGCGCCACGCCGGGCGCAGGCTGCTGCGGCGCGGGCCCAGGCTGTTGGCCTCGGCGCAGGCGTCGACCTCGTCGTCGATGAACATCTCGTTCGTGTAGGGCCAGATGCGCGCCAGCGCGGCGCGCATGCGCGCGGCCGACTCGGGCGTGCCGTCACCCAGGCGCACCACCCACTGCGCGGCATGCTCCACGTGGTAGCGCGCCTCCTTCAGCGCCTTGCCGGCGATGGCGGCCAGCTCCGCGTCGCACGAGCCGGCCAGCGCCCGCCAGTGCTGCTTGAGCCACTGCGCCAGCAGCAGGTTGCGCAGCACGGTGTCGGCGAAGTCGCCACCGGGCGCGTGCGCGCTGCTGCGCCGCATGGGCTGCTCCACCAGCGTGAGGTTCAGGTAGTCGCGCTCCTCGCGCAGGAAGGCGAGCTGGTCCTCGTCGTGCCCCTGGCCGTCGAGCTGGCCGGCATGCGTCAGCAGCGCGCGCGCCTGGCCCAGCAGGTCGAGCGCGAGGTTGGTCAGCGCGATATCCTCCTCCAGGATGGGCCCGTGCCCGCACCATTCGCCCAGGCGCTGGGCGTGGATCAGGCAGGTGTCCGCGAGCCGCAGCACGTAGCGCACCGACGGCGTGGCGCCCGGGGCGATGGAGGCGGCGCGCCCCAGGACGGCGCCAGCCATCGCGGCCTCAGCCGCGCCGGCGCGGAGGGCTGTCGAATCGGTCATGTCTGCGTGCTCCTGATGCGAGCCGGGGCCGGCAAGGGCGGGACGGACGTCCCGGCGCTGCCGGCACGGGCACCGTCACATGTGGTTGACCGCCTCGGGCAGTGGGTAGAAAGTCGGGTGGCGGTAGACCTTGTCTTCCATCGGGTCGAAGTACATGTCCTTGTCGCCGGGGTCGGAGGCGGTGATCTGGCTCGAGGGCACGACCCAGATGCTGCAGCCCTCCTGGCGCCGCGTGTAGACCTCGCGCGCGAGCTGGACGGCCATCGCGGCGTCGGCCGCGTGCAGACTGCCGCAGTGCTTGTGGTCCAGGCCCGCCTTGGGGCGGACGAAGACCTCCCACAGCGGCCACTCGCGCGCGGCGGCCTCCAGGGCCTGGGGGGACGGGGATGTCGGGGCTTGGCTCATGCGGCCTCCTGCTTCGTGGCTTGCTTGCGGGCATGGGCGAGCGCAGCCTCGCGCACCCAGGCGCCGTCGTCCCAGGCCTTGACGCGGGCGCCCAGGCGCTCCCGGTTGCATGGCCCGTCGCCACCGACGACGCGCCAGAACTCGGACCAGTCGATGGGCCCGAAGTCATAGTGCCCGCGGGCCTCGTTCCACTTCAGCTCCGGGTCGGGCAGCGTGACGCCCAGCACCTTGGCCTGCTCGGCGGTGGCGTCGATGAACTTCTGGCGCAGGTCGTCGTTGCTGATGCGCTTGATGCCCCAGCGTGCAGACTGCGCACCGTGGACGCTTTCGCCGTCCGGTGGGCCGAACATCATCAGGCTGGGCCACCACCAGCGGTTGGTGGCGTCCTGCACCATGGCGCGCTGCTCGGGGGTGCCCTCGCGCATCATGACGTTGAGCGCGTCGAAGCCCTGGCGCTGGTGGAAGCTCTCTTCGCGGCAGACGCGCACCATGGCGCGGGCGTAGGGCGCATAGGAGCAGCGGGTCAGCGGCACCTGGTTCATGATCGCCGCGCCGTCCACGAGCCAGCCGATGACGCCGACGTCGGCCCAGGTGAGCGTGGGGTAGTTGAAGATGGAGCTGTACTTGGCCTTGCCGCTGTGCAGCGCGGCGAGCATCTCGTCGCGGCTGGTGCCCAGGGTCTCGGCGGCGGAGTACAGGTACAGGCCGTGGCCAGCCTCGTCCTGGATCTTGGCCAGCAGGATGGTCTTGCGCTTGAGCGTGGGCGCGCGCGTGACCCAGTTGCCCTCGGGGAGCATGCCGACGATCTCGGAGTGCGCGTGCTGGCTGATCTGGCGCACGAGCGTCTTGCGGTAGTGCTCGGGCATCCAGTCCTTGGCCTCGATGAACTCGCCGGCGTCGATCCTGGCGTCGAAGCGGCGCTCGAGCTCGGCCTCCTGGAGGGAGCGCACGGCCTTGCGGTCCTCCTTGGGGGCGATGTCCATGGCTTGGGTGTACATGCGGGGCCTCCTGGATTGGGCGGTCAATGTTCGGTGTGGGTCACGCGCGTCGTCGAGGCGGATGTGCCACCTCGGTCTTTGCGTTGCCTGCGCTTCGTCACGGCGAATGGGGGCAGGCGGCGGCGCCTGCGTGCTGGCGAATCGAAAGGCCCCCGCTGGCGCGAAGCGAGTGAGAAGAACGCCAAGATCATCTCGGCCTCTGGTCGATCACCCGCCGGGCCTTGCCCTGGGAGCGCTCGATGCCGTTCGGGTCGAGCACGTCGATGCGGGTGCTGACGCCGATCAACGTCTTGATGCGGTGTTGCAGCTCGCGCGCCAGCGCAATGCGGTCGGTGCCGACGTGGGCGGGCTGCAGTTCGCAGCGCACCAGCACCTCGTCCAGCAGGCCCTCGCGCGTGACGACGATCTGGTAGTGGCCGCTCAGCTGCCCCTGCTGCAGCACCAGTTCCTCCACCTGCGTCGGGAACATGTTCACGCCGCGGATGATCAGCATGTCGTCGCTGCGGCCCACGATCTTGCCCATGCGGCGCATGCTGCGCGCCGTCGGCGGCAGCAGGCGCGTCAGGTCGCGCGTGCGGTAGCGGATCACCGGAAGCGCCTCCTTCGTCAGCGTCGTGAACACCAGCTCCCCCTCGCTGCCGTCGGGAAGCACCTCGCCCGTCACCGGGTCGATGATCTCCGGGTAGAAATGGTCCTCCCAGATCACCGGGCCGTCCTTGGTCTCGACGCACTCGCTCGCCACGCCCGGGCCCATCACCTCGCTCAGGCCGTAGATGTCCACCGCCTCGATGCCGGCGGCGCGCTCGATGTCGCGCCGCATCTCTTCCGTCCACGGCTCGGCGCCGAAGATGCCCACCTGCACCGACATCGCCGACGGATCCTTCCCCTGGCGGCGGAACTCCTCGACGATCACCTGCATGTAGCTCGGCGTCACCATGATGATGTCGGGGCGGAAGTCCTCGATCAGCTGCACCTGCTTCTCGGTCTGGCCGCCGCCCATCGGCACCACCGTGCAGCCCAGCCTCTCGGCCCCGTAGTGCGCGCCCAGTCCGCCGGTGAACAGGCCGTACCCGTAGGCCACGTGGATCGTGTCGCCGCGGCGCCCGCCGGCCGCGCGGATGCTGCGCGCCACCAAGTCGGCCCAGCGGTCGATGTCGCCCTGCGTGTAACCCACCACCGTAGGCTTGCCCGTCGTGCCCGAGGAGGCATGGATCCGCACCACCTGCTCCCGCGGCACCGCGAACAGGCCGAAGGGGTAGTTGGCGCGCAGGTCGGCCTTGGCCGTGAACGGGAACTTCGCCAGGTCGGCCAGCGTGCGGCAATCGTCGGGGTGCACGCCCCGGGCGTCGAAGGCCTGACGGTAGTGCGGCACGTTTTCATAGGCGTGGCGCAGCGTCCACTGCAGGCGCTGCAACTGCAGGGCCTGCAGCTCGTCGCGGCTGGCGCACTCGATCGGCTCCAGGTCGCCGGGGGCGGGGTGCTTGACGGGCATCGGGGCGGTCTCCTCGGGTGCTGTCGGGTTCGTCTTCGCGCGGTCGCTGGCGGGCGGGGTCGCGGCCCTCAGGGCCGGCCCATCGGCAGGCCCTCGACCAGGGGCTTGCCCTTCATCGTGTACGAGCGGCCGCGGAAGGCGGCGATCGCCTCGCCGCGCTGGTTGCGCACGCTGATGTCGTAAACACCGGTGCGGCCCGCCTTGCTCACCTCCAGTGCCTGGGCCGTCAGCACGTCGCCCAGCCGCGCCGCGGCCAGCAGGTTGACATCGAAGCCCGAGGCCACGGTCACCTCGTTGTAGGCGTTGCAGGCGAAGGCGAAGGCGCTGTCGGCCAGGGTCGTGATGAGGCCGCCGTGGCAGATGGCGTGGCCGTTGAGCATGTCCTGGCGCACCGTCATCGAGGCCGTGCAGCTGCCCGGGCCGACGGCCTCGATGCGGATGCCCAGCGACTTCGTCGCGTGGTCGTCCTTCAGCATGGCCTCGCGCGTGGCGTCGGCGATCTGTTGCGGGGTGGCGGTCATCGGCAGGTTCCTCGCTCGTGAGGGGATGCTCAGCGGTCGCTGAACACCGGCGCGCGCTTGTCGCGGAAGGCAGCCACGCCCTCGGCGAAATCGTGCGCCGCGCCGAGCACACCCTGGGCCTGCGCCTCGGCCACGAGCGCGGCGTCGAACTCCAGCGTCGTCGCCGCGTCGACGAGGCGGCGCGTCTCGGCCAGGGCCCGCGCGGGCATCTTCGCCAGGCGGCCGGCCAGTGCCTGCACCTCGGCCGCAAAGCCTGCGTCGTCAACACAGCGCCAGATCAGCCCGATGCGCGCTGCCTCCTCGGCCGGGAGCTTGTCACCCGTCATCGCCAGCGCCATCGCGTGCGCCCGGCCCACCAGGCGCGGCAGCAGCCAGGTGCCGGCGCAGTCGGGCACGAGACCGATCTTGCTGAAGGCCTGGATGAAGCTCGCGCTGCGCGCGGCGACGACGATGTCGCAGCACAGCGCCAGGTTCGCGCCCGCCCCGGCGGCCACGCCGTTGACGGCTGCGATCACCGGCACCGGCATCGTGCGTACCCGGTTGGCCAGTGGGCGGTAGTAACGCTCGACGACGCCACCGACATCCGGCGCGGCACCCGGCGCGCCGGCCATCGCGGGGTCGTTCAGGTCCTGCCCGGCGCAGAAGCCGCGCCCGGCGCCGGTGATGACGACGACCCTGACCTCGCGGTCGGCGGCCGCAGCCTCGAGCGCCGGCAACAGCAGCGCGTGCATCGCGACCGTGAAGCTGTTCAAGGCCGCAGGCCGGTTCAGCGTCAGCGTGCACACGCCACCCTCGCGGGCAACGAGCAAGGGCGCAGCGGGTTCGGTGGAAGGGGTCGTCATGCCATCTCCTTGAAGCGGACCGCCCGCCATCGCAGCAATCTTCACGCTGCCCAGGCGCTCGCCCGCGAGTTATTCGACCAAACGGTCGACGAATTCTAGGGCAATCGGAACGCTTCCTTCGCGGCACGGTCGGCGCCACGTGGCCGGGACACAATCACGCTGCAACGAACCGTCCAGCGGGCGGCCCTCAAGTCACGGGAGACGCGTCCATGCCCTCGAGCCCCCTGATCCAGGTCGACGAACTGCACACCCTGCTCGCCGCCCAGCCGCGCCGCGTCGTGGCCGTGGACTGCAGCTTCGACCTCTTCAACGCCGCCGCTGGCCGCGGCCTGCACGAGGCCGGGCACCTGCCGGGCGCGCGCTACGCGCACCTGGAGCAGCATCTGAGCGGCACCGCCACCGGACGCAACGGGCGGCACCCCCTTCCTGAGCGGGAGGTGTTCGCGCAGCGCATGCGCGCGCTCGGCCTGGACGACGACACCCACGTGGTGGCCTACGACGCCCAGGGTGGCATGTATGCCGCCCGCCTGTGGTGGATGCTGCGCTGGGCCGGGCACGCGGCCGCGAGCGTGCTCGACGGCGGGCTGGCGGCCTGGAAGGCGGCCGGGCACCCCGTCGAGACCGGCGCCGGCGCCGCCGTGGCGGCCGGCCACTTCTCGGTACGCACCTCGCTCGCGACGACGGTCGACCGCGAGGTCCTGCTGCAGAACCAGCAGACGCGCGCGCGCCTGGTCGTCGACGCGCGCGCGGCCGATCGCTTCCGCGGCGAGAACGAGACGCTCGACCCGGTGGGCGGGCGCATCCCGGGCGCGGTCAACCGCTTCTACCGTGACAACCTGGGCGTCGACGGCCGCTTCAAGCCGGCGGAGCAGTTGCGCGCCGAGATGGCCGCCGTGACCGCCGGCCGCGCGCCCGGCGAGCTCGTCATGCAGTGCGGCTCGGGCGTCACGGCCTGCCACAACCTGCTCGCGCTCGAGCTCGCCGGCCTGTCCGGCGCCGCGCTCTACGCGGGCTCCTGGAGCGAGTGGTCGGCCTGGCCCGGCGCCCCGGTGGCCACCGGGCCCGCCGTCTGACCCCCCAACCCCGATCACGCCACGACAGGACGACAGCGATGCCCTTGACCGCCGCCACCATCGACACACTGGCCGAACGCCTCGACCACGCGGCACGCAACCTGCGAGGAACCCGCATGGTCAGCGAGGAACACCCGCAGATGGAGGTGGCAGACGCCTACGCGGTGCAGGAAGCCCTGCGCCGGCGCCGCCTGGCCGCCGGCCTGCGCCAGAGCGGCTTCAAGTGCGGCCTGACCTCGCTGGAGAAGATCCGCCAGATCGGGCTGGGCGGGCCGGTCTTCGGCTTCCTGACCGCCGACACGGCGCTCGCCGACGGCGCCGAGGTGAGTGCGGCGTCCATGATGACGCCCCGGGTCGAGGCCGAGATCGGCATCGTCACCCGGGTGGCGCTGGGCGGCGCCGACTGCGGCATCCCGGAGGTGCTCGCCGCCATCGACCAGGTCGTGCCCGCGATCGAGATCATCGACGGCCGCTACGCGAACTTCCGCTTCGACCCGCGCGACGTGATCGCCGACAACACCTCGGCGGCGTACCACGTCATCGGCAGCACGCCCGCCGCGCCCACAGGCCTGGACCTTGCAACGCTCGAAGTCGAGATCGAGAAGAACGGCGCCGTCGTCGCCCGCGGCAGCAGCGCGGCCGTGCTCGGCCACCCCGCCGCGGCCGTGGCCGCCCTGGCCCGCCACCTCCACGCCCGCGGCGAGCACATCCCAGCCGGCAGCTTCATCCTCAGCGGCGCCGTCGCCGAGCCGATCGCGGTGCAGGCCGGCGACGTGATCGTCTCGCGCGTGGTGGGGCTGGGGACGGTGCGGGCGCGCTTCGGCTGATCCCGCGGCGGGCCGTCGGCCGGCGACAGACCCCCGGCGCAGGCAGGCCGCGGGAGGCGCCCACGCGCCGCCTTCGGCGCCACCCACCGACGTCCCGGGGACCAGTGATGCTGAGCGCCGACTTGGCTCCCCTCCACCCTGGCGGGGGACGGGCTGGGGGGGGGGAGAGGGATGAGCGCCAGGACCACGTCGTCACCCCGCTGGAACTTCCCGCGTGAACATCCCTCACGGCACGATCCGCGTGTGCCAGTAACGTCGCCTGTGCTCACGCTCGCAGGTGCCGGTGTCCGCGCCTGTGTGGGAGGCCCAGCCCCAGGCGCCGCAACGGTCGCTGCGCACGAGGGTGGCCCCCTGCGCCTCGTAGCGACCGACGACCTCGGGCACCGGGTGCCCGAAACGGCTGCGGTAAGCGGCCTGCACCACCGCGACCCGCGGCGCCACGGTCTCGACGAAGGCCGGGGTCGACGAGGTGCGACTGCCGTGGTGCGGCACCACCAGCACCTCGCTGCGCAGGCTAGGGCCGGCGCGGGCGAGCAGTTCCGCCTCCTGCGCGGCCTCGATGTCGCCCGTGAGCAGCAGGCTGCGGCCGTCGGCCGCGCGGACCTGCAGCACACAGCTGCGCGCGTTCGGCCGGACGCCGGCCGCCACAGGCTCCGCCGCGGGCAGCGGGTGCAGCACCTCGAAGGCCACGCCGTCCCAGGACCAGCGCTGCCCCGCGACGCAAGGCTGCGGCGCCGCGCGCGCGCCAGCGCCCTCGCCGTCCCGCGCGTCAGGCGCGGGCCGGAAGGTCTGCAGCAGCGGATGCCCCGGCTCCAGCGACGACATCAGCCCCCGCACCGGCAGGGCGTCGAGCAGCGCCTGCGCGCCGCCGACGTGGTCGGTGTCGCGGTGGCTGAGCACGAGCAGGTCGATGGCCCGCTCGCCGCGCGCGCGCAGCAGCGGCAGCACGATGCGTTCGCCGGCGTCGGAGTCGCCCGCATACCGCGGCCCGGCGTCATAGACGAGCAGGTGGCCTCGAGTGCGCACCAGCACCGAGGTGCCCTGCCCCACATCGACCGCCACCACCTCGAAGGCGCCGGGCGGCGGCCGCGCCAGCGGCGGCGCCAGCAGCGGCAGCACCAGCGGCAGGCCCAGCAGGCGCAGCCGCCAGGGTAGCGGCAGCACCAGCAGCGCGCCCCCGGCCAGCCCGGCCGCCATGGCCCAGCCCGGCGCGGCGGCCGCCGTCCATTGCGCCAGCGGCGCTTGCGCCAGCGCGGCGAGCACGGTGTTCATGCCGGCCACCGCCAGCCCGGCCAAGGCCCACAAAGGCGGCAGCAGCACCCCCAGCAGCGCCAGCGGCGTCACCACCAGCGTGACCCAGGGGATGGCCAGCAGGTTGGCCGCGAAGCCCACCAACGACACCTGCTGGAAGAAGACCAGGGTCAGCGGCGCCAAACCCAGGGTCGCGACGACCTGGGTGCGCAAGCCCGCCCGGACCTGGATCCCCAGGCGGTGCACCCAAGAGGCCTCGGGTGCAGACCCTGCGGGCTCGTCGCGGGCCGAGGCCGGGACCGACAGCATCAGCAGCCCCACCGCGGCGAAGGAGAGCCAGAAGCCCGGCTGCAGCAGCGCCCAGGGCTCGAGCAGTGTCACCGCCACGGCAGCGGCCAGCAGCACCAGCGGCGCCGGCCAGCGCAGTGCGCCCGCACGCAGCACGACGACCACCGCCAGCATCAGCACGGTACGCTGCGCCGGCACGCCGAATCCCGCCAGCAGCGCGTAGCCGGTGGCCAGCGCAAGGCCGCCCCAGCGCGCCGCCGTGGGCGCCGGCCAGGCGAGGCTCAGGCGCGCGCTGCGACGCCAGGCCGCACCGACGATCGCGGCGGCCAGCCAGGCGAACATCGTCACGTGCAGGCCACTGATGCTCATCAGGTGCGCGACGCCGGTGACGCGGAACACCTCCCAGTCGTCACGCGCGATCGCCGCCTGGTCGCCCACGGCCAGCGCCGCGACGACGCCAGCCGCCCCCGCATCGTCGACGCGCAGCAGGATGGCGTCGCGGATGCGCTGGCGCAGCCGCTCCACCGGGTGCGCCGCGCTCGGGCCCAGGAAGCGCGCGCCTGGCCGCACATGGCCAGTGGCACGCAGGTCCTGCTCGAACATCCAGCGCTCGAGGTCGAAACCCTGCGGGTTCATCGGCCCGTGCGGGCGCTTCAGACGCACGGTCAGCTCCCAACGGTCGCCCACGATCAGCGCCTGCGGCGGCCGGCTCAGCAGTGCCTCGCCATCGAAACCGTGGAACCAGGCCAGCGACAGGCGCCCGGGAACCCGGACCGCCGCTGCGCCCTGCCCCGGGGTGGCGGCCGGCGCGGCCCACCGTGCCGATGCCACCTCGAAGACGAAGCGGGTGCCCTGCAGCGACAGCCGCGGCAACTCGGCCACGGTGCCGGTGACGACGAGGTCGCGGCCCTCCAGCGCCGGATCCAGCGACGCGGCCAGGCGCCACTGCGCTCGCGTCTCGGCCAGGACCCAGGCGCCGAGCGCGACCCCAAGCGCCGCGAGCACCAGAACGGCGGCGCGTGCCCAGGCGGCGGCTGCGCGGCGCCACAGGCCCCAGGCCGCGACGCACAGCAACAAACCGGCGCCGCCCGCGGCAGCCGCGAAAGCCGGGCCGCGCAGTTCGGGCTGCTGCAACTGCAGGGCCGTGCCGGCCAGCCAGGCCAGCGCCAGCAGCGCCAGCCCTGCCACGCCGACGTGTACCCCAACCATGGGCCCAGTGTAGGATCCTGGCGCATTTTCAAGGATCCCCCATGACCGTCGCCCAGAGACTCGCCGACCTCGGCATCACGCTGCCCGAAGTGGCCGTGCCGGCCGCAGCCTACGTGCCTTTCACGCGCACCGGCAACCTCGTCTTCCTCTCGGGCCACATCGCGCGCAGGGACGGCAAGCCCTGGGTCGGCCAGCTCGGGCGCGAGATCGGTACCGCCGAGGGCCAGGCGGCCGCCCGCGCCATCGCGATCGACCTCCTGGGCACGCTGCAGGCCGCCGTGGGCGACCTGGAGCGCGTGCGTCGCATCGTCAAGGTGATGAGCCTGGTCAACAGCGTGCCCACCTTCACCGAACAACACCTCGTGACCAATGGCTGCTCCGAACTGCTGGTGCAGGTCTTCGGCGCGGATGTCGGCGCGCACGCGCGCAGCGCCTTCGGCGTGGCCCAGATCCCGATGGGTGCATGCGTCGAGATCGAGATGATCGCCGAGGTCGCTTGAGCACCACGGACCACCCCCTGGTAACGCGGCGGTTGCGCGCCGCGTGATGCACCGGCGCCCGGACATGACACCGCTGCAACGGTACCCGACCGCGGCGCTCGGTCTGGTGGCTGCGGTCAGCCTCGGCGCCGTGGGGATCGCGCTCGTGTCGCAGCATGTCTTCGACATGCAGCCCTGCCCATGGTGCGTGCTGCAGCGCCTCGTCTTCGTGCTGATCGCACTGGTCGCTGGCGTCGGCGCGCTGTGGCGCGGGCCCACGGGCAGTCTGGCGGCCACGACGGTGGTCGCGCTGCTGGCACTGGCCGGGGTCGCGGCAGCCCTGTGGCAGCACTTCGTGGCTGCGGCCAGCAGCTCCTGCAAACGCACGCTGGCCGATCGCATCGTCAGCGGTCTGCAACTCGACGCGCTGGCGCCCGAGGTCTTCGCGCCGCGCGCCTCCTGCGCCGAGGCGGCGGTCGACCTGCTCGGGCTGCCCTACGAGTTCTGGAGCCTGGCGCTGTTCTCGCTGCTGGCCGCAGCCGCCTTCGCCCTGCTGGCTGGCCTGCGTCGCCGGCATCAGGGATAGCCCCCTCCGGGCCGACCGGGCGCGCTGCCAGAATCACTTTCGACAAGCCGCGCCGGTCCTCCGGACGCGGCGCGGCCGAAGGGGGACGAGCATGCGCGAGCCTGCAACCATCGCGCCGGCGCCAGGCGCGCCGGATTCACCGCCGCACGCGGGCTCGTACGCCGCCCCCGCCGCCGAGCCCGACCCACCCGAGTTGCGCGCCTTCGTCGAGGCACGCTTCGTCGACATCTTCCTCGAGAACAGCCCACGCGCACAGTGGGGCGTGCTCGCCGCGGGTGGCCTGATGGCGCTGATCTGGTCGCGCAGCGAGCCCTCGGCGCTGCCCTGGCTGTGGTGGGCCCTGGTGGGCGCGATGACAGCGTGGCGCCTCGGGGTGTCGACGCGCTTCGTCCGCTCGGCACCGCCAGCCGCGCAAGGCGCTCGCATCACCGCCGTGCTGGCCTTCAACGGCGTGCTCATGGTGCTGCCGCTGACCGGTTTCGCCGAGATGAGCGAACTGCAACGCGCGGCCCTGTCGATGATCGTCTTCGCGATGGCCACGGCCGGTGTGGCCACCACCTCGGGGCAGCTGCGCAGCTTCCTCGCCTTCAGCGTGCCGCTTCTGCTGCCCCTGGCAGCCTGCTGGGCCTTCACGCCACACCCCGAAGAATCGGTGCTCACCGCGGCCGGCCTGGCGGCGCTGATCCTGGCCTTCCTGGGCGTGCTGACGGCCGTGGGACGGCAGCAGCACGCGGTGTTCCAGGAGTCCTGCCGCATCCGCTTCGCCGAGCAGCGCCTGAACAGAGAGCTCGAAGCCGCGATCGAGCGCGAGACCGAGGCTCACCGCGCAAAGACCCAGTTCCTGGCCGCCGCGAGCCACGACCTGCGCCAGCCCATCCACAGCATGAACATGCTCGTGGCGGCCCTGGCGCTGCGTGAGCTCGAGCCGCGCGCGCGCGAGATCGCGCGCCTGCTCGCCAACGTGAGCCAGACGCTGTCGGGCCAGCTCGACGCCTTGCTCGACATCTCCCGCCTGGACGCCGGCACCGTGCAGCCGGCGCTGGCGCCGGCGCGGCTGGACGAGCTGGTCGCATCACACCATCAGGCGCTGCAGCCGGTGGCCGTCTCGCGCGGCCTGGCCTGCACCCTGTCCACGGGCGAGGCACTGCCGGTGCGCACCGACGCGTCGCTCTTGCTGCGCGTGCTGAGCAACCTGACCGACAACGCGCTGAAGTACAACCGCCCGGGCGGCAGCGTCACGCTGCGCACCTGGCGCGACGGCGCCGAGGCCTGCCTCGAGGTCACCGACACCGGCATCGGCATCCCGCTGGAGGAGCAGGAGCGCGTGTTCCGGGAGTTCTACCAGGTCGGCAACGTCGAGCGCGACCGCGCGAAGGGGCTCGGGCTGGGGCTGTCCATCGTGCAGCGTCTGTGTGCGCTGCTCGGCGCGCGGCTGGGCCTGCAATCGGCTCCGGGGGTGGGCACCACGGTGACGCTGCGGCTGCGCATCGACGACAGCGCTCCGGCGCCCGCGCCGCCCCCG
Source organism: Rubrivivax sp. (assembly GCA_044375195.1). GTDB lineage: Bacteria > Pseudomonadota > Gammaproteobacteria > Burkholderiales > Burkholderiaceae_C > Rubrivivax. Next base: position 12,492 of record JBILNB010000022.1, on the reverse strand, counting down.
GCGCGCGCCGCGCTCCGCCCGGGCCTGAAGGTGCTCGTCGTCGACGACGAGGCCCAGGTGCGCGAGGGGATGCGCCTGCTGCTGACCGAGCTCGGCTGCGAGGTGCACCTCGCCGAGGGCAGCGCGCAGGCGGGGCGCATCGCGGCGGCGGTGCCGCTGGACGCGCTGCTGACCGACCTGCGGCTGCGCGAAGGCGACAGCGGCCTGCAGGTGCTGCGGCAGGTGCAGGGCCACCGGCCCGGCTTGCGCTGCGCGCTGATCACCGGAGACACCGCGCCCGAGCGCCTGCGCGAGGCCCGCGCGGCCGGCGTGCCCTTGCTGCACAAGCCGGTGTCGGTGGAGGCGCTGGTGGGTGTGCTCGGGCAGGCTGTGGACGCGCCTGCCTCACCCCACGCCCCGTGACGGCGCCCCAGAGGCCGAGGTGAGCCCCCGGCCGCCCCCGAAGCGGCCGGGCCACGCTCACTCGGGCTCGATCTTCGCCTTGCGGATGACCTCGCCCCAGCGCCGGATCTCGCTGCCCAGCAGGGACTGCAGTTCGGCCGGCGAGCCGGCCTGCAGCCGCATGCCGAGCTTGCCCAGCTTTTCCTGCACGACCGGCGAGGCCACGGCCTCGCGCGCAGCGCGGTTGAGCTGTTCGATCACTTCCGGCGGCGTGCCGGCAGGAGCGGCCAGCGCGTTCCACGAGGACACGTCGTAGCCGGCCACGCCGGCCTGCTGGGCCGTCGGCACCTCCGGCAGCGCCGGGTTGCGCGCCGCCGAGGAAACGGCCAGCGCGCGCACGGCGCCGGCCGCGACCTGCGGCACCATCGGCCCGACGACCTCGAACGCGAGGTCGATCTCGCCGGCGCGCAGCGCCGTCACCACCGCCGGCGAGGCCTTGTAGGGCACGACCACCGCATCGATGCCGGCCACGGTCTCGAACAGCTTGGCGGCCAGGTGCTGGGTGCTGCCGACGGCGATCGTGCCGACGTTGAGCTTGCCCGGGTTGGCCTTGGCGTAGGCCACCAGCTCGCGCAGGTTCGGGAACCGCGAGTTCGCGGGGACGAACAGGCCCAGGTCGAAGAAGCCGAGCGTGGACACCGGCGCGAAGGCCTTCTCGGTGTCATAGGGCAGCCGCTTGAACAGACCGACGCTGACGGCGTTGCCATTGCTCATCAGCAGCAGCGTGTGGCCGTCGGGACGCGCGTTGGCCACCGCCTGCGAAGCCACGATGCTGCCGGCGCTGGGCCGGTTCTCCACCACGACCGGCTGGCCCAGGCTGCGCGCCATCTGCTCGGCCACGGCGCGCGCGGTCAGGTCGGCAATGCCGCCGGGCGCGAAGGGCACGAGCAGGCTGATCGAGCGACTGGGGAAGGCGCCCTGGGCCAGCACAGGCCAGGGCGCGGCCAGGGCCGCGGCGGCGCTCAGCACCCGACGGCGCGACAGCGGGTTCTTGGTGGACATCTTGGGGAGTTCCTTGAAGGGAGAAGGGAGGCCGCGAGACAAGGCGCAGCCCGTGTTGCTCTTGATGTTGCCATCGCGCTGTCAGGGCCGCAGGCCACTCGCGAGTACGTGAGGGCCGCGTGGGGCCACCGGCCAGGCGCCCGCTCAGTCTGCTCCCAGCCGCAGGTTCGTCGGCAGGCGCTTCTCCACCGCCCACTTCAGCAGCGCCGCGGCACGGTACACGCCGTGTGCGAACTTGCCGTAGGGCATGGTGGCGAAGAAGGCCATCACCGCGCCGAGGTGGACGCACAAGAGGAGCGGCAGCGCCGGCGTCTCGCGCGCCAGCGCCAGGAGCAGTCCCGTGGCACTGACGAGGAAGAGCAGGGCCAGGAAGCCCGCATCCATCGGCGCCTGGGCCGCGTCGCCATGCTGCGGGTGGCGCCGGCGCCGCAGCCAGGCCAGCCCGGCGGGGCCCACGATCAGGCCGATGCCGCCGGCCACGCCCAAGAGCTTGGGCAGGCTGGTCCAGCCGTAGGGCGCCACCCAACCGAAGACGTAGTGGTAGGCGGTGGCCACGCTCGTCGAGGCCAGGCAGAGCATGAAGCCGTAGAAGGTCAGGTGGTGAAAGCGGCGCCGCGCCTGCGTCCAGCGGTCGTCCTCGTTGTGGCAGCCTTCGCCATGCCCGCCGTCAAGGTACTTCAGCCGCAGCACGTCGTGCGCCGCCTCGGCCAGCGCCGGGCCGGCCACCGCCCCAGGCGCGGCGCCGCGCCAGAAGCGCGCCACGCCAATGCCCAGCGCCAGCAGCGCGAAGCCGAACACGGGCAGGAACATCGACACCATCAGGCCGTGCGGGAAGATGCCGTAGAAGCTGCCCTGCGCCGGCAGCCCCCACCAGCTGCCGTGGCGCACCAGCGCGAGCACGAGGAACAGCGCCAGGCCCGCCGCCAGCGCCAGTGCGAGCACGAGGCCGTTGCGCTCGTAGGCCCGGCCGAAGGCGGCCGGCCAGGCGTGCTGCGCGTAGGTGCGCACACGCACCCGCGCCATCGCCTGCGGCACGTTGACGCCGAACTCGTGCGGCGGCGCGTACTGGCAGGCGTGCAGGCAGGCGCCGCAGTTGTGGCACAGGTTGGCCAGGTAATGAGCGTCGACGGCCGGGAACTCCAGGCGCCGCGTCATCGCCGGGAAGACGGCGCAGAAGCCCTCGCAGTAGCGGCAGGCGTTGCAGATCTCCATGACCCGCGCCACCTCGGCCTCGGCCGGCCCGGGGCGGGGCCGCGCGCCCGCGCCGAGCGCGCGGGCCTCGTCGATCAGGGCTTGCAGCTCAGGCATGGGCAGGCTCCGGCATCGTGCGGGCGGGGGCCGTGCGCAGCGCCTGCAGCGCCTGGGCGCCGGCAATGTGCCCGAACACGGTGCCTATCGTCATGCCGACCCCGGCGGTGTAACCCTGCCCGAGCACGTTGCCGGCCATGACCTCGCCGGCCGCCAGCAGGTTCGGGCTCGGCGCGCCGCCGAAGTGCACGCGCGCGCGCTCGTCCACGCGCAGCCCCAGGTAGGTGAAGGTGACGCCGGGCTTCAGCGTGTAGCCGAAGAAGGGCGGCGTGTCGATCGGGCGCGCCCAGTGCGTCTTGGGCGGGGTCAGGCCCTCGGTCGCACAGTCGTCGAGCACGGCGTGGTCGAAGCGGCCCGGGCGGCAGGCCGCGTTGTACGCGCGCACGGTCTCGACGAAGGCCGGCACCGGCAGCTTCAGCTGCGCCGCCAGGGCCTCCAGCGTGTCGGCGCGCTCGCCGCGGAAGACCGGCGGCATGAAGCGCCCCACCGCCTTGGCGTCGATGATGGAGTGCCCCACCTGGCCGGGCTGCAGCGCGACGAGGCGGCCCCAGATGGCGTAGCGCTTGGGCCAGAAGTCCTCGCCCTCGTCATAGAAGCGCTGCCCATCGCGGTTGACCATGATGCCCAGCGAGACGCAATCCACGCGCGTGCAGATGCCGCCGTCGTACAACGGCGCGCGCGCGTCGATGGCCACCATGTGGGCCTGCGTGGCGTCGCCGATGGCGTCCGCCCCCTGGGCCAGCAGGTCGCGCAGCAGCACGCCCTGGTTGTAGCGCGTGCCGCGGATCAGGAACTGGTCGGCCGGCCACTCGCCGCGTTCGTTGCGGCCCCAGGCCTCATGCAGCCACTCGCGGTTGGACTCGAAGCCCCCGTTGGCCACGACGCAGCTGCGCGCGGCGATGCGCTCGCCGCTTTGCAGCACCGCGGCGACGAAGCGGCCGCCGTCGAGCTCGAGCCGCTGCACCGGTGCCTCATAGCGCACCTGCACGCCCAGCGCCTGCGCGCTGCGGTAATAGGCGTTGACCAAGGCCTTGCCGCCGCCCATGAAGAAGGCGTTGGTGCGGCTGAGGTGCAGCGTGCCCGACAGCGAAGGCTGGAAGTGCACGCCGTGCCGGCGCATCCAGCCGCGCACGTGGTGCGACTCGCGGATCACCAGCCGCGCCAGCGCCTCGTTCGTGCGCCCGGCGGTCACCTTGCGCAGGTCCTGCCAGAACTCCTCTTCAGGGTAGGCTTCGGTCAGGACGTCCTGCGGCGCGTCGTGCATGCAGCGGATGTTGCGCGTGTGCATCGAGTTGCCGCCGCGCCAAGCCGGCGGCGCGGCCTCGAGCAGCAGCACCGAGGCGCCGCCTTCACGGGCCACCAGCGCAGCGCACAAGGCGGCGTTGCCGCCGCCGATGACGAGGACGTCGGGTTGCAAGTGAAGTGTCCTGGCTGGGGCGCCGGGGCCGAGGCCGTCGAGCCCCGGAGTCGGCGCACAAGGCGGTGGCGCCGGTCAGTCGGGCTTGATGTTCGCCCGCTTGACGATGTCGCTCCAGATGCGCTGCTCGCGCGCGATGAAGGCCGCGAACTCCTCCGGCGGGCCGCCGCCGCCGACCGCGCCGTCACCGGCGAAGCGCTCGGTCACCGAGTTCGACTTCAGCGCCTTCAGCGACTCCTCCTGCAGGCGCTTGACCACCTCGCGCGGCGTGCCCGCCGGCGCGAGGATGCCGTACCACTGCGAGGTTTCAAAGTCCTTGAAGCCCATCTCGGCCACGGTGGGCACGTCAGGCAACTGGGCCAGGCGCTGCGTCGTGCCCACGGCGATGGCGCGCAGCTTGCCCGTCTTGATGTGCGGGAGCAGCGCGGGCAGGCCTGCGGACGAGGCCTGGGTGCGTCCGGCCAGCAGGTCGGTCAGCTGCGGCCCCGTGCCGCGATACGGCACGTGCGTGATCGGCATCCCGGTCACGAGCTTCAGGTACTCCATTGCCAGGTGGCCGGCGCTGGCGTTACCGGCCGAGCCGTAGTTCAGCTTGTTCGGGTTGGCCTTGGCATAGGCCACGAACTCCTTGAAGTCCTTGGCCGGCACGTCCGGGTGGATGACGAACAGGTTGGGCACCTTGGCCAGCAGCGTCACCGCGACGAAGTCGCGGTTCACGTCGTAGGGCTGGTTCGGGAAGATGTACGGGTTGACCGCGAGCGAGCCCACGTGTCCGAGGATGATGGTGTGGCCGTCGGGCGTGGCCTTGGCCACCTCCGACATCGCCGGGAGGCCAGCGCCGCCGCCCTTGTTGTCGACGAAGATGGTCTGCCCGAGCTGCTTGGACAGCTCGTTGGCCACGGTGCGGGCCACGATCTCCGAGGTACCGCCCGGCGCGAATGGAACGACGAAGCGCACCGACTGGCGCGGCCAGGCGGCCTGGGCACCAGCCAAAACGGGCCAGCTAGCAACCGGTGCGGCCGCGGCGGCAGCCAGCAGGGAACGGCGACGGATCTGCATGGGGGGTCTCCTGTAGGTGTCAGAACTGGTAGCGCCTGAGCCCGCCGTCCACCGGGATCACGGCCCCGGTGATGTACGCGGCACGCGGGCTTGCGAGGAAGCATACGAGATCGGCGAGCTCCTCGGGCTCGCCGTAGCGGCCCACCGGGATCTCGTGCTCGCTCTGCCACTGCCGGTACTCGGGCGAGTAGTTGCGGAAGATCTGCTCGGAGTGGATGCGCCCGGGTGGGATGCAGTTCACGGTGATGCCGTGCTTGCCCACCATGCGCGACAGGCCCTTGGCCCAGCTGTGGATGCCGGCCTTGGCGCAGAAGGCGCCGTTGATGTGCTCGGGTTCGCTCTTGCCCGTGATGCAGATGACGCGGCCCCAGCCGCGCTCGATCATGCCGTCGATCAGCGCGTCGCCCAGCTGCCGCGGGCGGTGGAAGTTCAGCGTGATCGCCTCTTGCCACTGTTCCTCGCTCACGTGCAGGTCCTTGAAGCTGCGCGAGCCGCCGGCGTTGTTGACGAGGATGTCGACCGCACCCAGGCCAGCCGTGGCTGCTGCGGCGATGCGCGCTGCCGCGTCCTCGGCATACATGTCCTGCTCGATCAGCACCGGCTCGGCGCCCCCGGCGGCAACGATCTCGGACGCGAGCTCGCGCAACTTGTCCGCACGCCGGGCCGACACCGCCATGCGCACCCCTTCGGCGGCCAGCGCGAGGGCGATCGCGCGCCCGATGCCGACGCTCGCGCCGGTGACCAGGGCCGTGCGGCCAGCCAGCTTCAGATCCATGTCGCCCCTTCCGATGACGTGTCCGAGACGACGGGAATGTAAGCGCCAGAAGGCCTGCGCGCGCGGTCTCGGCCGAGCGCGTGCGGCAAGGCGTCTTCACGGTTCGTGAACACCCAGGCACCGGGCTGATGCCTGCCGCGGCTTGCGCGTGCTCAATCCGGCAGGCGCTCCGGCGCACTCCAATGCGCCGCTTTCCAAGGCCAACGCATCATGAGCATCGATCGCCGTACCCCGCACGCCCTCCACGCCGCTCTGCACCCAGCCCAGGCCCTGCTGGCGCTGACGCTGGCCGCCTGGTTCCCGACCGCCCTGGCCGTCGACCGCGGCGTCGGCCCCTCAGGCGTGGCCTACGCCACGGGCGGCATCGGGCACTCGGAGCTGCAGGAACTGCACGCCGAGCGCGCGCGCTACAGCTTCTGGCTCACGACGGCGGCGCTGCGCAGCGGCGCCTACCTGGCCGACGTGGAGGTGCGCATCACCCCGCTGCGCGGCGAGTCGCCCCTGCTGGAGCTGCGCATGGCCGGACCCTGGCTCTTCGCCGCCCTGCCCCCGGGGCGCTACCGCGTAGAGGCCGCCTACCGGGCCGCGCCCGAGCAGCCCCTGCAGGTGCGGCGCGGCAGCACAACCATCCAGGGCGGCGACCGGCGGCAGATGGTGCTGTACTTCGACACCGGCGACAGCGTCGGCCCCGAGAACCGCAGCCCCTTCGGCACCAGCCCCTACGGCGGTGCGGGCGCGCTCACGGCCCCGGCAGGGCGCTGAGGCTCGCTGAGATCAGGCGCCGTCGGCGGGCTCGGCTGCTCCCGCACGCGCACGGCTCGCGCCCGGCCAGCGACCGGCGTCGACCAGGCCCGCGGCCACCTCGCGCAGCAGCACGCGGGCGGCCAGCGCCGCCGGCGGCAGTTCGTCGTCGCTCAGGCTCACGATGAGGTTGTCGCGCCTCGCCAGCGGGTCGGACAGCTCGTGCAGGCGCAAGGTGTCGGCAGACTGACGCGCCACGGCGGCGCCCGGCTGGATCGTGGCGCCCAGGCCCTCGCGCACGGCGTCCATCAGCAGCGCGAGCGAATCGACCTCCGCCACCACCCGGGGCTGCACCCTGACAGCAGCGAACGCGGCGTCGATGGTCAGGCGCAGTCCGTGCGGCCCGCTGGGCAGGATGAGCGGCACGTCGGTCAGGCGCGCCAGGCTCACCCGGCGGCCGATGCCGGCGGGCAGGCTGGCCGGGGCGCCGATGAGGAACAGGCGCTCGCTGAGCAGCGGCTGCGTGCTCCAGCGCCCGCCGCGGTCGGCCCGGAAGAGCACCGCCAGGTCGATCTGGCGGCTTTCCAGCATCGCCGCGAGGTGGCCCGACAGGCTCTCGACGAGATGCAGACGCACCTCGGGGTAGCGCTCTCGCATCGCGCGCATCAAGGGCACCCCGAGCACCGCGCCCGTCGTCGGCGCGAGCCCGACGCTCACCGCGCCGGACAGCCGCGCGTGCTGGGCGGCGCGCGCCGCGGCGTCGGTGTGCCGCAGGGCAAGGCGCGCCTGGCGCAGGAAGGCCAGGCCGGCCTCGGTGGGCACGACGCCGCCGGCCGTGCGCTGCAGCAAACGCGTGCTGAGCTCGCCCTCAAGGCGGGCGATCTGCTGGCTCAGCGCCGAGGTGACCAGACCGAGATCGGCCGCCGCCCGGCCCATGCTGCCGAGTTCGGCCACGCGCACGAAGTAGCGCAGCTGGCGCAGTTCCATGCGTTGCCGCCCGGGGACTGCACCGGCGTCGCTGCCGCGGCGCGGGAAGGCGTCTCAGCGCTCGGCGATGGGCCGCACGTTGCGCGGCGCCGCGCCGACGAAGAGCTGCCGCGGCCGGCCGATCTTGTACTCGGGGTCGCCGATCATCTCGTTGAGCTGGGCGATCCAGCCCACCGTACGCGCCAGCGCGAAGATGGCGGTGAACAGGCTCACCGGGATGCCGATGGCACGCTGCACGATACCGGAGTAGAAATCGACGTTCGGGTAGAGCTTGCGCGCGACGAAGTACTCGTCCTCGAGCGCGATCTTCTCCAACGCCATCGCCAGCTTGAACATCGGATCGTCGTGCAGGCCGAGCGCGTTCAGCACCTCGTGGCAGGTCTCGCGCATGAGCTTGGCGCGCGGGTCATAGTTCTTGTAGACCCGGTGACCGAAGCCCATCAGCTTGACGCTGGAGTTCTTGTCCTTGACCTGGCGGATGAACTCGCCGATCTTCTCGACGCCCCCGTTGCGCTGTATGTCCTCGAGCATGTTCAGCGCCGCCTCGTTGGCGCCGCCGTGCGCCGGACCCCACAAGCAGGCCACACCCGCGGCAATGGCCGCGAACGGGTTCGTGCCCGAGCTGCCGCACAGGCGCACCGTGGAGGTGGAGGCGTTCTGCTCGTGGTCGGCGTGCAGGATGAAGATGCGGTCCAGCGCGCGCACGAGCACGTCGTTGGGCTCGTAGTCCTCGCACGGCGTGGCGAACATCATGCGCATGAAGTTCGCGGTGTAGGACAGCGAGTTCTTCGGGTAGATGAAGGGCTGGCCGACGCCGTACTTGTAGGACATCGCCACCAGCGTGGGCATCTTGGCGATCAGCCGGTGCGCGGCGATCTCGCGGTGCTGCGCGTTGTGAACGTCGGTGCTGTCGTGGTAGAAGGCCGACAGCGCACCCACCAGGCCCGTCATCACCGCCATCGGATGGGCATCTCGGCGGAAGCCGCGCAGGAAGAACTGCATCTGCTCGTTGACCATCGTGTGGTAGGTGATGGTCTTCACGAACTTGTCGCGCTGCTCGGCGTTCGGCAGGTCGCCGTAGACCAGCAGGTAGCAGACCTCGAGGAAGTCGCAGTGCTGCGCGAGCTGCTCGATCGGGTAGCCGCGGTACAGCAGCTCGCCCTTGTCGCCATCGATGTAGGTGATCGTGGAGTTGCACGAGGCCGTCGACAGGAAGCCCGGGTCGTAGGTGAACTTGCCGGTCTGCCCGTAGAGCTTGCGGATGTCGATCACGTCCGGGCCGACGGAGCCCTTGTAGATCGGCAGGTCCATGCCCGGGCTGCCGTCGGAGAACGACAGGGTGGCTTTGACGTTGGAGGGGGTCATCTCAGGATTTCCTTCGCTTCGAACGGATGGGCTTCGGAGGTTTTCGGCAGAACGCGTGCGGAAATGGAGGCTCGGATCAGGCGGCCTGTCAGGCCGGCAAAGCGCGCGGCGCGGTGCGCATCGCCGCGAGCACCTCGCGCACCTCGGGGGCGTCGAGAGCGCCCTCGGGCTCGCGCCGCGCGAGCAGCAGGTCGAGCAGGTCGTTGTCGGCCAGGTCCATCAGGGCCTGCAATCCGCGCGCCTGTCGTTGCGTCAGCGTGCCGCCCACGGCGTCGAAGTAGCGCTCGACGAAGAGGTCGTTCTCGAGCAGGCCGCGCCGGCAGCGCCAGCGCAGGCGACTGAGGTCACGCTCGTCCAGCAGCGGCTCGGGCAGGCTCATCGGTCGGCAGGGTCCGGCCTTGGGGAATGCGTCCAGTCGCAGGCCTGGGCGCTCAGACGGCCCGGCGCACCATCAGTTCCTTGATCTTGCCGATGGCCTTCGTCGGGTTCAGCCCCTTGGGGCAGACGTCGACGCAGTTCATGATCGTGTGGCAGCGGAACAGGCGGTACGGGTCTTCGAGGTTGTCCAGGCGATCGCCGGTGGCATGGTCGCGGCTGTCGGCGATGAAGCGGTAGGCCTGCAGCAGCCCGGCCGGGCCGACGAACTTGTCCGGGTTCCACCAGAAGCTCGGGCAGCTCGTGGAGCAGCTCGCGCACAGGATGCACTCGTACAGGCCGTTGAGCTCGTCGCGCTCCTCGGGGGACTGCAGGCGCTCCTTCTCGGGCGGCAGCGTGTCGTTGACAAGGTAGGGCTTGATCGAGTGGTACTGCTTGAAGAACTGCGTCATGTCCACGATCAGGTCGCGGATCACCGGCAGCCCAGGCAGCGGCTTGAGCACCACGGTCTGCGGCAGCATGCGCATGTTGGTCAGGCAGGCCAGGCCGTTCTTGCCGTTGATGTTCATCGCATCCGAGCCGCACACGCCCTCGCGGCAGGAGCGGCGGAACGACAGCGTCGGGTCCACCGCCTTCAGCTTCATCAGTGCGTCCAGCAGCATGCGCTCGGAGCCGTCGAGTTCGATCTCGATCGTCTGCATGCGCGGCTTGACGTCGGTGTCGGGGTCGTAGCGGTAGATCTGGAAGGTTCTCTTGGCCATGTCAGCGATTCCTGCAGGTCAGAAGGAACGCACCTTGGGCGGAATGCTCTCCACCGTCAGCGGCTTCAGGTTCACCGGCTTGTACTCGAGGCGATTGCCCTCGGAGTACCACAGCGTGTGCTTCATCCACACCGCGTCGTTGCGCCCGTTCGGGAACTCCGGGGTGTCCGGGTAGTCGTCGACCGTGTGCGCGCCTCGGCTCTCCGTGCGCGCGGCCGCGGAGACGATGGTCGACTGCGCGGCCTCGATCAGGTTGTCGACCTCGAGCGCTTCGATGCGGGCCGTGTTGAACACCTTGCTGCGGTCCTTCAGCCCGATGGCCTTGACGCGCTCGGCGATGGCCGCCATCTTGGCCACACCCTCGTCCATGCTGGCCTGGGTGCGGAACACGCCCGCGTGCTGCTGCATCGCGCGCCGGATGTCATTGGCCACGTCCTGCGCGTACTCGCCGTCGGTGGCTGCGTCCAGGCGCGCCAGGCGCGCGAGTGCGCGGTCGGCCGCGTCCGCGGGCAGGTCCTTGTGCGCCTTGGGCGCCTTCTTCACCGCGTCGACGATGTGCAGCCCCGCCGCGCGGCCGAAGACCAGCAGGTCCAGCAGCGAGTTCGTGCCCAGCCGGTTGGCACCATGCACGCTGACGCAGGCGCACTCACCCACGGCGTAGAACCCGTTGACAACGGCGTTCGGGTCCCCGCCCTTGGGCGAGACCACCTGGCCGTGGATGTTGGTCGGGATGCCGCCCATCTGGTAGTGGATGGTCGGCACGACGGGGATGGGTTCCTTCGTGATGTCGACGTTGGCGAAGTTGTGCCCGATCTCGTAGACGCTGGGCAGGCGCTTCATGATGGTCTCGGCGCCCAGGTGCGTCAGGTCGAGGACCACGTAGTCCTTGTTCGGGCCGCAGCCGCGGCCTTCCTTGATCTCCTGGTCCATGCAGCGGCTGACGAAGTCGCGCGGCGCCAGATCCTTCAGCGTCGGCGCGTAGCGCTCCATGAAGCGCTCGCCGTTGCTGTTGCGCAGGATCGCGCCCTCCCCGCGGCAGCCCTCGGTCAGCAGCACGCCCGCGCCAGCCACGCCGGTGGGGTGGAACTGCCAGAACTCCATGTCCTCCAGCGGCACCCCGGCGCGCGCGGCCATGCCCAGGCCGTCGCCGGTGTTGATGAAGGCGTTGGTGCTCGCGGCGTAGATGCGCCCGGCCCCGCCGGTAGCGAAGAGCGTGACCTTGCCCTCGAGGATGTGGACGTCGCCCGTCTCCATCTCGAGCGCGGTGACGCCCAGCACGTCGCCATCGGCGTCGCGGATCAGGTCCAGCGCCATCCACTCGACGAAGAAGTTGGTGCGCGCCTTGACGTTCTGCTGGTACAGCGTGTGCAGCATCGCGTGGCCGGTGCGGTCGGCCGCGGCGCAGGCGCGCTGCACCGGCTTCTCGCCGTAGTTGGCGGTGTGGCCGCCAAAGGGGCGCTGGTAGATCGTGCCATCGGGGTTGCGATCGAAGGGCATCCCGAAGTGCTCGAGTTCGTACACCACGCGCGGGGCCTCGCGGCACATGAACTCGATCGCGTCCTGGTCGCCGAGCCAGTCGGAGCCCTTGACGGTGTCGTAGAAGTGGTAATGCCAGTTGTCCTCGCTCATGTTGCCGAGGCTGGCGCCGATGCCGCCCTGCGCCGCCACGGTGTGCGAGCGCGTGGGGAAGACCTTGGACAGCACGGCCACGTTGAGCCCGGCCTGCGACAGGCGCAGCGAGGCCTGCATGCCCGAGCCGCCGGCGCCGACGATGACGACGTCGAACTTACGACGGGGAAGGTTGGAAAGCGCCATGACTCAGAGTCTCCAGAGCACCTGCACGGCCCAGCCGGCGCAGCCGACGAGCCAGACGATCGTGAACACCTGCAATGCCAGCCGCACACCCACCGGCTTGACGTAGTCCATCCAGATGTCACGCACGCCCACCCAGGCATGCCAGGCCAGCGCGACGATGACGACGAAGGTCAGCACCTTCATCCACTGCGCCGCGAAGATGCCGGCCCAGCGCTCGTAGTCCAGCGGCTCGGGCATCAGCACCTGCACCAGCAGCACCACGGTGAACAGCACCATCAGCACGGCGGTGGCACGCTGGCTGAGCCAGTCGCGCAGGCCGTAGTGGGCGCCGACGACGACGCGCTTGGCGCCGAAGTTCGGTTGACGATCCGCCATCGAAGCGCTCCTTCAGTACAGGCCGAACAGCTTGGCGCCCAGCGCCAGCGTCAGGATCACGGACAGCGCCA
>JBILNB010000137.1:0-5393 GCA_044375195.1 Rubrivivax sp. | reverse complement strand
GGAGGGGCGCGAAGCGGCCGTTCTGCTGCCGTGCAAGCCCTCGGCGCATGCGCGCCAGGTGCGGTTGGGCGAGGACAGCGTCAAGCTCACGCTGCAGGCCTGCCAGGCTGCCGGCATGACCTGGGGCTTGGCCTCGGCCGACGTGGTCGACCCCACGCGCGTGGGTGCTGCACTGCAGGCGCTGCGCGAGGCTTCCGCGGGCAACCTGGGTTCGCCGACGGAGGCGGCCCTGCCCCTGAAGGTGGCTGGCGCCACCCCCCAGGCCGCGAGCGGGCGCGCGGCGTACGCAGGCCGCCGTCCTGACGGCCAGCCCGTCCAGGCGCAGGTAGCCGTGTTCTCGCACGGCACGGTCGTCTACCAGGCCACGGTGCTCGGCGAGCGCCTGTCGGCCGAGGCGGCCGACACCTTCTTCGGCTCTTTGCGGCTGGGCGGCTGAGCGCCGCACCGCAGATCCAGGGCGATCGGAATGAAAACAGACGAGACGGCGGGATCTGCGCCCCCGGGGAACGGGTCGGCGGCGCCCCTGGCGGTCGGCAGCACGATCGTGCGCATCTTCTTCGCCTTTGCCGCGGGCTACTTCCTGTCGGCGCTGCTGCGGGCCGTCACTGCGACGCTGGCGCCGTCCTTCAGCAACGAGCTCGGGCTGAAGGCCGGCGACCTGGGCTTGCTGGCGGGGGCATATTTCCTCGGCTTCGCGGCGCTGCAACTGCCGCTGGGCAGCGCGCTGGACCGATTCGGGCCGAAGCGGGTGCTCTTGGGGCTGATGACGCTGGCGGTGCTGGGTTGTGGTGCCTTCGCGCTGGCCCAGACCCTGTGGGGCCTGATTCTGGCGCGGGTGCTGATCGGCATGGGGCTGGCGGCTTGTCTGATGGCGCCGCTCACCTGCTACCGGCTGCGCTTCAGCGCCGCCGCGCAGCTGCGGGCGAACTCCTGGATGCTGATGACGGGTTCGCTGGGCATGCTCGCCTCGACGCTGCCCGTGCAATGGCTTTTGCCGCTGTGGGGCTGGCGCGGCCTGTTCTGGGCCCTCGCGGGTGGGCTGGTGCTGGCGATGCTGCTGATCGCGCGCTGGGCGCCGCGCGATCCGATGCCCTTGGTGCCAGCGCCGGCAGCGGCGGTGGCGGATGGCCGTGCATCGCAGGGGTATGGGCAGGTGCTCCGGCACCCGGTCTTCGTGCGCAGCACGCCCATCGGCTTCTTCCTGTACGGGGGCATGCTGGCGGTGCAGTCGCTCTGGGCCGGGCCCTGGCTGACACAGGTGGCGGGCTGGACGGCGTCGCAAGCCGCGGGTGGGCTGTTCTTCATCAACCTGTGCATGCTGCTGGCCTTCATGGGCTGGGGCGCGTTGATGCCCCGCCTGGTTCGGCGCGGCTACGGGGCGCAGCGCCTGATGACCTGGGGGCTCCCCCCGAATCTGCTGGTGCTGGCGTGGATCGTGTTCGACCCCCAGCCCGCGGGCGCGGTGACCTGGGCTCTTTGGTGCGTGGCTTGTACCTTCGTCTCGCTCAGCCAGCCGGCGGTTGGGCAGTCGTTCGCGCCGCAATGGGCCGGGCGCGCCTTGTCCGCCTACAACCTCGTGATCTTCGCCGGCGTCTTCTGCACCCAATGGGGCATCGGCCTGCTGGTGGACGCGGCGCGCGGGTGGGGATGGGCGCCGGACGCAGCCTTCCGTCTGGCCTTCGGGATCTTCGGCGTGTCGTGCCTGCTGTCTGTGGCCTTCTTCGTACACCCGCCGCGGCGCTGGCGCGTGCCGCTGGCGGCGGCCCAATAATGCCGGGCTTGACGAGGACGCGAGGCTGCTCCCGAGATCCGGACGAGGTTCCTGACACCGAATTGCTCCCATGGTCGATCTGGTCCTGCTCGCCCACGCTCCGCTGGCCAGCGCCTTTGCCGCGGTGGCCGCTCACACCTTCCCGGAGGCCGCGGCGCGTGTGCGCTGCGTCGATGTCACGCCGCAGGAGGACGTCGACACCGTCGTCGCCCGGCTGCGCGAGGTGCTGCCCGACGGCGAGGTGCTGATCCTGGCCGATGTGTTCGGTGCGACCCCCTGCAACGCCGCCCTGCGCGTGGCGGACGGCGTTCACGTGCGGGTGGTCGCCGGCCTCAACGTGCCGATGTTGTGGCGCGCGCTGTGCTACGTGGACGAATCCCTTGACCGGCTCGTGGCGCGCGCTGTCGACGGCGGCACGCAGTGCGTGATGCAGGTCTCCAGTCCGCGCCCGCAGAACCAGGCCGCCCAGGGCCCGTCAAGCCATGATCCGAGAGACCATCGTCATCAGCAATAGGCTCGGCCTGCACGCACGCGCGTCGGCCAAGCTCACCAAGCTCGCCGGCAGCTTTGGCAGCGAGATCTTCCTCAGCCGCAACGGCCGGCGCGTCAACGCCAAGAGCATCATGGGAGTGATGATGCTTGCCGCAGGCATGGGCAGCGAGATCGAGATCGAGGTCGACGGGCCAGACGAGCCTGCGGCGATGACGGCCTTGCGCGCGCTCATCGACGACAAGTTCGGCGAGGGTCAGTAGCCGTCGCCGACTGGCCCGGCTGAGCGCTTGCGCGCGGGCTGCCCGCGCCACGGCGCTGCGCTACATTCACTGCATGGGCATCCAGGTTTTCGGGGTCGCGGTGTCACGTGGCGTGGCCATCGGGCGAGCCGTGCTCGTGGCCTCGAGCCGGGTGGACGTTGCGCATTACTTCATCGCGGCGGGTGAGGTGGGGCAGGAGGTGGAGCGCCTGCGTGCCGCGCGCGACGAGGTGGCGCGTGAGCTGGGGACGCTGCAACGCGAACTGCCCGAAGACGCGCCGAGCGAACTGCCGGCTCTGCTCGACGTACACCTCATGGTGCTTCACGACGACGCCCTGGCCGAGGCGACGAAGACCTGGATCACCGAGCGGCACTACAACGCCGAATGGGCCTTGTCCGCGCAGTTGGAGGTGCTGGCACGACAGTTCGACGACATGGAGGACCCCTACCTGCGCGAGCGCAAGGCTGACGTCGAGCAGGTGGTCGAGCGATTGCTGCGCGCGCTGACCCGCTCACGCGCGGGCGTGCCGCAGGCTGCGGCTGCCGTTCCGATGGCAGAAGACCCGCTGGTGCTGGTGGCCAGCGACATCGCTCCGGCCGACATGCTGCAGTTCAAGCGCAGCGTGTTCACCGGCTTCATCACCGACGTGGGCGGTCGCACTTCGCACACGGCCATCGTCGCCCGCAGCATGGACATTCCTGCAGTGGTGGGCGCGCGCGAGGCCAGCCGCCTGATCCGGCAGGACGACTGGGTGATCATCGACGGCGACGCGGGCGTCGCCGTTGTCAACCCATCCCCCATCGTGCTGGAGGAATACCGCTTCCGCCGGCGCCAGAGCGAACTGGAGCGTGCCCGCCTGGACCGCCTGCGGAACACGCCGGCCGTCACGCTCGACGGCGAGGCGGTGGACCTGCTTGCGAACATCGAACTCCCGGACGATGCGCCCGCTGCCCTGGCCGCGGGGGCCGTCGGTGTCGGACTGTTCCGCAGCGAG
Source organism: Rubrivivax sp. (assembly GCA_044375195.1). Taxonomy (GTDB): domain Bacteria; phylum Pseudomonadota; class Gammaproteobacteria; order Burkholderiales; family Burkholderiaceae_C; genus Rubrivivax. Next base: position 1,876 of record JBILNB010000137.1, on the reverse strand, counting down.
TTCCTGTTCATGAACCGCAACGGGGCGCTGCCTGGCGAAGACGAGCAGTTCGAGGCCTACCGCAGCGCGGTGCAGGCGATGCGGGGACTGCCGGTGACCATCCGCACTGTCGACATCGGCGCGGACAAGCCGTTGGATGCGATGTCGGCGCAGGAACTGCGCCACGAACACCTGCTGAACCCGGCACTGGGCCTGCGCGCCATCCGCTGGAGCCTTTCCGAGCCGGGTATGTTCCTGGAACAGCTGCGCGCCATCCTGCGCGCCAGTGCCTACGGCAAGGTGCGCCTCCTGATCCCGATGCTGGCGCATGCGAGCGAGGTGGCCGCGTGCCATGCCGCGATCGCGCGTGCCCGGGCGCAGCTCGACGAGGCCGGCCATGCCTACGCGCCGGTGGAGGTCGGGGCCATGATCGAGGTTCCGGCCGCGGCCATCGGCATCGACCTATTCCTGCGCCAGTTCGACTTCGTCTCGCTGGGCACCAATGATCTGATCCAGTACACCCTGGCGATCGATCGTGCCGATGAGGCGGTAGCCCATCTCTTCGACCCCTGGCATCCTGCCGTGCTGCATCTGGTGGCGCAGACGATCCACCGCGCGCGCTCGGCCGGGCGTGGCGTCAGCGTATGCGGCGAGATGGCGGGCGACGTGGCATTCACCGAGTTGCTGCTGGCCATGGGACTGCGCAGCTTTTCGATGCACCCGTCGCAGGTGCCTGCCGTGAAGCAGCGCCTGCTGCGCTGCGATACCCGGCGCCTTGCGCAACAGCTCGCGCATGTGCTCGAGGCTGCCGAGCCTGCTGCCGAGGCGGCAAGACGCATGCGGGTTGCGGCAGGCTAAGGGGTTCCGACGCCCGTCGTGGCTGCTGGGCCGCAGGTGAGGCCGCGGCAAGTGAAGATTTTTTTGCCGAACCCTTGCCGGAAGGCTAAACCACGCTATAGTCGCGGGCTCGCTGACGACAGCTCGATGTCTGAAGCAGCCGCAGGGAAGTAGTTCCTGGCGGTGTTCGGCAGCGATGTCGGCGAGCGCAAGAAGCAAGAAGGCAAATCAGCCCGATGCAGAAAGCGAAGGTCGAAAGACCAAGCAGTTGACAGGGATAAGAAAGCTGATCCATAATCTCTGTCTTCGCTGATCGACGTCAGCGGCGCCGAAAGGCAAGCTCTTTAACAACATACAGCCGATAAGCGTGGGCGTTTGAAGGCAAGAGCCTTAGCTTGGGGGTCACGCCCCGAGCATCAAACGCTCATGGAAATAGAAGTGAAGTTCACTTCAATTCCGTTATGAGCAAAATTTCAAGATCGAACTGAAGAGTTTGATCCTGGCTCAGATTGAACGCTGGCGGCATGCCTTACACATGCAAGTCGAACGGTAACGCGGGGCAACCTGGCGACGAGTGGCGAACGGGTGAGTAACGCATCGGAACGTGCCCAGTAGTGGGGGATAGCCCGGCGAAAGCCGGATTAATACCGCATACGACCTATGGGTGAAAGGGGGGGATCGCAAGACCTCTCGCTATTGGAGCGGCCGATGTCAGATTAGGTAGTTGGTGGGGTAAAGGCCTACCAAGCCGACGATCTGTAGCTGGTCTGAGAGGACGACCAGCCACACTGGGACTGAGACACGGCCCAGACTCCTACGGGAGGCAGCAGTGGGGAATTTTGGACAATGGGGGAAACCCTGATCCAGCCATGCCGCGTGCGGGAAGAAGGCCTTCGGGTTGTAAACCGCTTTTGTCAGGGAAGAAACGCTCTGGATTAATACCCCGGGGTAATGACGGTACCTGAAGAATAAGCACCGGCTAACTACGTGCCAGCAGCCGCGGTAATACGTAGGGTGCAAGCGTTAATCGGAATTACTGGGCGTAAAGCGTGCGCAGGCG
>JBILNB010000136.1:0-5529 GCA_044375195.1 Rubrivivax sp. | reverse complement strand
GAGCATAGGAAATTCAAACGGAGCATAGGAGAGTCAAGCGCCCTCTTCAAGCCGACGGGCCCCGGGGTGAACCCGACAGCGCCGCTTGATCCGAGGTCTCGCGGGCCTCGCCCATCCGCCCACGGCCAGACAAGACGCCTCGAGGCTCAGCCCGACACGTCGCGCGCCGCTCGCACGGTCGCGCGCCCGGGTTCACACGGGTCCTGAGGCCGCCCGCCAGCGTGGTGACACTTGAGGCGGGCAGCGCCACCCCGGCCGGGTCACACGTCACAGCCTCGATCTGCCTTCAGTGGGTGCGGTGCGCTTGGGCAGTCGCCTGAAGCCCCGCTCCACCAGGTCCGGGCTCAGTGCACCCAGGCCTCACCCGTCTCGCGCGCCCGGCCCCGGGGCCCCTTGCAGGGCGCGCCGGGCCAGTGGCCCGGCCCCTCGCCAGGCACAAGCAGTCCACTGGACTGCTTGTGTCCGGGCTCGGCGGCTGTGGATCCAGTCCGAGGTGGCTCAGGATCTTTTCGATCACCGGCCGCTCGAGGATGGCCGCGATGATCTTCAGTTCTCCGTCGCCGCAGTTCGCGCACCGCTGCGTGTCGATGTCAAACACGCGCTTGAGCAAGCGCGCCCAACTGATGCGGTGCGGCCGTGCCTGAACCTTCTCGGCCTCGCAGCCGTCTGTGTCTGCCGCCTCAGCAGTGGTCTGTGCTTGTGCGGGAGGGGGCTGCGGCACCACCAGCGGCGCCCAGCCCCATGCCCGCCCTCACCGCCCTGCTCCTGAACATCGCCCACGCGCTGGACCACCTCTTCCTGCTGATCTTCGCCACCGCCGTGGGGGCGATCGCGGCGGACTTCGGCTTCGCGCGCTGGGAGGACCTGATGCCCTTCACGGCCGGGGCCTTCTTCATGTTCGGGCTCGGGTCGGTGCCGGCCGGCCGGCTGGGCGACCTGTGGGGCCGGCGTCGCATGATGCTGGTGTTCTTCCACGGCATGGGCCTGTCGGCGATCGCCGTGGCGCTGACCACGAACGCCTGGCAGATGGCCGCGGCGCTGACGGTGCTGGGCGCCTTCTCGGCCATCTACCACCCGGTGGGCATCCCGATGCTGGTACAGCGCTCGACCACGCCGGGGCGGGCCATCGGCATCAACGGGCTGTCCGGCAACCTCGGCATCGCCGTGGCGGCGCTGACCACGGGCTTCCTCGTGCAGCACTTCGGCTGGCGCGCGGCGTTCGCCGTGCCGGGGCTCGTCTCCATCGTGCTCGGGCTGTGGTTCGCGCGCGTGGCGCCGGCCGAGGGCGCCGCCCCCGCGCGCAAGCCCGTCGGTGCCGTGCGCGTGCTGCCGCGCGCGCTCGCGGTGCGCGTCTTCGTCGTCATGGTGGCCAGCGCCACCACCGGCAGCCTGCTGTTCAACCTCACGACCAACGGCAACGCGCAGCTGCTGGCCGAGCGCATGGACGGCATCGTCGCCGACCCGGCGCGCCTGGGCCTGCTGCTGGCCGTGGTCTACGCCGTGGCCTCGGTGGCGCAGGTGCTGGTGGGCCGCCTGGTGGACCGCATGGCGCTCAAGCCGCTGTTCCTGGGCATCCTGGCCGCGCAGGTGCTGCTGTTCGCTGCCGCCGCCCAGGCCAGCGGCTGGCTGTGGTACGCGCTGGCCATCGGCTGCATGGTCAGCGTCTTCGGCGCCATCCCCTTCAACGAGTTCATGGTCGTGCGCTACGTCGACGACTCCATGCGCTCGCGCGTGTCGGGCACGCGCATCGCGATCTCCTTCACCATCAGCTCGGCAGCGGTGCTGCTGCTCGGCCCGGCGGTCAAGGCCGCCGGCTTCACGGTGCTGCTGGCCGCCCTGGCGGCGGTGGCGCTGGCCAGCCTGCTGATCGTGGCCTGGCTGCCCGGGGAGCGGCAGCTCGGCGCGGCCTGGGCCGGGGGGGCGGGTTCGGGCGGGCGCTGAAGCTGGCCGCTGCGGCGGATGGGGCTCTCAGGCTCTCAGCCCAGCTCCAGCCGCTCCAGCCCCGCGAAGCGTGCGAAGTCGCGGTCGCAGGTGACCAGGCGTAGCCGGGCGGACGTCGCGAAGGCGGCGAGCCAGGCGTCGGTGAGGAAGCGCGAAGGCAGGCCCGCGGCGACGAGGGCCTGGTAGGCGTCGTCGCAGCCCGGTGACTCTGGGCACAGGCCTACGCCGGGCCGGGCGGCGAGGTCGGCGTAGACGCCGAGCGCGGCCGGCGCGTCCAGCGCGGCCGCGCCCATCACCCGCGGCTGCGCGAGCAGCCGCACGAGACCGAGCATGGTCACGCGGCAGAACCATACCGGCGCCCTGCGCTCGGCCCACCAGCGGCGCGCCGCGGCGTGGTGTGGATGACCGGCGTGGACGAGCGCGAGCCAGACATTGACGTCCGGCAGATCCTCGGTGAGCGCGAGGCCCGGGTCGCGCAGGCGCAGTTCAGGCACCGGGGCCCCGGCCCTCACCCGCCTCGAGCAGCTCGAACAGGCCGGCATTGCTGAATGCCCGGGCCGGCAGTGCGGGGCGGCCGTGCAGCGTGGGCAGCGGGCGCTGGTTGGGTGCCTCGGCCGCAGCCGCGCCCGGCGGCGCCCGCAGGCCGCGCTCGACGAAGGTGACCAGAAGATCCTTCATCGGCACGCCTTGCAGCGCGGCGTGGGCCTTCAACTGGCGGTAGAGGGCGTCGGGCAGGTCGACGGTGGTACGCACAAAAGCATATTAGCCTCAATTCACATCCCGTGGATGACGGTAGGACCTTGAAGACAAGTGGGGTGGGGTCGCAGACGCTTGCCGGGACGACCGGCGTCGCAGAGGCGGACGACCGGTGCCGCAACAGAAAAGTCTTGCACAAATGGGGAAAAATCCCATACACTTGCTGCATGTCTTCCGACACTCCCCCGCAGCCGTCGCCTGCTGGCGTTGCCGAAGAGGCACTCGCCATCGCCCAGCCCCTGGTGGCCTGGCTGGTGCGTTCCGGGGTGGGCTATGGGGAGTTCGCTGCCGCGCTGAAGCCGGTATTCCTGGCGCAGGCCATGGCCGAGGCGCAGCGGCTCGGCCGCAAGCCCACCGACTCGGCGCTGAGCCTGCTGTCCGGCCTGCATCGCAAGGACGTGCGGCAGATGCGTGCCACCGCCGAGGGTGAGGACGCCGCGGTCGCGCAACGCGGCTCGGCCTGGGGCCGGCCCAGTGCGGCCAGCCAGGTCGCCACGCGCTGGCTCGGTCTTGGCTGGGCCGACGAGTTGCCGTTCAGCGGTGCGGAGCCCTCGTTCGAGGCGCTCGTCCGGCGCGTCTCGACCGATTTCCACCATCGGGCCGTGCTGCAGGAGTTGGCGCGCCTGGGCGTCGTGCGCGAGGAGGGCGACCGCGTTCGTCTGCTCCGTGACGCCTTCACCCCCGACCCGGGTCTGAAGGAGGCGCGGCAGCTGCTGGCCGGTTCGGTGTCGGATCACCTCGCAGCCGGCGTGCACAACCTCAGCGGCGCAGGCCCGGACCGCTTCCTCGAGCAGAGCGTGTTCGCCGACGGCCTGAGCCCGGAGTCGGTGGCGCAGCTGCACCAGCTGGCCGGCAGGCTGTGGGCCCAGGCGCTGGAAACCGTCGTCGCCGCCGCGGTGCCGCTGTGCGAGCAGGACGAGCATGTGACCGAGGGCACGCAGCGCTTTCGCCTGGGCCTGTTCAGCTACTCCGCGCCCGAGGCGCCGGTCACTCCCGTGGCCTCAGGCCGGGCAGACGATGCGGTTTGAACGCCCGCTCATCCCCAAGACGATCATGAACGCTCCCGCCCCACGCCGCTTCGTACCCCTGCGCCTGCTGGCCGCGGCCCTCGTCTCCTGCCTGCTGCTGGCTTGTGGCGGCGTGGGCAGCGGGGGCAGCGGGCTGCCCCCCGGCGGCTTGAACACCGGCAATCCCGGCGGAGCCGCTCCGTTCGGTCTGGCCGAGGGCACGATCACCGGCTTCGGCAGCGTCATCGTCGACGGCGTGCGATACGACGACAGCGCGGTCGGTGCCCCGTATGTGATCGAGTTCGACGGGAACCGGCAAGACGTCGCGCTGCACCTGGGGCAGCGGGTGCGGCTGGAACTCGACACCAGCGGCAAGGCGGTCGCCATCGAAGTGCTTCCGCAACTGCACGGTCCCGTGACGGCGGCCCCCGGCGGCGGTTGGCTCCAGGTGGCGGGCCAATGGGTTCGGGTAGGCACCCAGGCGATCCTGGCCGACTTCAAGCAAGTGGCCGACATACCGGTCGATGACAAGGACCTCGAGGTCCACGGCACCTGGGGCTACGACGCCTCGCGCGGCGCGGTGCTCGAGGCGACGCTGGTGCGGTTGCGCGCGCTGCCTGCCGCTGGCGGCGCCGCAACGCAGCCGGTCATGGTGGCCGGTGTCGTGCAGGCCGTGGACGGTCGCACCGTCACCATCGGCACGGTTGGCGGGGCCAGGCTCACCCTGCCAGAGGGCTCCAGCGTGCCGCCGGTGGGGATGCTGGTCTCGTTCTGGGTCGACCGTGCCGTCCTCACCCAGGCGCAGCCCTGGCCGGTCAAGGGCGCGCGCCGCCCCCTGGCGCTGGCCGACGGCACCACGATGACGATGAGCGGCGCCATCAGCGCCATCGACGGCGACCGCGCAAGCGTCCAGGGCCTGAAGGTCCAGTGGCCTGAGTTGGCAAACGTCCAGGTGCCGGGTTCGCTTGGTAGCCAGTCGGCCGGGCCGCAGCCCGGCGCGTTCGTGAAGCTCACCGTGCGTCGTGTCGGTGAACAGCTCGAAGTGGTGGACAGCAAGGTGCTCCCACAGGCCGCACCGGTCGGCGTCGACATCGAGGTGCGTGCCTCGCTGTCCGGTGTTGACTGGACCCAACGGCCTTTGTCGATCAAGCCGCGCGGTGTCGAGATTCGGGTTCCGGACGCCGTGCTGAAGGCCTCGGGCTGTGCCGAGTTCGGCACCGGCGCTGTCGATGTCCATGCCAAGGCGGCACCCGGGCCGCTGCCACTCACCGCGACCGAACTGACCTGCAGGAAGTTCCCCTGAAGTCCGGGGCCTCATCCCGTCCTCAACCCTACCCCATGCTGACAAGAGGAACCACCTCATGAACACCTTCAGAGCACTCATCCCCCCGGAGCAGGGCCTCGTGGCTGAACCGGAGACCGGCCGCGACTTGGGCATCCAGCCGCTGCCGCCGGGCCTTGGCGACGAGCCGTCCGAGCGCTCCCTGCTCCCGCGCGTGGCGCTCGGCGGCCTGCTCGAGGGCGGCGACAAGGGCATCCAGCAGCTGATCGCCGGCTGGCGCAACCTGCCGGCGAGCGTCCCCTCTTCAGGCCCTGCTGCCGGGGCCGAGCCGGCTGCGGCGCGGGGCGGCGCCGTGCCATCCCTCGAAGACCCGGCGCCGGACGATGGCGGCGCGGTTGACGGCAAGATGCCGGTGTCCGAAGACGGCCTCCTGCCGCCGGTGGAGTGGGACCAGGCCTCGCGCTACCTGCGCATCGGCTTCGAGAGCGAGCTGGCCGAGGGGGAGATGGTGGCGCAGGTCGTCAACTGGTGGCGCAACGCGTC
>JBILNB010000076.1:0-19730 GCA_044375195.1 Rubrivivax sp. | reverse complement strand
GCCTCGGGCGCGCAGGCCACGAGCAGGCCGCCGCTGGTCTGCGGGTCGGTCAGCAGCGCCTGGTCCTCGGGCGCGAAGCCCGCGGGCAGCACGACGTCGCCGCCGTAGCCGGCCCAGTTGCGGCCCGAGGCGCCCGTCACGAAGCCTTGCGCAGCCAGGGTACGCACGCCGTCCAGCAGTGGCACCGAGCGCCAGTCCAGGTGCACCTCCAGCCCGGCGCCGCGCGCCATCTCCAGGCCGTGGCCGGCCAGGCCGAAGCCGGTGACGTCGGTCAGCGCGTGCACGCCCGGCAGCGCGGCCAGGTCGGGGCCCGGGGTGTTGAGCTTGGTCGTCGTCGCGATCATCTGGGCGTAGCCGGCCTCGCCGAGCACGCCCTTCTTCAGCGCCGCGCTCATCACGCCCACGCCCAGGGGCTTGCCGAGCACGAGCAGGTCGCCGGCCTGCGCGTCGGCGTTGCGCTTGACGTGGTCGGGGTGGACGAGACCCAGCGCCACGAGGCCGTAGATGGCCTCCACCGAGTCGATCGTGTGGCCGCCGGCCACCGGGATGCCCGCGGCGCGGCACACCGAGGCGCCGCCCTCGAGGATGCGCCCGATGGTGGCGGTGGACAGCACGTTGATCGGCATGCCCACCAGCGCCAGCGCCAGGATCGGGCGCCCGCCCATCGCGTAGACGTCGCTGATGGCGTTGGTGGCGGCGATGCGGCCGAAGTCGTGCGGGTCGTCGACGATGGGCATGAAGAAGTCGGTCGTCGCGATCAGCGCCTGCTCGTCGTTCAGGCGGTAGACGGCGGCGTCGTCGGCGGTCTCGATGCCGACCATCAGCTCCTTCGGGATGGGCATCGCCGCCGTGCCCTTCAGGATCTCGGACAGCACGCCGGGGGCGATCTTGCAGCCGCAGCCGCCGCCGTGCGACAGCGAGGTCAGGCGGGGTTCGGCGGCGGCGGGTTTCTCGGGGGCGTTCATGCGGGTCTCCGGTTCGGCGGTGGGGCGGGCGCGGCCACGGGCGGCGCGACGGTGCGTTCAGCGGTCGGCGCCGAGCAGCCCGGCGACGACACGGTGCAGCGCCGCGGCCTCGGCCTCGGGCGCGTAGGCGCCGGCGAGCGCTGCAGCCTGACGCTGCAAGGCCGGCAGCATATCGGCATCGTCACGCGCGCGCTCGAGCAGGCGCGCCAGCGCGGCGGCGTCGCCGGGCGGGAAGTAGCCGCCCCAGTCCGCGCCGAGCAGGCCCACGTTGCCGTCGATGCGCGAGGCCAGCACCGGCGTGCCGCTGCGCAGGGCCTCGATGACGACGTGCGCGCCGCCCTCCATGCGGCTCGGGTGCACGAGCACGTGCGCGGCCTGGATGCGGCGGCGCGTGGCGCCGTAGTCCAGGCCGCCGAGCCAGCGGTAGCGCGGGTGCTGCGCCTGCAGCGCCGCAGCCTCGGCGCCGAGCGCAGGGTCGAGCGCGCGGCCGATGTGGTCCAGGCGCAGGTCTGCGCGGTGGGCCAGCAGCCGCGCCGCGGCGAACCCCGTGCGCGGGTCCTTCTCCTCGCGCAGGTGGCCGACCATCAACGCGCGCAGGTGGCCCGCCGGCTTGGGCAGGGCGCGCCGCGCACTGCAGGACTGCAGCACCGTGTGGCACTTCGCCCGCGTCGCGGCGTCCAGACGCCGCGCGCCCAGCGTGTTCAGCACGACGAGGGCGTCGGCCAGCGCGAGCGAGCGCTGCGCGTCGGCGTCGGTGTCGATGTCGCGGTAGAGGTCGGTGCCGGTGAGCGCCACCACCAGCGGCGCGCCAGGCGCGAGCCGGCCGGCGGCGCGCGCCGCCGCCCAGGCCGCGATCGACGCCGCCGAGCGCCGCGCGTGCAGCGCCACCAGCGCGTCGGCGGGCTCGTCGCCGCCAGACCACCGCGCCGCCAGCCGCACGCGGTACGCCGTGCCCAGCATGCGCGCCCAGCGCCGCGCCGTCTGCCAGTTGCCGTTGTTGGCGTCGGCCAGCGCCGGGGTGACGATGACGAGGGACGGGCGGCGTGGCATGCGGCAAGCGTAACGCCATGCTCGTCTTCCCGGCGCGGATGTCCAAGGCGGGCGCTCCAGCGGTCGCAGGGAGTAACCTCCGATCCACGGCCACGCGCCTCCCCGGCGCGGCGAGAGCCTCACCCCGCACCCGCTGCCTCATGCCCCTTGACCTCCCCTCCGGATCCGGCCCCGCGTCCGACGCCGCCGTCCCGGCCGCCGCGAGGCTGGCGCGCTGCGGCGACGCGCGCGCGCTGGCGCAGGCGCTGCAGGCCAGCCGTGCCGACACGCTGGCGACCTTCGCGTGCTTCGAGCGCGCGCTGCCGGGGCTGGGCGTGCGGCAGCGGCCGCAGCTGAACCTGCCGCTGTGGGAACTCGGCCACATCGGCTGGTTCCAGACGCGCTGGACCACCCGCAACGCGCAGTGGCGACTCGGCTGGCGCGCCGACCCCGACGCGCCGCTGCGCGCGGGCCAGCCCGGGGTGCGCGCCGACGCCGACGCGCTGTACGACTCGAGCGCGGTGGCGCACGCGCGCCGCTGGAGCCTGCCGCTGCCCGACGCCGCCGCCACCCGCGCCGAGCTGCAGGTGCAGCTCGGGTCGGTGCTCGCGCTGCTCGAGGGCGCCGGTGCCGATGACGACGACACGCTGTACTTCTTCCGCCTTGCGCTTCTGCACGAGGACATGCACCACGAGGCGGCGCTCTACATGGCGCAGGGGCTGGGCGTGTCGGTCAACGACGCGCGCTGGCAGCCCGCGCCGCTGCCCGAGCCGCCCCTGCCGCTGCGCCTGGCAGCAGCGCCCTGGTGCCTGGGCAGCGCGGCGGCCGCGGCAGACGCCGGTTTCGCCTTCGACAACGAGCTCGGCGCGCACGAGGTCGCCACCGGCGCCTTCGAGATCGACGCCCAGGCGCTGCGCTGGGCCGAGTTCCTGCCGTGCGTGGAGGCGGGGGCCTGCGCGGCGCCGGCGCACCTGCGGCGTGCCGGCCGCGGCCCGGGCGGGCGCTGGGAGCGCTGGCGCCACGGCCGCTGGGACGCGCTCGACCTGCGCGAGGCTGCCTGCCACCTGGGCCTGGCCCAGGCGCAGGCCTGGTGCGCCTGGGCCGGCCGCCGCCTGCCCACCGAGGCCGAGTGGGAGCGCGCCGCCTGCACCCACCCTGGCGCCTTCCGCTGGGGCGACGTCTGGGAGTGGACCGCGAGCCCCTTCGCCCCCTACCCCGGCTTCGTGCCGCACCCGTACCGCGACTACTCCGCCCCCTGGTTCGACGGCCGCCCGGTGCTGCGCGGCGCCTCGTACCTGACCCAGCCGCGCATGCGCCACCCGCGCTACCGGAACTTCTTCCCCGGCCACCGCAGCGACGTGCCGGCGGGGCTGCGCAGCTGCGCGAGTTGAAGGCGCCTGCAGTGTGGGCAGCGTGGCCTCAACCCGACGCCAGCATCACCGCAAACCAGCCGGCGGGGTCGCTCCAGCACTGCACGGCGCCGAAGCCCGCCTCGCGCAGCAGGGCCTCGAAGCCGGCGCGCGTCCACTTGTAGCTGTTCTCGGTGTGCATGCGCTCGCCGGCCGCGAAGGCGCGGCGCTCGCCCGGCCAGGTGGTCACCAGGTCGGCGCGCGCCTGCAGGTGCATCTCGATGCGCGAGGCGCGGGGGTCGAACAGCGCCACGTGCTGCCACTGGCGCACGTCGAAGTCGGCGCCGAGCAGGCGGTTCAGGTGCAGCAGCAGGTTCAGGTTGAAGGCCGCCGTCACGCCCAGCGCGTCGTTGTAGGCGCGCTCCAGCACCCCCGCGTCCTTGACCAGGTCCACGCCGATCAGCAGCGCGCCGCCGCCGGCCGTCGCGCGTGCCTGGCGCAGCAGGCGCAGCGCCTGCGCAGGGTCGAAGTTGCCTATGCTCGAGCCGGGGTAGAAGACCAGCGCGCGCCCATCGACCAGGTCTGCCGGCAGCGCGAGCCTGGCCGAGAAGTCGACCCCCACACCCACCATCTCCATCGCCGGGTGCTCGCGCTGCAGGCACAGCAGCGACTCGCGCAGGAAGTCCACCGAGATGTCCACCGCCACGTAGCGGCGCGGCGCGAGCAGCCCGAACAGGCGCGAGGCCTTGGCGCAGTTGCCTGCCCCCAGGTCGACGAGCACCGGTGCCGCCCCGGTGGCCGCGAGCGCGGCCTGCGCGATCGCCGCGCCATGGGTGGCGAAGATCGCGGCCTCGGTGCGCGTGGGGTAGTACTCGGCGGTCTCGGTGATGGCGTCGAACAGGCGCGAGCCGAGCGCGTCGTAGAAGAACTTGGGCGAGACGGCGGCGGGGCGCTGCAGCAGGCCGGCGGCGGCCTCGGTCGCCAGCGCCTGCGCATCGATGCGGTGCAGGTCGACGAAGCGGGGTGTGGGCATGGCCGGGCCATTGTCGCGGGCGGCGCAGGCCGGCGCGCGCGGCCGCAGCCGGCCGGCGGGAAATCCCGGGCTTGCGCGTCCGGGCGCACCCCGGCCTACATTCTGGATTCCGACCGTTTTGTCCCTGCACCCCTGCGGACCCTTTCATCCGCCTCACCCGGAGCCCCGCCATGATCAGCCTGTCGCCCTCCCGCACCCTGAAGGCCCTGATGACCTGCGCCCTCGTGACCTTCGGCGCGATATCCCATGCGCAACAGGTCTTTCGCGTCACCACCATCCCGGAGGAGGCGGCCACGGAGCAGGTGCGCAAGTTCACGCCGATCGCCAACTACCTGAGCAAGCGCCTGGGCATGAAGGTGGAGTTCACCCCGGTCAGCGACTACCCCGCGGCGGTGGAGGCGCTGGTCAACAAGAAGGTCGACCTCGTCTGGTTCGGCGGCTTCACACACGTGCAGGCGCAGATCCGCTCGGGCGGCAAGATCGTGCCGCTGGCCCAGCGCGAGGAGGACACCAAGTTCCAGTCGGTCTTCATCGCCAAGACCGACTCCGGGATCAAGACGCTGGCGGACCTGAAGGGCCGCCAGATCAGCTTCGGCTCGCAGAGCAGCACCTCCGGGCACCTGATGCCGCGGCACTTCCTGCTGCAGGCGCAGATCAACCCCGAGAAGGACTTCCGGCGCGTGGCCTACAGCGGTGCGCACGACGCGACCATCGCCTCGGTGGTCAGCGGCAAGGTCGACGCCGCGGCGCTGGACATCACGGTGTGGCGCAAGTTCGTCAGCGAGAACCGGGTCGACACCAAGGCGGTCGACGTCTTCTTCACCACGCCCACCTTCTTCAACTACAACTGGTCGATGCACGCCGACTCGCCCGCCGAGCTGCGCGAGCGCGTGAAGAAGGCGCTGCTCGATCTCGACCCGGCCACGCCCGAGGGCAAGGAGATCCTGCAGCTCAACCGCGCGACGCGCTACATCCCGACCTCGCCCGAGAACTACAAGGGCCTGGAGTCGGCCGGCCGCAGCGCGGGGCTGATCTGATGGCGGCGTGCGCCATGGCCACCGGGGCAGCCCGGTGAGGCTCGCGCTGCAGGCCGTCTCGGCGCGGCACTTGGCGGCACGGGCCGCGGCCGCCCCGGCGATCCAGGGCCTGACGCTGGAGGTGGCCCAGGGCGAGCAGCTCGCCGTCATCGGCCCCTCGGGCGCGGGCAAGACGACGCTGCTGCAGGTGCTGGCCTGCGCGATGCGGCCCGCCGCGGGCGGGCTGCGCCTGGACGGCGCCGATCCCTGGGCCCTGCCGCGGCGCGAGTTGCAGCGCCTGCGCGGGCGGCTTTTCCTGGCGCCGCAGGTGCCGCCGCTGCCGCCGCGCCAGCGCGTGGTCACCTCGGTGCTGGCCGGGCGCCTGCCGGCCATGGGCCTGGCGGCCAGCCTGCGCAGCCTGTTCTACCCGAGCGACATCCCGGCGGCGCACGCGGCGCTGGAGCGCTTCGACCTGGCCGACAAGCTGTTCGAGCGCGTGGACCGGCTCTCCGGCGGCGAGCGTCAGCGCGTGGGCCTGGCGCGCGCCTTCCTCGCGCCGGCGAGGCTGTGGCTGGTGGACGAGCCGCTGTCGGCGCTGGACCCCACGCGCTCGCGCCAGGCGCTGGCAGCCCTGGTCGACGAGGCGCGCGCGCGCAAGGTCACGCTCGTGGCCACGCTGCACCAGGTGGACATGGCGCTGGCGCACTTCCCGCGCATCGTCGGCCTGCGCGACGGGCGCCTGGCCTTCGACCTGCCGGCCGCCGAGGTCACGCGCGAGCGCCTGGCGGCGCTGTACGCGCAGTTCGAGCACGAGCTGCGCGGCGAGGCCGCGGTGCCGGCCGCCGACGCGGCCGCGTCGCCCTCGCCGGCCCCGGTGGTCATGCACTGCCGCTGACGCGCACCCGGCCTGCACCTCGCCCCCCGCCGCCCCGAAGCGCCTGCCCCCGCGATGACGAACGCCGCCACGACACCCCCGCCCGCGCGGGACCCCGCCTGGCTGGGCCGCCTGTTCTGGTGCGGGGCCGCGCTCGTCGTGCTGTGGCCGCTGATGCACGCCACGGAGTTCCGGCCCTGGATCCTGTTCGAGGCCAAGAACCTCGAGGTCACGGGTGATTTCCTCGCCAGCTTCCTGCCGCCGGCGCACTCTGGCGAGTTCCTGGCCATGGTCGCGCGCGAGACCTGGCGCACGGTGGCCATCGCCACCGCCGGCCTGACGCTGGCGCTCGTCATCGCCGTGCCGCTGACGTTGGTGGCGACGTCGGTGCTGTCGGTGTCGGCGCTGCCGGGGCGGATGGCGCGCGGCCCCTTCCTGCTGCGCCAGGCGGTGCGCTGGCTGCTGATCGTGCTGCGCAGCGTGCCCGAGCTCGTCTGGGCGCTCGTCTTCGTGCGCGTGGTCGGCCTCGGCCCCACGGCCGGCGTGCTGGCGATCGCGCTCACCTACGGAGGCATGCTCGGCAAGGTCTATGCCGAGATCCTGGAGAGCGGCGAGCCGCACGCCACGCAGACGCTGCTGCGCAATGGCGGCTCGCGCCTGCAGGCCTTCTTCTTCGGCCTGCTGCCGCAGAACGCGGCCGAGCTGACCAGCTACACCGTCTACCGCTGGGAGTGCGCGATCCGCAGCTCGGTCGTGCTCGGCTTCGTCGGCGCCGGCGGCCTGGGCCAGCAGATGGACAATTCGATGAAGATGTTCAATGGCGGCGAGGTCCTGACGATGCTGGCAGTCTTCGTCGCGCTGGTGGCCCTGGCCGACCGCGTCAGCGCCGGCCTGCGCCGCGCGCTGGGTTGACGGCCGGCCTTGCCCGCCATGCACGCCGAACCCACCCCACCCCCGGGCCGCCCCGGCCAGGCCGCGGCCAACCTGCCCTACCGGCTGCCGCCGCGGCTGTTCGACGCCCGATGCCGCGCCTGCTGGTTCAGTGCCGCGGTGCTGGCGCTGGTGGTGGCGAGCTTCGCCACGCTGGACCTGCAGTGGGCGCAGTTCTTCTCGCTCGAGGCCGCGCGCAGCATGGGCCGCTTCCTCGGCGAGTTCTTCCCGCCCGACCTGCAGCCCGAGTTCCTGCGCCGGGTCTGGATCGGCACCTGGGAGACGCTGGCGATGTCGGCGCTGGGCACCGCGCTGGCGGCGGTCGGCGGGCTGGCGCTGGCGTTGCCGGCCAGCCGCCTGCACGAGGCTGACCCCGCGCGCGGGCGGGCCCTCACCCGCCTGGTGCTGAACGCGCTGCGCTCGGTGCCCGAGCTCGTCTGGGCCGCGCTGCTGCTGATCGCCGCCGGGCTCGGGCCCTTCGCCGGCACGCTGGCGCTGGCCTTCCACACCGCCGGCGTGCTGGGGCGGCTCTTCGCCGAGGCGATCGAGAACGCGCCGCCCGGCCCGGGTGCGGCGCTGCGGGCACAGGGCGTGGGCAAGCTGCGCGTGTTCCTGTACGCCACGCTGCCGCAGGTGCTGCCGCAGCTGATGAGCTACACGCTGTACCGCTGGGAGAACAACATCCGCGCCGCCGCCGTGCTGGGCGTGGTGGGTGCCGGCGGCCTGGGCCAGCTGCTGGCCTTCCACATGGGCCTGTTCCACATGGGCAAGACGGCCACCATCCTGGGCGCGATGCTGGCGCTGGTGGCGCTGGTGGACGCGCTCAGCCACGTGGCGCGCAGGCGCCTGACGCGGTGAGCCGCCCTCCACGCGTCGGCTGGCTCTTCGCCCACGACTGGGACGGGGCGGCCTGCGACCGCCTGCAGGCCGCGGGCCTGGCGCGCTTCGACCGCGCCGGCTTCGACCTCTTCCACTTCCCGAGCCAGCTCGGGCTTGCCGTCTACGACCACGAGCGCTTCGCGCGCGCCCAGGCCCGCCGCGGGCGGCGCCTGGGCTGGCGCGCGGTGCTGTCGCACCAGGAGCACTTCGGCGCACTCGCCGCCGCGCTCGTGGCCGAGCAGCTCGGCCTGCCCGGGGCCGCGCCCGAGGCCATCCTGGCGGCGCAGCACAAGCTGCACGCGCGGCGCGTGCTGCAGCAGGTGGCGCCCGAGACCAGCCTGGGCTTCGCGCCGCTGGAGGCCGCCTACGGCGAGGACATCCCGGGCGGCATCGGCTACCCGCGCTTCGTCAAGCCGGTCAAGGCCGCGTTTTCGGTGCTGGCGCGCCGCATCGACCGCCGCGAGGAGTTGCAGGCCCACACCCGCTTCGACGCCTGGGAGCGCTGGGTCATCCGGCACCTGGTTGACCCCTTCGACCGCCTGTGCCGCGCGCGCCTGCCGCAGGCCGGCAGCGCGCACCGCATGCTGCTCGAGGACCCGATGCCCGCGCACCTGCCGCAGTACAACCTGGACGGCTGGGTCGCCGGCGGCCAGGTGCAAGCGCTCGGCGTCGTCGAGGCCGTGATGTACCCGGGCACGCAGGCCTTCATGCGCTGGGAGCTGCCGGCGCGCGCGGGCCCCGGGCTGCAGGCGCAGGCGCTCGACGTCGCGCGCCGCTTCCTCGGCGCGATCGGCTACCGCCACGGCCTGTTCAACCTCGAGTTCTTCCACGATCCCGCCACCGGCCGCCTGACCGTGATCGAGTGCAACCCGCGCCTGGCCTCGCAGTTCGGCGACCTGTACCGTCGTGTGCACGGCATCGACCCGCACGCCATCGGCGTCGCGCTCGCCCTGGGCGAGGACCCTTGCGCGCTGCCACGCACCGAGCCCACGGCCGCGGTTGCTGCCAGCCTGGTCTACCGGGCCTTCGACCCGGCCGCGGTGCCGGCCGGGCCGGGGCGCGAGCGCCTGGCGGCCTTCGGCCGAGCCTTCCCCGACGGGCTCGCGCTGAGCTTCCCGAAGCGGGGGCGCGCGCTGGCGCGCGATTTCAAGTGGACCGGCAATCACCACTACGGCTTCGTGCACCTCAGCGCGCCCGACCGGCAGGCTCTGCGCGAGCGGGCCGAGCGCGCGAGCGCGCTGCTCGGCTGGCCCGCGCCCTACGAAGGGGCGGCGCCACGGGCGAGGCCGACGGAACGTCCGGCGGCAGCGCCGATCTCACCGGGCACCGCGGCCGACGGCGCCGCCGAACCTTCCCCCCTCATCGGAATCCAGCGACCATGATGCCTCCCGTGACCCATCCCTCGAACTTGTCCACGAACCCCCGCACGCGGTTGCGGCTGGCCCGCCTGGCGCTGGCCGGCGCCGCGCTGGCGCTGCTGGCCGGCTGTGCGGCCATGACCGCGCAGAACCCGGGCGGCGCGCTGCGCCCCGTCAATGCCGTGCCCGCGGGCGAGCAGCGCCTGATGCTCGGCGGCGCCGACGTCGTCGCCTACTTCACGCAGGGGCGCCACGTGCAGGGCGTGGCGCAGTTCGCGAGCCGCCACGAGGGCGTGGACTTCCGCTTCGCCAGCGCCGAGCACAAGGCCCTGTTCGACGCTGCGCCGCAGAAGTACCTGCCGCAGTTCGGCGGCTACTGCACCAACGGCATCGTTTACGGCATCCCCTGGGGCGGCAGCGCCGACAGCTGGCGCCTGATCGACGGCAAGCTCTACATCTTCGGCGGCGCGAGCAGCAAAGACGCCTTCGAACTCGACGTGCCGGGCAACCTGAAGCTCGCGCAGAAGTACTGGGCCGAGGAGGTCGCGGGCAGCAACAGCTTCGTCCAGCGCAGCAAGCGCCTGGTGCTGCGCGTGCCGCACTACAAGAGCGGCGAGGAACTGGCGCGCATGGTCGCCGAGGCGAAGGCGAAGAAGAACTGAGGCGCTGCCGCGGTGGCGGCGGCCTTGCGCCTCGGCCGCGGAGCGTCAGCCTTCTTCGGCAGCGGGCGCCAACGCACCCGAGCGCGGCCGCACCTGCGCGTTCACCACGTGCGTGGGCCAGTGCCCGCGCAGCACCTGGGCCGCATGCCGCGCGCCGCGGATCTTGGACTCCGCCGTCGACTCCACCGAGCTGCCGGCGCAGTGCGGGGTGCAGATGACGTTGTCGAGTTCCAGCAGCGGGTGGCTGGCGGGCGTGCCCGGCGGCTGGAAGACGTCGATGCCCTCGAACACGTCCAGCGCAGCGCCGCTGTCCGGGTGGGCGCGCAGGTGCTCGACGAGCGCCGGCTCGTCGAAGATCGCGCCGCGCGCGGTGTTGATGATCTGCGCGTGCGGCCGCAGCAGGGCCAGCTCGCGCGCGCCCAGCAGGTGCCGGGTCTCGGGCGCAAGCGGCAGGTGCACGGACAGGAAGTCGCTGCCCGCAAGCACCTCGTCGAAGCCGACCATGCGCACGCCCAGGCGCTGCGCCGCCTCGCGCCAGGCCTCGGGGCGGCGCGTCCAGGCCTGCACCTGCAGGCCGAAGGCCGCGGCCCGGCGCGCGACGGCCTGGGCGCTCGCCCCGAAGCCGAGCAGGCCCAGGGTGCGCCCGGCCAGGCGGCGCACCTTCGGGTCCTGACGTGCCGTCCACTCGCCACGGCGCATCGCCGCCTGCATCCATGGCAGGCGGCGTGCCAGCGAGAGCAGCAGCACCATCGTGTGGTCGGCCTGCTCGCCGAGGCAGAAGTCGGGCACGTTGCTGATGACGATGCCCGCGGCGGTGGCTGCGGTGATGTCGATGCGGTCGGTGCCGGCGCCCAGGCGGGCGATCGTGCGGCAGCGGGGCATGCGCTCGATCAGCGTCGCCGGCACATAGGCCGAGACCACCAGCAGCGCGTCGCAGGCTGCGGCGTGCGCGTGCAGCTCGGCCTCGTCGCGGCCCTCGATCTCGAGCAGCCGCGCCCCGGCCTCCGCCAGCGCCTCGCGCTCTGCCGACTCCACCGGGAAGGTCTGCGCGTTCAGGCGCAGCGCGGTCAGCGTGCCGGGAGTCGAAAGCGGTTCGGCCCTCACTGCGTCATCCCGCCCTTGGTGAACTCGCGCACCCAGCGGCCGTCCCACAGCGAGGGGAAGGCGTGCTGCACGAAGGGGTGGTGCGCGATCTGCGCGTCGTCGAGCTCGATGCCCAGGCCTGGACGCTCGGGCAGGTCGTAGAAGCCGTCGCGGCCCGGCTGCCAGCCGCCCACCAGGGCCGGGCGCCAGGGCGCGTCGAAGTCGCCGAAGTTCTCCTGCACCATGACCTGCGGCGTGGCCCATCCGAAGTGCACGGCCGCGCACAGCGCGACCGGGCCGATCGAGCAGTGCGGGGCCATGCGCAGGTCGTGCGCCTCGCACAGCGCGGCGATCTTGCGCCCGAGCCCCAGGCCGCCGCAGTGGGCGAGGTCGAGCTGCACCACGTCGCAGGCCCGCATCGCCGCGAGGCGCGCGAAGTCCTCGAGCATGTACAGGCGCTCGCCCGCAGCCATCGGGAAGGGCAGCGCCTCGCGCACCTCGCGCAACTGCTCCAGGCTGTGGGGGGTGACCGGCTCCTCGTACCAGGCGGGGTCGAACTCGGCCAGCCGGCGCCCCATCTCGATGGCCGCGCGCACCGACAGGCGGCCGTGGACCTCGATCATCAGCTGCACCTCGGGCCCGACGGCCTGGCGCACGGCGGCCACGACGTCGTGGGCATGGTCGGCCTCGGCCGGGCTCAGGTGCTTCCAGGCCTGGCCGAAGGGGTCGAACTTCAGGCCGCGGTAGCCGCGCGCCACGACCTCGCGCGCCTTGCGCGCGTAGTCCTCGGGCGTCTGGGCGCCGCCGTACCAGCCGTTGGCGTACATGGGCAGGGCTTCGCGCGCGCGCCCGCCGAGCAGGCGCCACACCGGCTGGCCGCAGGCCTTGCCGATCAGGTCCCAGCAGGCGATCTCGAGCGCGCTGATGGCCGTCATCACCGTGCTGCCGCCCTGGTACTGGTCGCGGATCATCTCGCCGAAGGTGCGCTCGATGTCGAAGGGGCAGGTGCCCAGGATGCGCGCCTCGGCCCATTCGTGGATCAGCGTGCGCACCGTCTGTTCCTGCCACTCCAGCGTGGCCTCCCCCACGCCATGCAGCCCGTCGTCGGTGTGCAGGCGCACGAACAGGTAGTTGCGCAGGCCGCAGTTGGCCATCAGGGTCTCGAGGCGGACGATCTTCATGCCGTCGTGCCTTCAGGTCCAGGTCAGCGTGCTCTCGATGCGGCGCCGGAAGGCCTGCAGCCACCGCGCCGCGAGCGCGCCGTCCACGGCCCGGTGGTCCACCGACAGCGTGACCGTCAGCTGCTGGCCCACGGCGAGCGCGCCGTCGCGCACCACCGGGCGCTGCTGCACCTCGCCCACGGCCAGGATGCCCACCTGCGGCGGCTGCAGGATGGCGGTGAAGGCACGCACACCGAACCCGCCCAGGTTGGACACCGCGAAGCCGCCGCCGCGGCTGCTGCCCGGGGGCAGCGGGCCGCTCTCGGCGCGGGCGCGCGTCTCGCGCAACCAGCGGTCGATGCCGTGGGCGTCCTGCCGCTCGGCCTGGCGCAGCACGGGCATCAGCAGTGCCTGCCCGACCGACATCGCCACCGAGAGGTCGACTCCATCGTGGCGAACGAGCTGTTCGCCCTGGAGCCATGCGTTGAGTTCCGGCTCGTCGCGCAGCGCCAGCGCCACCGCCCGCAGCACGCAGGCGCCGACCGAGGGCACCGGCCCGCCCTGCGCCCGCCAGGCGGCGCGTGCGGCCTGCATCGCCGCGGCATCGACGTCGATCTCGACGAAGAAGTGCGGCGCCTCGCGCACGGCGGCAGTCATGCGCCGGGCGATGGCGCGGCGCACCATCGACAGCGGTTCGGCGCGCGAGCCCGGCGGCAGCTCCCAACCGGGCGGCTCGTCGGGGGCGGCGCCGCGCGTGCCGAGCGCCGCCTGCACGTCGGCGCGCACGATGCGACCGCCGGGGCCGCTGCCGCGCAGGCCGTGCAGGGGCAGGCCGGCGGTGCGGGCCAGCGCGCGCGCGGCCGGGGAGGCGAACAGCCGTGTCGGGCTCGGTGTGTTCGGGGCCAGGTCCATGAAGTGCGCTCCCGTCTCAGAGCCCGAGGGTTTGGGCGTTCAAGGCGTGCATGGGGGCAGGGCTCCCAGGCTCTCAGGCCGGCTGGATGATCGCGATCTGCTGCCCCATCTTGACGACGGTCCCGGTGCCCTCGCACTGGTGGGCGAGCGTGCCGTCCCAGGGCGACTCGACCTCGACGATGGCCTTGTCGGTCTCGATCTCGACCACGACCTCGCCCGCGCGCACGGCCTCGCCCACCTGCTTGAGCCAGCGCACCAGGGTGCCCTCGCTGACGGTGAGGTCGCCGTAGGGCATGGTCAGGGCCTCGCCGGCGGGCAGGCTCGCTGTCGTCGCGGTAGCGGCGGGTGGCGCCGGGATCTCGGGCGGCGTCGCTGCGGGCTCCTGGCGCACGTCCTGCGCACCGGGGGCTGATGACATGGGCGTTGCGGCCGCAGCGCCCGCTGCCGCAGGGCTGGCCTGCGCCATGCCTGAGCGCATGCGCCGCGGCGCGGGTGCGTGGCCGCGCATCACATCGGCGGCCGCCTCCTCGATGCGCTGCGCATTGACCAGCATCGCGCGCTCGAGGGCCGGCGCAAACGGGTGGGTCAGCGCATCGGTGTGCAGGCGCGCCACCGGGGCGTCGAGGTGGTCGAAGGCGAGTTCCTGCATGGCCTGGCCGAGTTCTGCGCCGACGCCGCACATCGACCAGCCCTCGTCGACGACGAGCAGGCGCCCGGTGCGGCGCACGCTGGCGGCCACGGTGTCCACGTCCAGCGGCTGGATGGTGCGCAGATCGATGACCTCGCACTCGATGCCGCGCCCGGCCAGCGCCTGGGCGGCAGTCAAGGCCATGCCCACCATCTGGCCGGCGGCGGCGATCGTCAGGTCACGGCCCGGGCGCGCGACGCGTGCCACGCCGAAGGGCACGTAGTGCTCGCCCACCGGCACCTCGCCCTTGGAGGAGAACAGCGCCTTGCTCTCGAGCATCAGCACCGGGTCGCCGGCGCGCAGGGCCGTCTTCATCAGGCCCTTGGCGTCGGCCGGGTTCGACGGCACGCACACCACCAGCCCGGGCACGTGCGCCCACACCGGGTGGTACATGCCGCTGTGGTGCGGCCCGGCCGAGCGCAGCGCGCCGGCGGCCGCCCGCACCACCATGGGCGCGCTCATCTGGCCGTTGCTCATGTAGCGCAGCTTGGCCGCCTGCAGCACGATCTGGCCCGCGGCCTCGAACAGGAAGTCGGCGAACATCAGGTCCGCCACGCAGCGCACACCCACGGCCGACGCGCCGACGCTGGCGCCGGTGAAGCCGAGCTCCGAGATCGGGGTGTCGATCAGGCGCTGCGCACCGAACTCCTTGTACAGGTTCTTGGTGTGCGCGAAGCTGCCGCCGCGCTCGCCCGTGCCCTCGCCGAAGTAGACGATGTGCGGGTTGGCGCGCATCTCCTCGGCGATGCCGTCGCGCACGGCGTCGAGCCAGCCCTGGGTGACGGTGGATGCAGCGGGATCCGAGGGCTGCAGCGCCTGCGCCGGGTTCAGCGGCACGGCGTGGAGGTGCCGGTCGACAGTGGCCGGGTCGGGTTCGGGCGAACGCCGCGCGAAGTCCAGCGCGTGCTCGACGACGGCGCGCACGCGGGCCTCCATGGCCTCGAGCGTGCCTGCATCGGCCAGCCCGAGCGGCTCGAGCCACTCTTCGCGCGCGCGCAGCAGCGGGTCGCGTCCCGTCCACGCGTCCACCTCCTGCTGCGTGCGGTAGCTGCCCGCCACCGGGTCGCCCTCGTGGTGAGCGACCGTGCGGTAGGTCTTGCTCTCGATCAGCGTCGGCCCCTCGCCGCGGCGCGCGCGCTCGACCGCCTCGCGCATGGCCGACCACACCGCGACGATGTCGTTGCCGTCCACGGCCACGCCCGGGATGCCGTAGGCGGCGGCGCGGGTGGCGATCTCGGGGTTGCGCGTCACGCTGGCCAGCGGCGTGGCGGTGGCGTAGAGGTTGTTCTCGCAGACGAAGACCACCGGCGCCGACATTGCGCCTGCGAGGTTGATGCCCTCGTGGAAGGCAGCGTGGTTGCTCGCGCCGTCGCCGAAGAAGGCCACGGCCACGCCATCGCCGCCGAGCCGGCGCGCGGCCATGCCGGCGCCGACGGCCTGCGGGATGCCCGCGCCCACCAGCCCGTTGGTGCCGAACAGGCCGACCGAGCGGTCGTACAGGTGCATGGTGCCGCCGCGGCCGCCGCAACAGCCGTCGGCGCGGCCGTACAGCTCGGCCATCAGCGTGGCCGGGTCCATGCCCTTGGCCAGGGCGTGGCCATGGCCGCGGTGGGTGCTGGTGATCCAGTCGGTCTTGCGCAGATGGTCGCACACGCCCACGCCGGTGGCCTCCTCGCCGATGTACAGGTGCAGGAAGCCCGGCGTCTCGCCCTTGCGGCAGGCGGTCTGCGCGGCCTGCTCGAAGCGGCGCAGCAGGAGCATGCGCTCGTACAGGGCCAGCAGGCGGGGGCCGTCCAGACCCTCGGGCAGGCGGCGGGTGGCCGCAGAGGGGGCTCGGGTGTCAGGGTTCATGGCGCCTCCAGCGCGGCGGGAGTGGACGGGTGAGGGGTGGCGGCCGGCAGCGCCGGCCGACTGCGCCGGGGCGCGGGCGCCACTGTCACACCACCCGCCCCGGGTTCAGGATTCCGTTCGGGTCGAGCAGCTGCTTCATCTGCGTCATCAGGCCGAGCTCCGGCCCGCTGCGCGACAGGTGCAGGTAGGGCTTCTTCAGCGTGCCGATGCCGTGCTCGGCCGAGATCGAACCACCGACGGCATGGGTGCACCGGTAGACGACCTCGTCGCAGAAATGGGGGTCGTCCGGCCGGCCGCGGCGGTCGGCCACGGCCAGCAGGTGGATGTTGGAGTCTGCGAGGTGGCCGAAGATCGCCAGGCTCACGCCTTCGGGCAACTGCGGGGTCGAGGCGCGCAGCAGGGCCACGGCCTCGGCCATGCGGTCCAGCGGCACCGAGATGTCGTAGCCGTGGACGAAGCCGAAGACCTTCTCGTATTCATAGACGCTCTCGCGCAGCGCCCACAGGCGCGCGCGTTGCGCGCCCGACTCCGCCACCGCGGCGTCGACCAGCAGCCCACGCTCGTGCATCGCGCCGAGCACGGTGTCGAAGGCCTCGCGCCCGCCGTCGCCCATCGGCGCCTCGACCAGGAGGTAGACGTCCTGCCCCGGGGCCACGGGCGCCGTGAGCCCGATACGCTGCGTGGCGGTCTCGTACATCTCGCGCCACAGGGCCTCGAACACCAGCAGGCCGGCTGGGAGCTCCTTCTCCAAGGCCCGCAGCAGGGTCAGGGCGCGCTGCGTGTCGGGCACCGCCAGCAGCGCGGTCTGCACCTGGCGCGGACGCGCCTGCAACTGCACCACGACGCGCGTGACCACGCCCAGCGTGCCCTCCGAGCCGACGAACAGCTGCGTCCAGTCGTAGCCGGCGTTGTTCTTCAGCATCTTGTTCATCGAGCGGACGATGCGGCCGTCAGCCAGCGCCACCTCCAGGCCGAGCACGCTGCGCCGGGTCATGCCGTAGCGGATGACCTGGTTGCCGCCGGCATTGGTGGCGACATTGCCGCCGATCGTGCAGCTGCCGCGCGCGCCCAGGTCGACGCCGTACATCAGGCCGGCGCCCTCGGCCGCCTGCTGCACGGCTTGCAGCGTCGTGCCGGCCAGCGCCGTGAGCGTGCCGCTGTCGAGGTCGATCTCCTCGATGCCGGAGAGCTTCTCCAGCGACAGCGCGAGCTCGCCGCTGCGCGGGTGCGCGCCCGCGCACAGCCCCGTCCGCCCCCCCTGGGTGACCACCGGCTGCCGGTGCTCGTTGCACAGGGCGAGCACGGCGGCGACGTCCTCGGTGCTGCCGGGCAGGGCCACGGCGGCGGGCCGCACCGGCACCTGCCGGGCGGCGTCGGCCATGAAGCGCTCGGGCACATCGGCGCCGACGAGAAGGCGCGTGGGGCCCAGGCGCGCGCGCAGCGCGTCGATCAAGTCGGTGTTCACGGGATGTTCCTTCCGCGGGGTCTCTCAGCGTCCCATCAGGCTGGGGAGCCAGGTGCTGAACCCGGGCACCACCGCCAGCAGGACGATCACGCCGAGCTGCGCCAGGAAGAACCAGCGCAGCTCGCGCCACAGCACCGACAGCGTCATCTCGCCGATGCGGCAGGCGACGAACAGCACGATGCCCACCGGCGGCGAGATCAGGCCCATCGTGCAGGAGACGATCATGACCATCGAGAACTGCATGTCGTCGATGCCCATCTGGCGCGACAGCGGCAGCAGGACCGGCGCCAGCAGCAGCAGCGCCGGCCCGGCGTCCAGCGCCAGGCCGATCACCAGGAAGGCCAGCACGCAGACCAGCATGAACAGCATCGGGCGGCCCTGGAAGACCTCGAGCAGGCTGCGCGTCCAGTCCTCGATGCCCGCCATGATGAGCACGAAGTTGACGATCTCGACTGTCGCGATCAGCAGGAACAGCCCCGCCGTCAGGCGCGCCGCGGCGCGGAAGGCCTGCATGACCCCGTGGCGGTCGAGCTCGCGGAAGACGAAGAAGGCGAGGAAGAAGGCGTAGGCCGCGGCGATGCCGCCGGCCTCGGTGGGGGTGAACACGCCCGAGGTCGTGCCGAACACGATGAAGGCGGGCAGTGTCAGCACCAGCAGCCCGTGGCGCCAGGTCTTGCCGCGCTCCTCGGGCGCCACCGCCAGCGTGGTGGCGGGCAGTTCGCCGCGAAGGCCCTTGATGAAGACGACCACGCCGCAGGCCAGCCCGAGCATGATCCCGGGCACGATGCCCGCCAGGAAGAGCTTGAGCACCGACAGGTCGGCCACTGCGGCGTAGATCACCATGATGACCGACGGCGGGATGATCGGGCCGATGATCGAGCCCGCAGCCACGAGCGCGGCGGCGAAGGCCTTGCTGTAGCCCTCCCGCGCCATGGACTTGATGAAGATCTGGCCCAGCGCCGCGATGTCGGCGATGGCGGTGCCGGAGATGCCGGCGAACATCACCGAGGCGCAGACGACGGCGTATGCGGTGCCGCCGCGGACGCGGCCCACGATCATGGTCGCGAAGCGCACCAGCCGGCTCGCGATGCCGCCGCGCGCCATCAGTTCCCCGGCGACGATGTAGAAGGGGGCAGCGAGCAGCACGAAGCTGTCGAGGCCGGCGAACATCTTGGAGGCCATGCTCAGCATGGGCAACTGCTCGTGCCACAGCGCCACCGCGGCCGCGAGACCGAAGGCGAAGGCGATCGGCAGTCCCGACAGCAGCAGCAGGACGAGGGCGATGGCGACGATGGTCATGGCAGCGGGTCCCTACAGCAGTGGCCGGCCTTCGGCGTCGCGCGGCGGCGGCACGAAGGCGTCCAACAGCTTGACCAGGGCCACCAGGACCAGCAGCAGACCGCCCACCGCGATGGCGGAGTAGATCCAGAACATCGGCAGGCCGGTCGTGGGGGCGGTCTGCAGGCCGTTGAGCTTGACGTAGACCGAGCCCTGCCACAGCACCAGCACGCCGAAGGCGAGCGTCAGCACCTGCAGCGCGGCCTTGTGCCAGGCCTGGAAGCGCGCGTTCGAGATGCCGCTGAGCAGGTTCATGTCCAGGTGCTCGTCGAACCAGCTGGCCGAGGCCGCGCCGAGGAAGGTCATCCAGATCGCAAGGTAGCGGATCGCCTCCTCGCTCCAGGAGATCGAGTCGCGCAGGCCGTAGCGCATGAACACGGCCACGAGGTTGAGCACGCAGATCGACAGCAGCAGCCAGCCGCTGGCGTGGTCGGCCGCGCGCACCAGCGTGCGGATCAGGTCTCGCAGGGCCTTCATCGGGGGGGCTCGGGTCGGGTCGCCGGCGCGGTGCCGGCCGGCGCGCCCGCGTCATCCCCCGGCCGGCCCGCGGCGGGGCCGCACCAGGGAATCACGCAGCGCGGCTCGGGCTCACTCGCCGTAGACGGCGCGGCGCGCTTCCTCGGCGGCGGCGAGCACGCGATCCACCACGTCACGGCCTGCCTGCGTGGCGATGAATTCGATCACCGGCCTCTGCGTGACCTGGCGGAAACGCTCCTTCTCCGAGGCCGAGCTCACGTGCACCCGGGTGCCCGCCTCGCGGATCTTGTTGACCGCGCCCATGGCGTCGAAGGCCTTGCGCGAGTTCGCCACCTCGGCGTGCAGGCGCGCGCCCTCCTGGACGATCTTCTGGTGGTCGGGCGAGAGCGAGCGGAACTTCGCGTCGTTGAAGATGATCAGGTGCATGCCGTAGATGTGCTCGTTCACGCTCATGAACTTCTGCACCTCGTAGAGCTTGCCGTCGAGCACCGTGGTGGAGGCGTTCTCCTGGCCGTCGACGACGTTGGACTTCAACGCCGGGATCAGCTCGGGAAACGAGATGGGCGTGGCCGACGCGCCCATGGACTGCATGAAGTTCACGTAGACCTGGCTCTGCATCGTGCGCATCTTCAGGCCGCGCATGTCATCGGGCGTGCGGATC